>DAOUQG010000004.1 GCA_030625765.1 Thermohalobacteraceae bacterium | reverse complement strand
TCTATCAGCATTTTCAACTGCTTTATCATACCAAGGCATTGCATATTCACCTAATTGCTCAGGAGTAATACTACCAATATAAGTTTGATTTGGTGGATAGCTTACTACTTCCTCATAGCTTCTAAAATGCTCTGGAAGCTTTTTAAGATACTCTGAATCTGGATTTAATATTCTTTCAGAAGATTGTGTTGTACCGTTGTGTAAAATCATATCTGGTGTATGAACTAATATATAACCAGAACCTTTAATTACAGAAAAAGACATATTTGTCACCTCCAAAAATATTGAAAAACATGTTAAATAATTGTTAAATTTAGCTATTTTTCTTTTACTTTTAAAATGGGTGATGTATACACATCACCCATTTTAGATATTTTAGATATATCTAAACATATATCAGTCTACTAATTATTTTTCAAAAACAGTTTGGTCATCTACTTCAGTTTCTAGAGCTTCTAATGCTCTTTCAACTAATCCTCTTCTTAAAGCTTTTTCTTCAGCTTTATCTAAGCTTGGATTTCCAAGTGGGTGTGGAATAGCTATAGTAGGAACTATTCTATTTGCACCTACTGTTAATGAAATAGGTACTACAGTACACATATGAACTACAGGAATACCTGCACGCTCTATTTCTTTAACCATCGTTGCACCGCAACGTGTACAAGTACCTCAGGTAGATGTTAATATAACTGCTTCTACTCCATCATCAACCAACTCTTTTGCATATTCTGCTGCATATGCCTTTGAGCTTGCAACAGCAGTACCATTACCAGTTGTTGTATAGAAGTATCTGTGTAATTCTCCAATTTTACCTTCTTTTTCAAGGTCTCTTAAAACGTCAACTGGAAGAACTCTATCTGAATCTTCATTCGCATATACTGGGTCATATCCACCATGAGCTGTTTCATAAGTTTCTTCAGTTAAATCCATTACACCATCAATATCATATTTACCATATTTTGATGCACTTGAAGATTCAATATGATCTGGATTACCCTTTGGAACGATTCCACCAGAAGTAACTACTGCAACCTTTGCCTTAGAAATATCTTTAACTGCAGGGTTTGGTTCTACCCTGTCAAAATTAGGCATTGGGAACTCTGTAGTAAAATCTTCACCTTTAAGCTTTTTAATAAGCATATCAACAGCTCTTGCAGAACCTCTCTTTTCAGCAAAGAAATTCTTTCTTATTCCTCTTGAGAAATAGCCTTCTTTTTCAGGAGAACCTATTTCCTCGCCTTTTGCAAGCTTAATTGCAAATGGAGCCATTACTTTTACAGCTTTTCTCATTCCTGCTGCATTGTTTTTAGTAGAAATAATATAAACACTCTTCTTAAACATATCTGCACCAGGATTTTCCTCATACATACCTGTTAATACAGGGATACCTAATTCGGATTGAACTGCATCAGTGATAGTACCACATGCAACACCATATCTTCCTGCATTAAAGGCTGGTCCTGCTATAAACATATCAGGGTTATACTTCTTAATCATTTCAATTACTTCAGCTTTTGCTTCTTCAAGGTTTTCGTTGAAATAAGAGTCACCACAGATAATAGTAGCAACGATTTCAGCATCGTCTCCAAAGTTTTTGTTGAATTCCATACCTGGACCTACTACTCCTTCTCTTACTTCTGGTTTGTGGTCAGCTTTTTCTTCTCCGCCTATTCCAGCGAAAAATTGGTTTATATAGTGTACAACTCTTAATTTACTCATTAGTTTCCCCCCCTCTCTCGGTTTGGAGTTATTTATTTTTCATTAATCGTTAAATTTACAGAATTCGCCTCTTATATCAGTCATTTCTTGAATTATATCATCTACATCAAGAACCATTTCCATCATACCTATTTGCTCCTCATAAACCTCAGCATCAACTTCATCCTTGAATTGAGGCTCTACTGCATGATAAACTCTAAGTCCTAACTGGACTCCTGCTAATGGACCTGCAAACGTAGGGTCTCCAGCTGTAACTGTTTCCGCTGCTAAGCCAGCAGCTTCTCCTTCAGCAGCACCTAAAACAACAACTATGTTTTCAGCACCGTGCTTTTCAGTTAAATCCTTTACCCTTTGTTGATTTTCTAAGTCCATAGCACCTGCAGCAGTTCAGACAAAACACTCAGTTGATGAGAAAACTACTTCAGCTTCTGTAGACTTTAAACATTCTTCCATAGCTGGACCTGGTATTCCATCTCTATCGCCTATTATGATAACTTTCTTACCATCATAACGTCCCATCATTACACATCCTTTCATATTTAATTATTAAAATAATCTTAGATTATTAGTTTTATGTTAAATCTAAGTTGTTAATTTTAGTTTGCACTTAATATTCACTAAGCTACTTAGAAGCCTTTAGCTGATAATTTATTAAAGCCAAGTTCATTTGTAGCTCCTGTTATTGCTTGTAGTTCAACTACTATTGAACCATTTTC
Organism: Thermohalobacteraceae bacterium; assembly: GCA_030625765.1. Classification (GTDB taxonomy): domain Bacteria; phylum Bacillota; class Clostridia; order Tissierellales; family VENL01; genus DAOUQG01. The sequence goes on along the minus strand of DAOUQG010000004.1, from coordinate 32,198 downwards.
CCTTAAGCTTCCATCAAATCCACCTGCAATACTATTAACAGGTTCAGTATATCCAATGATTTTATCCATTGGAGGTAACTCAATTACTTCATTTGCATTACCACCAGTTACAACTGCATCAGCTAATGGATCAGCATCAGCTAATGATTGAGATGCTCCATCTCTTCCAGCATATTCGTCTGTAACAATAACAGTCTTAATACCTTTTTTCTCAATCTTAACACAGTTCATAATTAAATCAGTATCTGGGTTACCAAATCCTTCTTGTGATATAACTACTCCATCTACTCCAATATACTCAGCTAAGTTTGCAGCCCAGTTTGAAGATCTTTCTTTATCGGCAAGATAAACGTTTTCATTTGTAATTATCATACCAACAAAATTGATTTCCTTGCCATGTTTTTCAAATAAATCATGAACAATTGGGTTGTTTAGATGATGATAAGTTGTGTTTTTATCACATGCAGAAACACAGTTACCACTAATAATAGCTCCATCCATTATATCTGTAGGATTAATTAATGTAGATAGTGTTTGCTTAGCATCTACACCATATACATAAGTATCATGTAATAATCCTTGACTTTGAAGCATTTGAACATATGCTACCTTTGGAAGATTTGGATATTTTTCTATACTCTTTAGTAAAGGTAATGATTCATATACATTAACCTCATTTGGAGTAACATTTCTTCCAGCTTCTCCAAGATATACAGCAACCTTTAATCCAGCCATTCTTAAGGCTCTTTCATGATCATGCTGCTTTAATCCATCCTTTGGTTCACAAACTAACACAACATTATTAAGCTGTGAGAAAGGTGTATAGTCAGCACCAGGTCCTGTCATATCAATAATACCTTCTTGAAAACCTACTACTTTACCAGTTGTAACAACAGCTGCACCCTTTAAAACATGAGTTCTTCCAGATCCAACAGTATCAACCTTTGACATGAACCCAGGGAAAATCCCTCCAGGTCCTTCAACTTTAACTCTTGGCTCAATTACATCCTTTACAGGAGTAATTCTTATGCTTTCACCAGGTCTTGCCAATTCAACTTCAACACTTATGAAATTATCATCCTCTCTAACTAAGCTGATAATCTCTTCTTTGTTTACAAATAAAATGCCATTGTCTACTTTTGTTTTTTCACCAAACTGAACATCCTTAATAAGAATGTTTCCTAATTCTAAACGCATAGGTTCACCTCCTCTTAGTATTTCCAAATAAGCAGATAAAAATTAATATTTAAATGTATTTGCATAATTTAATGCATTTACAGTTTAAAGCAAGTTAAGTTAATAAATTCAACTCATTATTTTTTTGCACAAAAATCAATTGTTAGATATATTTCTTTATCATTTCCTCAACTTTAGCCTTTGTTGCTTCTTCTTTAACTCTTTCATCAATTTTCTCTCCATCTTTATAGATAGCTATTACTGGAAGTCCAAGTATCTTTTGTTTGATAGCTAATCTTCTAGCTTTAGTAGTATCAAGCTTGCAGAACTTAATTTGCTCACCATATTGTCCTGCTAATTCTTCAATATGAGGAATTAGAGCCTTGCAAGGTTCGCATCCTTCACTCCAAAAATCAACTACTACATAACCCTCTGCATTTAATACTTCTTGTTCAAATGTGCTTTTATCAACTGCTAACATAGTTTACCCCTCCTATTTAAAAAATATTTACTCTCCAAAATTATTGTCAACATATTTTTCAGCTTGTACTGCTGCTATTGCACCATCAGCAGTAGCTGTTACTACCTGTCTTAACGACTTCACTCTACAATCTCCAGCTGCGAAAACTCCATCGATGTTTGTTTTCATATTGTCATCAGTCTTAATATATCCTCTTTCCATATCAACAATACCATCAAATAAATCTGTCATAGGTCTAAATCCAACAAAAACAAACACACCAAAAGTTCCATCTTCTTCATCAGCTTCAATTACTGTCTCTTCGCCAGTTTCTCTGTTAAGTAATGTCATAGATTCTAATATTCCATCACCTTTAAGTTCTTTAACTTCTGAATTCCAAATAAAATCAATTTTTTCATTCTTGAATGCTTTTTCTTGAATTGACTTCGCAGCTTTTAAAGCATCTCTTCTATGAACTATCGTTACTTTTCTAGCAAATTTAGTAAGGAACATAGCCTCTTCTACAGCAGAATCTCCTCCACCAATTACAAATACTTGTAAATCTTCAAAGAAAGCTCCATCACAAGTAGCGCAATAAGATACACCTTTACCAGTAAATTCTTTTTCTCCAGGAGCTCCAAGCAATCTTGGTTTTGCACCAGTAGCGATTATTACTGATTTACACTGATACTCATCTTTTTCACCTTTGATTACTTTGATTTTGCCTTCTAGATTGATTTCTTTTACTTCATCAATTTTTCTTTCTGCACCAAATTCATCTGCTTGTTCAACCATTCTGGCTATAAGCGATGGCCCAGTTGCATCTTGAATAGAACCTGGATAGTTTGCAACTTCTTCAGTAGATACAATTTGTCCACCTGTTCTTTCCTTTTCGAGAATTAAAGTTTTCATATTAGCTCTTGATGCATATAACCCAGCAGCTAATCCTGCAGGTCCAGATCCAATTATTACAACATCATAAATGTTTGACATTATATCACCCCTGTTTATTATTATTATCATAATTATGAATATATATTGATGATTTAAAATATAAATATTTTAATTAAATTGAAAAAATTTCAATTTTAAAATTAAAGCCATACTAAATTTTGAACCTTAGAAAATAAGATTATTATAAGTATTCTAAATCATATTTCTCAAAACATTTTCTATTAAAGATAAGTCTATAGTTTGAAAATCCTCTCTAATTCTTTCATTCCAATCCGGAGTCATTTCATCCTTCATAAATCTTGTAGTTGTGCTTATACTTTGTTCAATAATCATAAGTGAATCAATATCTAGATGTCCCTTATTTTCACTAATAATTACTGTTTTATAAGGTGTCTCATTAGGCTTAACACTACCTGATAATGGATGTGATAAAAGTTTATTTCCCGTATGTATCATATCTCTAACCTTTTCAAGGATTTTTAAATAATCAATGTCATAAAACTCAACTTTTAATTTATTATCAAATTTTTCTTTTACTAAAGGATTGTTAGTTACTAATTTTTTCTTCAAAAACCCCACTCCTCATCCAGACAAATCTAAACATTAAAAAAACAGAGCAAAAACACATAACTATAGTATGTGCCTTTATACTCTGTTCTAAACCTGAGAGATTCCTCTTTTTCAAGAATTGCTCCTTCGGTGCTATACGCTTTCCAGAGAGCTGTCAAAATACGGTCCTTTTGCCTGAGAGTTTCATTGTAAAACGGCATTTTTTACAACTTACTCCTTCGGCGTCATATGTATGATCTCTTCCGCATTTATCATTCAGCTAAATAACTATTAGATTATTAAAAAGAAAATAATCACTATTTTTAATTTGTTAACTTCTTCACACTATTATATTATAATATATAAAATTTCGATAATCAACACTATTTTTATTTTTTTTTATAATATTTATTGAAATCGCGATTTTTACAATATTTCGTCAATTTGTCAAAATCGTTACTTTACTTCATAATACACTGCTATAGCTCCAGCTCCAGCGTGAGTTCCAACTGTAGCACCTACGTTTCCAAAGATAATTTCCTTTGGATTAAATGTTTCCTTTACTCTTTCATATAATTCCATACCAAAATCTTTACAATTTGTATGATTAATTCCCATAGTTTGATTAGAAAAATCCATTTCACTCTTTTGAAGCTCTTTAATTACCCAATTTATAACCTTTTTCCTACCTCTAATCTTTCCAGTCATAATTAGCTTTCCATCTCTCATAGTAAGTACAGGTTTTATATTGAGCTTTTGACCTACATATGCCTTAACAACTGATAACCTTCCGCCTTTTCTTAAGTTCTCCAAAGTATCTACAACAAAAATACATCTAATCTTTTCTATCATTTCACTAACTCTATCTATTATTGCATCTTTTTCCCGACCTCTTTTTGCCATTTTTGCAGCCTCTAACACCATCAGTCCTTGACATAATGTGATCTGTCTTGAATCAATTACTGTCACCTTATCTTCCATTTCACCAACTTCTTTAGCAGTGTTTGCCGACTGATATGTTCCACTCATCTCAGATGAAATAGTAAACACAATCATATGCTCATATTCATTTTCATATTTTTTATATACCTCTAAAAATTCAGCTGGAGATACCTGAGAAGTAGTAGGAAGCTTTTCACTTTCTTCAAGCTTCTTATAAAACTCATCAAATGTTAAATCTACTCCATCCTTATAGCTTCCATCTGTAAAGTTAATAGTAAGTGGAACAACTTCGATGTCCCATTCCTTTACTAGACTCGGTGGTATGTCAGCTACACTATCAGTAATAATCTTAACCTTTCCCAATTATATCTACCCCCATTTTAACTTTATATGTATATTATATATTTATATAAAATTTTTCTCAATATAAAAAAGCTCATCATTATGATGAGCTTTTTTATATTATTCTAAAGCATCTAAAATTGACAACGCAATATTAGATGCATGATCAGCAACTCTTTCAAGATTGCTTATCACATCTAAAAATACAACACCTGATCCAGGATAGCATTTATGTTCATTCAATCTTTGAATATGATTTGCTCTATATCTCTTTTCTAATACATCTATTTCCTTTTCATATGCAACAACTCTTTTAGCTGTAGCTGCATTCGCTGTTTTAAATGCCCAAAGAGATTCTTTAAATGACTCTTCTACTTTTCCAAACATAACCTTCAATTCCTCTATAGCATTATCTGAAAAGCTTAGCTTATTATCTATTCTATACTGAGCAAGCTCAGCTAAATTATCTGCATGATCCCCAACTCTTTCGAGGTCATTTATCGTATTGAATAAAGTAGTAACTTTAATACTCTCTTCATTACTTAGAGAAGCTCTTGTAAGCTCTACTAAATACTTAGTAATTTCTTTTTCCATATTGTTAATATTTTTCTCTTCCTTAAATACTTTTTTAGTTAACTTTTCATCATTGTTTACAAAAGCTTCTATAGAAGTTTTTAAGTTATTCTGAACCATTTTACCCATTCTAAGTACTTCCTTAGATGCTTGACCTACTGCTATTGATGGAGTTCCGATAATTCTTGGATCAATATATTTAAGTCCTCCAACTTGTTCAACTTCTCCAGGAATAATTTTCTTAGCTGCTACAACAATAAGCCCTGCAAATGGAAGCAAGATGATAACATTTGCAATATTAAAGAATGTATGTGCATTTGCAATTTGTCTTTCAATATCATTTGGAGTTATTTTTTCTACTAACCATTTTATAGGTGTTTGAAGTAATAGCATAAAAATTAATGTTCCTAAAACATTAAACAACAAGTGCATAATAGCTGCTCTCTTAGCAGTTTTATTAGCTCCTATACTTGAAAGAAGTGCAGTTGTACAAGTACCAATATTGTCTCCAAATAATATTGGAATAGCCATATCAATAGTAATAAGTCCTTGACTTGCTAAAGCTAGTAATAATCCTATAGAAGCACTACTACTTTGAACAATTACTGTTATTGCAAATCCAACTAATATTCCTAATGCTGGATTATTGAGATTTACTAGCATATCAACAAATGCTTGTGACCCTCTCAAAGGCTTTAAAGCTTCTTTCATAATATCCATACCAATAAACAAGATTCCAAAGCCTATGATAACCTCTGCTACTTCCTTATGTTTTTTCTTTGAAGAAAACAACCATAAAGCAACACCAAATGCAATAAAAAGAGGTGCAATATCAGTCAGTTTAAAAGCAACTAGCTGAGCAGTAACGGTTGTACCAATATTAGCTCCCATAATAACTCCAATAGCTTGTGTTAACTGCATAAGTCCAGCATTAACAAATCCAATAACCATTACTGTCGTCGCACTACTGCTCTGAATTATCATAGTTACAACTGCCCCAACAAAAACTCCCATGATTCTATTGTTGGTTAATATCTCAATCAATCTTTTTAAACGTTCACCAGCAACCTTCTGCAAGCCAGCTCCCATTATATTCATGCCATAAAGAAAAAGCCCCAGTCCACCTAATACACCAATTGCTATTTCCATAAAAAACCTCCTTGAATATTTTTCTAATATAAGTATAATTCCAATTATAATATTACACCATACGAAAGGAGGTTTTGTTAAATCCATGTTAAATTTGTTAAGATGAATTCGATTTTGTTAAATTTATGTTGTTTTACTTAAAATTCAAAAAGCCTATCTGCCTTAATGCTTCATATATTATAATTGAAACTGAATTAGAAAGGTTTAAAGATCTAGCATTCTCATTATTAATCATTGGTATCCTCATAGCTGTTTCTTTATTTTTAGATAATAACTCCTTAGGAAGTCCTGCAGTCTCTTTACCAAAAACTAAGAAACAATCATCTTCGAAAATCATATCTGAATAATAACTTTCTGCTTTTGTAGTAGCGTAAAAATATTTTCCTCTTGGATATTTTGCAAATAAATCATCAATACAATCATAATAATGTATGTCCAATAAGTGCCAATAATCAAGCCCAGCTCTTTTTAAATATTTATCATTGATGGAAAAACCCAGTGGTCTTACAAGATGTAGAGATGAACCTGTAGCAGCACAGGTTCTAGCAACATTTCCTGTGTTTTGAGGAATCTCTGGCTCTACAAGAACAATATTAATCGCCATAAAAATCACCTCTTTTTGAAAAGTATTTTACTAATCTTCTTTAATAGATATATTTAATTCTAGAGTTTTATCACCAGCAGTAAATGGTATACATAAAATCTGTTGATTTGCAACAGAAAAATTCATACTTAATCCTGCAATTATACTTGGAGGTGTTATATCTACAGTTATACCAGCATTATAAAGACCAGTTGCAACGTTTCCTAGTATAATATTTCCAAGCTCGCAAAGAGCACTTTTTGCAATATTATCTAGAGTAGCTATAGGCATTCCACCCATCATGTTAGATGCTATCTTCTTACCTATTTCCTCTGGAAAATTTATAATAACTTGACCTTTTATAGTACCTGTTATCCCTATTATTACACCGATATCATCATTCAAATCAATATTCTTCTTTACGTATGGTTTTTTTTGCTCGATTTCTATATTCCCTACTTGCACAATTATATCTTTACTTGCTTTTAAGAATGGATTGATTATTTGTTCTTTCATATGTAGCATCCCCTTTATAGAATTAATATATAATCACAGTATACCATAACATTTTATATTTTAGAATGAAAAACTTAATATATAAAAAAATATCTATGTAACAAACTCACTCATTACCATGTATCTTTTTTATACCTTTTTCATCTAAAGATACTTTTTGATTATATGCATTCATGCTAAATATTTTTTCAGCTTCTGAAAGTTTCAGACCTTTGATTTTTACATTTTCTAGCTTTGCTTCTCCTAACTTTCTTCTGTAAATCTCATAGATATAATGTACTGCCTGTGGTAAAAATCCTAAAAGTCTCGCTCCTGCTGTATCTACTGCTACAGGATCTGTTCCTGCTATCATCAAACCTGAAGTATCAACTGATTTTCCTGTTGATGGACCTGTTCCTATCATAGCTTTATCCACACTAATTATCGTTAAATCTATTGGCATCTTTTCTATCATTGCTGCAATAAAATTATGTAAATCATCATGAATCCCTAAATCTTTTTTGGGGAATCCATGTATTTCAGCTGGAGGCCATCCAAGTGCTATATTTTTCATCCCAGCACTTATTGTTGCTTCTTCATGCATTTTAAGCTGAGTAAAGGATATTAGAACATCCATTTCATCATATAGCTTATTAAGCTTAGTTGAAGATGGAAAATCATGATTCAAATCTAATTCAATATATGGACCATAATTTAAATCTATAAACCTTACATTGTTTTTTTTAATAACATCATCGTATCCAATATATCTCATAACCTTATCTGTAGGGTCTCCTCCAGATCCTGTGGCAATTATTACATCAGATGGTTTATAAGACTTGACTATCTTAATAAGCGCATCTAATGTTTTAGGGCCAACTACTGTAGCTGTCTGTGGAAGCTTTGCCTTCACCCAATTAGGAGTTATTACTACTCTATCTCCCTCTTTAAGAAGCTTTTTCATTGGCAGCATATCTAAGCATTCTTTAAGAGAAGAAGCTTCATTTATATTCTTAGAAATTGAGATTATTGGTTCTTTAACTCTCCTTTCCCTCATATTGTATATCAACCCTTTCAAAATAATAGATTTTAAGACTTACATCTTAAAATCTATTATTGAACTTATAATAACAAATTATTCAATTCAGCTATTTATTCTAACCCTTCACTCTATAAAATCCTATTTATATATTCTCATCATAAAATATTTATATATGATAAATCTTATAATCCCTATTTTTTTTAAAGTATTTTTTTCAGTTTTTAGATAATACTCTTTCACATTCTCAAATTCTTCACTTGTAATACCTCTTTCGCCATATCTAGCTTTATTAAAAATTTCTGTAGTATTTTTAAAATTATATTTCCCTTCCCAAACATTTAGTTTTAGCCGCTTACAATATTCATTAGGTGTTTCACCTTCATCCTTACCGTTATTAGCTATATCTAATAAATTTAATATAAATCTATAATAGTTTAATATTTTTTCCTTATAACTTTTTTTGGATATTTGCTTGAATATTAACTTTATTCTAATAAAATTGAAGCAGAATACTATTAATAAAACTAGTACTAGTATTGAAAAAACAGCAATAGAATATATTATAGCTTTGACATATTGTGATTTATTTGTATTTTCATTTTCTTGAGAGAACTCCATTTCAAAAGCAAAATCTGAATCTAATAATTCTGATAAATCCTTCTCAAAAAATCGATTTCTATATCTCTCACTTTTGTCTTCTTTTGCTATTTCTTCATCTACATTCATTTTTTCCTCATAGACTATATTTTCATACCCAGGAGTAGGTTCAAAAATCATCCATCCATATCCTTCTATATAAACCTCTGGCCATGCATGAGCGTCTTTACTATATACTAAATATTCTTCATTTGTTTTATTACTGTCACTTGAAATCTTATACCCTTCAACATATCTAGCTGGAATACCTAAACTTCTTGCCATAATAACTAATGAAGATGCAAAATATGTACAATATCCTTCTTCTAACTCAAATAAAAAATAATCTACAAAATCTTTATTGAAAGGAGTTTCTGGCGGACTTAAGCTATATTTATAATTGCTTCTAAGATAATTTTCTAAAGCCTTAACCTTTTCATAATCACTCTTATTACCTCTTGAAATATTATAGCTTAATAAATGAATTCTATCTGGCAGACCTTCTGGAATTTGAAGATTTCTATCGACATAATCCTCATCCCAATAATCTAATGAATCCCTATCAAATTTGAAATTTGAAGCTTTTACCTTTTCCCAATCAATATATGGATTTACAGAAAAAACTGTATATCTTTTATCCTTAATCACTAAATTCTCTTTAAAAGTTTCAAGTGATTTTGTCATATAATAAAAACTCTTGTCCATTACGATATTTTTAGGGATAAATGAATTAAAAAGCGTTGATGTTACAATATTCTTATGTGTAATTGTTACAGCTATATGCTTCCCATCTACTTTATTTTTCTCGTATAAAGTATTAGGGCTTCCCATAACCTCTTCATAAAAAGTTTCCTCTGACGACTTCCAATATGAGCCAGTATAAAAATCCTTTGCTCTACCCTTTAAATAGACTGGCTGTTTACTGCTAACAGTCATAACCAAAATATTTTTTAGTTTAATGGGTCCTCCCAATCGCTTATAACTATCCTGAAAATCTGTAAAAGACAAATCAAATTTCATTTCATCCCCATAGCCACGTGATTTCATGCTATTATTTCTCCATTCACCTAAAAAAGGAAAGTTGCTTTGAATTTTGTCATCCAACCATCTTGACGAAACAGGAATAAAATTTCTTGGTAAAACGGCCGATATAAGTACAATAGATATGCAAGTAATACTAGAGTATATCAGCCATGATTTGAAAATATTAGATTTGATGATTTTTTTACTGCTTATCCAAGATGATTCCATTTGAGTATATCTGTTGAACGTATATAGCATCAATACAAACATTATATAAAAAATAAAGTGAATTAAAGCATTGTCAGAATACTGAAACCATCTAATCATAAATATTGGTGTACCAATGATGAATAAGAAATACATCCTTTTAACACTAAAAACAAGCATGCTTGTAATAAGTGAAAGAACAAATACTATTAACCCTAATAAAATCCTAAAATTAGGCACATGTAAAAAAGTTAATCCAGTTATGAATCGATATGACCAATCCATAAAATCATTGATAACATCTATCATACTAAAGTAAATTGAATTCTGAAAATTGTACATATATATAATCCCACATGTTAATAAACCCAAGAAAATACCTAAGATCCAAGGTTTTTTAATAACCAATCTCCATACACACACCGAACTTATTGAAGCACTAAATATTATAAACGTATTAACCCAGCTATTTTCTATTTCTAAGTAATCTAATAATAAGCTAATAAGAAAATAGTTTATAAAAGTATTAATTATTAATTTATAAGTAAAACTAATTATTTTATTTTTTGAGCTCATCTAATCACCTCAATACATTCGTAATGTTATCTTCAATGTCTATTTTATATATATTTACACCTGTCTTTTCTAAAATATCAATACCTTTATTTATATTCTTATATTTTTGAAAGTCATTTACAATTATTAAAATAACACTATAGCCTAGTTTCTTAAGCTTTAGTATTGCAGAGATTAACTTTTTATCTAGTTCAGGTGTAACAATAATTATAGAGGTTCCTGGTGATAAAGCTCTAGACTCATTTATAATTACATCACCAAGACTAATGTTCTTTTTAGGTCTGATTCTTACTGCCATTTCTAAAAATTTGTTAAACATACTGCTATCTTTGCCATGAAGCTGAACCTTTTTTTCTGTGTAAGTAATAAAATCAGTATTCACTCTATTATATAATGAGTAGTGAATAATACTTACGACACATTCAACTATTTTTTCTTCAACATATCCATATGTATCATGTTTATATTTATCAATTTGGAAATCTAAAAATAGCTGTATCTCCACATTTGTAGATATGTCATAATTTTTGACAAACAAATCTCCTCGTTTAGCAGTTACTTTCCAATTTACCTTCTTTAAACTATCACCGACCTGATATTTCCTTAAGTCTTTTATACTTGTATAGTCTTCATAGAATTTTTGAGTTGTTGGTATAGACCCAAAAAATTCGGTTCCTGTAATAGTAAAACTATCTAACTTATGCACTTTAGGGTATACTGTAAGCTGAAGATTATCTTTTACAACTATCTTCTTTCTAAATAATCCAAAAATATCTCCAGTTTCTATGTTAACTACTCCAACATCAAATATTCCTCTATGGTCACAAGTAAGTTTTTTGATAAAATTAAGTGTGCTATAAGGTTTTAATTCATGAACATTTTTTTCGTTCTTTTGATTGGTTAATCTTTTTGGGATGTCAACCTCAACTTCTGCGTAGACAAGTGGAATAAAACAGCTGTTATAGATTTTGTAGCTAATATTTGCAATTTCACCTTTTTTAAGGAATGCTTTGTCAGTCCAAAATATACCATTTAAACCTTTGCTAATCTTTCTTACTGAATAATATGAGTAGCCATATATCATAATTGTAATAATTAGAAGTAAATAAGGAAATCCTCCACCCACAAATAATGCAAATATTAGAAATGTAGTAAATAATACTATAGAAAATATCTTTTTTTTAGTCATTTCCTTTCACCACTGGAACTCTTGTATTTTTTAAAATATCATATAATACGCTCTCCTCACTAATTCCTTGAATCTTTGCTTCAGGTGTTAAAATAATTCTATGACATAAGACTTCGGCAGCAAGCTTTTTAACATCATCTGGTAAAACATAGCTTCTGTTATTAATATATGCATACCCTTTTGCAGTTTTGAATAATGCAATTGCACCTCTAGGACTTACTCCCAGTCTGATATTTTCGTGATTTCTAGTCTTCGACACTATATCAATAATATAATTATCTATTGACTCGTCTACATGAATATTATCAACCTCTTGCTGCATCTCAAAAATATCTTTATCAGTTAATACAGAGTTGATTTCATCTAAAGGATTACTATTACTAAACCTTCTTAGAATCTCCATTTCACTAGTTTTATCAGGATATCCAATTGATATCTTCATCATAAATCTATCTAATTGTGCTTCCGGTAAAGGAAAAGTACCTTCATACTCTATAGGGTTTTGAGTAGCTAATACTATAAAAGGTTTAGGTATTTTATATGTGTTACCATCAACTGTTAATTGACCTTCCTGCATTACTTCTAGTAAGCTTGATTGAGTTTTTGGAGAAGTTCTATTTATTTCATCTGCTAAAACAATATTGTTGTAAATTGGTCCTTTTTTAAATTCGAATTGATTGATTTTTGGGTTATAGATAGATATTCCAGTTACATCTGAAGGTAACAAGTCTGGAGTAAATTGTATTCTGTTGAATGCTAAATTAAGGGATTTAGCTAGAGTATTTACCATTGTTGTCTTACCAACTCCTGGTACATCTTCAAGTAGAATATGCCCTCTACATAAAAGACAAACCAATATTTTTCTTATAACATTTTCCTTTCCAGCAATAACTTTATTAATATTATTCATTAGAATACCAATTTTTTCTCTCATATTCTCTCCTCCTAAAAAAACATAATGTATTTTTTTAATTTTCTAAATATTATTTCTATATTTTCCTTTTAGTTCCCTTCTAAATTCTATTAACTTAATGTAATATAATGCCATATTGTTATAAATTTTGTTAATAAATTTCATAATTTGGTATTAATAGAAAAATATTTTGCATTAAATCAAAAAAAAGGTGGCATGAAGTAACACTCATGCCACCAAATTAATATTTCATATCGTACTTTTCTTTTTTCTTAAAAGGTATATAAAAAACGGTCCACCAATCATTGCTGTTATTATTCCTACTGGAATTTCTGTAGGTGAAATTATAGTTCGTGCTATAGTATCAGCTATTATCATAAAAATTCCACCTACTAAAGCTGATGATGGTAAAAGTATCCTGTGGTCTGATCCAACCACAAGTCTTACTATATGTGGAATAATCAACCCAACAAATCCAATTATTCCACTTACCGATACTGCCATTGCAGTAATAAATGCACACAATAATAAAATAAACAGTTTGATTTTTTCTACATCAACACCCAAATTTTGAGCTGTCTCTTCTCCTGTAAGCATTGCATTTAACTCTCTTGCAAAGAAATTGAGTACAATTATTGAGAGAATAATCGGAACTGCTATCGGCAATACTTTTCCCCAACCTTTAGCAGAAAAGCTTCCTAATGTCCAAAAAATTATTTTATCAAGTTCATTTGTGTAAATCACCATTATGAAGGACATTATTGCTGTGAAAAATTGTCCTATTGCTATTCCTGATAATAACAATAAAGTTATTGGAATTTTATTTTTTACCTTTGAAATCATATAAACAATTAACGTTGAAAAAATAGCGCCAACAAATGCTCCTAAAGAAACTCCAGATAAACCCATAATCATGAAATTTATCTGAGTTACTATAACTATAGTTGCTCCTAATGCTGCTCCTGAAGAAATCCCTATAACGTATGGGTCAGACATTGGATTCTTGAAAATACCTTGAAAAGCTGTTCCCACACTCGACAGTGCTGCTCCAACTAATACCGCTAATAATACTCTTGGCATCCTAATTTTTAGAATAATTATTTGATATGATTTAGGTAGTTCTGAAATGTCTACATACCTTTTTATGATAGGAAGCTTAGACATAACTATTTTTATTGTGTCTAAAACACTTATATTAGCTGACCCAACTGTTGTAAAGACAGCAATACACAATATCAATATAACCACTAAAAAAGAAATACATATAGCCCATTGATTTCTTTTACATATTTTATTACCCACTAGTATATCTACTCTCTAACTACTTAATTAAATCTGGATGTAAAGCCTTTGCAATTATCTCTAATCCATCAACTATTCTTGGTCCTGGTCTAGATATAATATTTGGCTCTAATAAGTAAACTCTGTCATTAATAACTGCATTTATAGCCTCATATCCTTCTCTATTTTTTATTGACTCAACAGTTTTATCTTCGCTATCAGCAGCTGATAAATAAACATCAGGGTTTTTCTCCAATAGCTGTTCTAAATCAAATATAGGATAGCCTTCTTGTGCATCCTTTGCAATATTTTCTCCACCTGCTAAGGTTATTAGTTCGTTTAAAAATGTTCCTGGTCCACAAGTCATTAATGGCTCATTCCACACTTCATAAAATACTTTTACTTTTTCTGCATCTTTTAATGTATCTAAAATATAATCTCTTTTACTTTCCATGATTATTGTTTCCATCTTTGCATTTTTCTTTGTATCAGTTATTTCACCAAGTTGTTTAATAAGCTCAATTACTTGGTCTATAGACTCAGGTTCATAGCTAAGTAATGCAATTCCAGCTTCTCTTATTGTTTTATTAACATCTTCATCACCTTCACCGTATTGGATTACTAAATCAGGTGAAAGCTCAATAATTCTTTCAACATTTAAAGAAAGAGCATCTCCTACTTTTTCTTTATTTTTAGCATCTTCAGGATAATCTGAATAGCTGTCAACTCCAACAATTTTACTTCCCAACCCTAGCTTATATAGTATCTCTGTATGACTAGGAGCCAACGAGATTATTTTCCAAGGCTTACTGTTTATTGTTACCTTGTTGTCAAAATCATCTTCTACCTCCATAGGATATTCCGATTGAGGTAAATCAATTACTGAGTTTTCATCATCCTCTTGCTTCTCTATATATTCTTCTTTTAGTCTAATACATCCAGAAAATAGAGATGCAATTAAAGCTATGCTTATTAGCATTAATATTATTTTCTTACTCCTAAAGTTCATTTTTTCACTCCTCCAATGTAATTTTAATTAATCAAGAATCATATACTAAGCTAATTATAAATATTATTTTTGTAAGCAAAATATATATTTTTGATTCTTCTTTAAAATAATAACAAATAGAACAAAGCTATTCAAGTATTGACTAATAATTCAATTAAGATTTAAGTGATATATCTCTTTTGTTTCTATCTCTACTTTATTGTCTTGAGTTTTATGTTCGTTACCCTTTATTACTAATATACTGCTAGTCATATCTTTCGTAGGAACAAACTGCATCTGCACATCTTTCATTAAATCCATATTTATAATAATCCAAAAAATATTTTCCCCGATTTTTTTTATTAGAACATTTTCATCTTCGATTTCAGTAACTTTTTGGGTAATGTTTTCATTTGTCTTAATAAAAATGTTCTCAACATCTGCTGCTACTATTGAACATAGGTTGTCTGTCTCCTGAATCCTTTTTCTTCTAGTAAATTCAAATCTTTTTGCTCGTCTACACAGTATATTCGCAAGCTCATATTTACTCATTCCCAATATTTCAGTATGATCACCATCAAAATACTTTACATTGCCATAGATAGCAGTACAGCTATGACAAGTAACTGTTCCATCTCCATTATCAGTATTTACTGAATAACTTGGAATACCATCTATCCATTTTGATGAATCGTTGCTTTTTTCTACACATAAAAATTTCTCTGTCTCTACTCCTTTCCCAGCAATTAAATAAACCTTTACTCCTCGTCTATAAATTTGTTCTGCATTTCTATTTAGATTATTTAGGAAATCATTCTGGACCTTCATTTTATTAATTGGGATTAAATCTAGAAAGTTATCTTCACCTAATGCAACTAAGTAATCTCCATACTCTAAGGTTGGCATAAGCTCTTTAATAGATGGAAATATCTCATGTAAAAGTGTTAAATCATCCTTAATATTATATAGTTTTCGAAATATCCAAACTGCTCCTTCCCATAATAATCTAAAAAATATATTGCTTTTTAATTTTTTATATGGAACCTCGCCACCTTCCCAAAAATAATATGCTCTTGCTGATCCTGCATTTGGAGTGCCTAGCATTATTAGCTTATCTACGTCATAGTTATAATGGCTGCTTTGAATATATGATCTTGAGACGATTCCTCCCATACTATGACATACTAAGTTTACCTTTCCTTTACCACTTATCTTTTTAGCTTTCTTTATTACAGGAATTAAATATTCATATGCGCTAAATAGATTCTCTTGTCTCCAATTATAAAAAGCAATAAACAGATCTTTATCTTTCTTGTACCCCAATGATCTAAGATCACTTACAAAAGGATCATATACATATTTAGCTAGGCCAAAATCTAAATCTCCAGTTCCAGGTATAATATCATCTCCCATTGAGCCAAGTACCCCAGGTACAAAAACTACAGGATAGTTCATAAAAATCACTTCCCTTTATTAAAACTATAAATTGATTATTATAATATTTTATGCATGCAGAGTTAATAAAGGGAATAATAATTATTAAAATCCTTAGCACCACTAATTCTAAAAAATTTTCTTTCAGATTATTTGACCAAAATAAAAAATACAGCTTAACACTGTATTTTAAATTATCTTTGTCTAACTAAATTCCATTGTTCTCTTGCTAATTTTTTTATGTTAGGTTTTGTGTCGATCATTGGATGAGACACTACTTGACTAAACCAAGATATAGCTTTATCTCTGTTTCCTAATCTCCTATTTAACTCAGCTAAAAGATATGTAAGAGTAATTTCATCCAAAGAAGAACCTGCTATGGATTCTTGCATATAAGCTTCGTCAAACAATTTTAATGCAAAATCTAAGAATTTTTTTTCATTATCATCATCATTCTTAATCCTAAATAACCATGCTAATCTAAGACATATATTACCTAAATACAATTTCTTAAATGACAAAACTTCACCACAATATAGTGCCAATTTGTAACATATTATTGATTCATCCACACTTCGAACTCCAGAAAATTCTCTTTCTTTCCATTTTGTCGTAACTTTTTCTCTAATAACACTTCTTTCTTCATCATTAACCTTTGAATATTTTTCTTCGGTTGCTGCGTACCCACACATTGGACACACATATACACCGTATTTTACAGGGTTTTCTCCCTTATAATATGTAAATAGGTCACTATCTCTTTTCTCAATTCTTAGCTTTGATCTTCTAACCCTTTTTGAAGAGAACTGCATATCACAAACAGGACACTTTATTTTTTTATCATAAAGATCGTCCATTTTTTTCACCCCCAATTTGTTTCTATTGAATCAATATACCTTGAGAATTGTCTTCATAGATACTTTTTCCTATAGTAGGTTCTGGTCCCATTTTTATAATATAATCTCTAGGCTTGTAATAATCTTGAGAAATGAGTTCTCTACTTATTTCTTGCCCATTTTCATAAATAACTCTATAGGTTTCTACTTTATATCCACATCTACCCTCTTGAAGAACAATTCTTGTACCAGGAGCTAATGTATCTAATATTATTTTTTCTACATTAGGCTTAATGGTTTCCTTTAAAATTGAAATAATCTGAATATTTTTATTAGCTTCTGTTTTACACCCCCAAATTCTAAAAGTCAAACGATTTGTTTGTATATCTATATGTATATACAAAGGAAAATCGTAATTATTTCTTATTTTCAAATCCAAATAGTCATAAGATACAGTAGCATCCTCTCCTTTGGGCACATAACTCACAGGAATAGAATGATGATGTCTTTCAACTATATCTAAATTTGACAAAAGCGCTACATTATATAGCGCAGTGGAAACTTGACACACTCCTCCTCCTACGTCAAAAACAAATTTCCCATCCTTGATAACCTTTGATTCCATATATCCTGTATTTTTATTCCTTACTCCAGTTGCTTTATTAAATGAAAAAATCTTCCCTGGAAGAATGATTCCTCCATCAATCTTGAGAGCTGATATCCTAATATTATTTTTTCTAGCTTCATTACTTCCACCAAAATAAGTTGAGTACTCTCCAATAGGATATTGTATTTTAGAAAGAAGCTTCTCTGTAATTTCAGGAATTTCATTTTCTACTGGTATTACAACCTCTTCTGAATCTAATATTGCGTTAATAATTCTTTTTCTTAATAATTCTACATCAACTTTTTTACCAACTACCTCAGGAACTATTTTAAAAGAATAATTACTATAAGAAATTTTCGCATCCTCACTCTTAATACATATATCCTTCCTAATCTGTTCTATTATGAAATTTACTTTATCTTCATTGAATATTACACCTAATGAGATATCCTGACCATAAATCTTTGTTTTTAAAATTTCATTCAGTCTCTCTACTACATTGCCTTGTCTTCCTATTTTATATGCATTATTAATGCTCTTATAATAATCGTAAGATACCCCTAAATTTTCATATCTTACTTTATATACATAATCCTCATATTTAAATTTTAGCACACGATTATTGAACTCATCACTAAGTAAACTACTTAAGTGCTTAACTGCCTCTATCCTGCCTAACCCACTAATATCTATTCCATTAACCTTTATTCCACAATAAATGGTTGTCTTATTTAAGAAGGCATATGAAGTAGCAACAAAAACAATCATAATAAATATAATAAAAATCAATATAACAAGCAAAAACCTTCTATTAGCAATAAAATTCATTATTTACCCCCTTATTACTAAATACAATTCATAAGACTTTAAAATTTCTTTATACATTGTATTAAGTAAACACACTCATTATGAATAAGAGGGAGGGCAAAGATACTATTAATATGCTTTTGAAATTTCTTTTTCCCAATAAATTTCTATATTATCACCATTTTTGAGTTCTTGTATATATTCTGCTTTCTTTCCGTTTATTTTAAGTATAATTATTCCATTAGATTTAGACAAATTAAAATCAATATAATTAAATATGTCCACAAAAATAAATTTATCTTTATTGTATTTAAAAATCTTTTCTTCGTTATTAATAATCAATCTTATAGTTTTATTGCCTTCTGAAATACTATTATCTAATATAGTATTAGGTTTTTCATTCTTTCCTTTGTTAGTCATTTCCGTTGTAATAACATCACCGTTTTGCAACTCATAACTATTGTCTACTTCTTCACCATTAACACTTACATTAAAATTCTCGAACTCTAATCCCTGTATTTCAAATAATTTAGCTATGTTATTTATTTCTCTTAATTCAATTTCATCCTCTTCGTTCACTAAAACATTATCAGTTATTATCTCTCCATTTACTTTAATAAACTCTATTAATTTTATTTCATTATCATTTAATAATACAGTCTTGTCTATATTTATACAATCATTAAGCATTGGTGACTTAGCCTTCTGACCTTGAAGTGATTCTTCAACTGTGATATCATCCCCATTTAACAAACGATATTCAAGGTTAGCTTGTTTCCCATTTACATATATTTTGGCCGGTTCTCCAACCTCACCTTTAATTCGTTTCTTTTCACCATTTAAGTAATAGACAAAATCCTCGCCTCGTTTAGGTATAAGATTTCTTGGATTATAACCGATTAAAACTAATGCATTCGAAACCTTTAATTGTTTTGAATTGAATAACTTAATCTTTTGTCCATTTATAACAATTTCAAGAAAATCCTTATATTGATTATCTATTGCTGCTTTTACAATACCTAATGGTGTTATCGCATTAGGACCTTTAAGATTCTCTGGTATACCTTCTACATCCTCTATTATTGAAGTGTCTCTTACAACTACTCTTACCTCAGGCATATCTAGAAAATTAGCTATGAATTTTGGTAAGGTAGCTATTTGACTTCCTCCTCCAATTAGAAAAATAACACTAGGAGCCTTTTCGTTATACTTAAGTATTTTATCACTTATCTCTCTTGCTAGTTCTTCAATTGAATCCTTTACTCTATCAAGTATTTCTTCAGTAGATAAATTATGTTCAATTCCAACAACGTCATAAAACTTGTGATTCTCATCCGTAGATAGACTAATCTTCAATTTTTCTGCTACATCATAATCCAATAAAAATGTTTTTGCAATTTTTTCTGTTATTTCATCTCCTGCGATGGAAGCCATTGCATAAGCAATTATTGAACCATCTTTTGTAATAGCAATATCAGACGTTCCAGCTCCAATATCAACTAATGCTAAATTGAGAAGCCTCAGGCTTTTCTTAATAGCAATATTTATTGCAGCTATTGGCTCAAGAGTAAGATTCACAACCTCTAATCCAACTCTATTCATTACTGTATAAAGACTATCTACAACTGTATGTGGTAAAAAAGTTGCTAGTACATCAGCAGATATTTTGTACCCTTTATGCCCTTCTAAGTTTTCAATAATATTGTCATCTAAGTAATAATTAATTACTGTATAACCAACACAATAATACTGAGATTCTTTTTTTGCAGATTTTTTTTCAAGCATCTCTTGAGCATGTTGAATTGCTTCCATTTCCAAGCTTTCAACCAATCTTTTACTTATTTCTTTAGAAATATCGATTTGTCTATCTACTTCAACTCTGATTGTTTCTAAAGCTCTTCCTGCAGCTGCAATTGATACCTTTTCAAGCTTTCTTCCAAGCTTAGTTTCTATTCGTTCTTTAACCTTTTTAGTAATTTTGGTTACGCCACTTATATCATGTATTTGACCATCATACATACTTCTTTCTTGATGTTCGAGTATTTCTGATGCTAATATTTTAAACTTATTATCTTCAAATATTCCAGCAACACCAATAACTGTTCTTGTTCCTATATCTAATGAAAATACTAGCTCATCATCATTAATATTTCTTAAATTAGTAGTATCCATAATAAACACCTCTTTTATTAAATTCATAATAAATTTATTCTCTATGAAGGTACTTTTTCCCTTTTTATTTGACAAAAAAAATCAATATTCTATTTATTTATTACATTATTATAATACAAACAATATTGAGTCAATGGACAAGCTTCACACTTAGGTTTTCTTGCGTTGCAAACTCTTCTTCCATGAAAAATCAACCAATGATGAGCATCAGACCAATCCTCTTCTACTATATTTTTCATCAAGTCCTTTTCTGTATCTGTTACGTTTTCACTGGAAGCTAAACCAATTCTGTTTGAAACTCTAAAAACGTGGGTGTCAACTGCTATTGCTGGTTTTCCAAAGGCATTGCTTATGACCACATTAGCTGTTTTTCTTCCTACTCCTGGCAGTTTCACCAATTGTTCTCTTGTGTCAGGTACTTCTCCATTATATTCATTCACTAGTATTTCACATGTTTTTAGTATGTTTCTACTTTTATTTTTATAAAACCCACAGCTTTTAATAAGCTCACCTAATTCTTCTTGAGATAATTTTAGAAAATCATGTGGGTTTCTATATTTTTTGAATAATTCACTAGTTACCTTATTCACTCTTACATCTGTACATTGAGCAGCTAATATTGTAGCAACTAATAGTTCAAAAGCATTTGAAAAATTAAGTTCTGATTTTGCATTTGGATA
Source organism: Thermohalobacteraceae bacterium (assembly GCA_030625765.1). Lineage (GTDB taxonomy): Bacteria > Bacillota > Clostridia > Tissierellales > VENL01 > DAOUQG01. Next base: position 10,584 of record DAOUQG010000004.1, on the reverse strand, counting down.
CATATCACGTAATATATTTAGAACATTTTTGATTTCTTTATTAGTTAGCTTATTTTTCATGTTATCATCCTTTCAATTAGTATAATTGTTAACTATAGTATCTCAACATCATAATGTATTATTTCTACCCTTCCATCTCTCTCAATAAATTTTGTTACATTAGATATCATTTGATTTGCATGAACAGTATCGTTTGAAACACATGATATTCCTATAACAGCTCTCCTCCAAACATCATTTAAGTCCACCTCAGCAATCGAAACGTTATACCTTGATTTGATTCTCTCTAATATACTTTTTAGTACCATTCTTTTTTCCTTTAAAGAATTTGCTTCATATATCATCAGCTCTAAGGTACATACACCTATTGTCATTTTTTTCACCTCATCTTAGCCAAAAAAAATTAATCTCTATTTTAATTTTAACATTTTCTTTTTTAAGTGCAAGCAGATATACATTATGTTTTTTAGATATATGCATTTGAGTTTCTGATTAATGATAATGTATATCATGTTTCTTGACTTTATATTGTTTGATGTATTTTAACAAAAAACATTAAATAATCGCGAAACAAAATTTTCAAAGAGAAAAATAAAAAGGTTATTGCATATACCATATATCTGTTATATAATATATATAACAGATATATGATATATTACATACATAGTCATTGGAGGTGATTACATGTTTATTAAGATTGATTTCCAGTCAGAAACTCCTATTTACTTACAACTACGTAATCAGATTATTGAAGGTATTGCTAAAGGACATTTTAAACCAAATGACTCACTTCCATCAGTAAGACAGTTAGCTTCAGATATTGGAATTAACCTTCATACTATCAATAAGGCTTATAATTTACTAAAAAGCGAAAACTATATTGCTATTGATAGAAGAAAAGGAGCTACAGTACTTCCATTAATGGATGAACCTGACATGGCTTTTGTTGATGATTTAAAGAAAACTCTTAATACCTTGATAGCTTCGTCAATATGTAAAGGAATCAGTAAAGATGATTTTCTAACAATTTGTTCAAAAATCTATGATAATTTTAGGGAGGAGATGTAATATGACTAATAAAGTTTTGATGTTAATAACATTTGTTTTGATTTGTGGATTTATAATCATCATTGAGCTTTTGATGCCCAAACTTACAAGAAAAGAGCTTTTTTTTGGAATTAGAATTCCTGAAAAAGAAATTAATCATCCTACCCTAAGACAAATATATAAAAAATATGTACTTCTTACTCTCAGCTTATCAATTCCTATTACAGCAATATTAATTTTAATAATATACCTTACAAATAGTGTAGCATTATTTTCTTTAGGTTTGATTGCAACAATATTTATACAATATATTTTTTACTACCTTTCACATAAAAAGGTCAAAATGCTAAAGCTCTCAGAGCATTGGAATGAACAAAATGAAGAGGTTGTAATTATTGATACAGGATATACTGGCTCGAAGAGAAGTAAGCTCATAGCCTCTCAATGGTGGTTCTTAGTTTCATTACTCATAATTGCATTTAACATATTTATTATACTTGCTAATTATGATGCGCTACCTAACAGAATACCTATTCATTGGGGAATTGATGGTACCCCTGATCAATGGATTGATAAAACATTTAGCAGTATTTTCTATATGCCAATATTACAGTTATTTTTGGTTGGGATTTTATTTTTCGCATACAAAAGCATTGCTTGGGCAAAGCAACAGATAAGTGCTACAAACCCTGAAGAATCTCTTGAAAAAAGTAGAATATTTCGCTTAAGATGGTCAAGGTTTATAGTTGGAGTTTTATTGATCTTACAGATAATGTTTACGTATTTAAATCTTACATCCTTTGGTTTGATTGATTCAAATTCAGTAATAATGTCTGTTCTGCCATTTGTAATTACTATAACAATCATCTTAACTGTCATTGTATTAGCATTACGGACTGGGCAAGGTGGAAGCAGACTCAAAATTAAGTTTCGCTCAAGTATGGAAAAATCATTTGATAGAGACGATGATAAAAACTGGAAGCTAGGTCTATTTTATTTTAATCCTGATGATCCAAGTATTTTTATTGAAAAAAGGTTCGGAATAGGTTTTACTATTAACTTTGGGAACTTTACTGCCCTACTAATACTGTTAGTATTAATAATTGCAATCGGTCTAATGGCACTACTACCTAAAGTTCTTTCTTAAGTAGATATTAAAAATATAAATTGAGGTGATATAGTATGAAGAAAAATTCATTAATTATCTTTGTTATTTTGGTTAGCATTCTAACATTTTCTGCATGTAACAAAGCAACTGATGTGACAGAAGAAACTACTCAGAATGAACAAGAAAATGTCACCAAAGATGAATCTAATGTAGATATCGAGGCAATCGCTGAAAGTTATGTGAATGACATTCTTAATGAAAACTATGAAAATGCCTATAATAACTACACAATGAATTCTAAGTTAAAGGATGCTTTTACACCGGATATTATGAAAGCAGTAATGACTCAGCTGACAGAAACTTACGGTTCTTTTATCAAAACTATAAATTCATCTCAAAGTCAATCAGGACAATATAATATAGTTAGTTTTGCATGTGAATTTGAAAAGCAGTTTATTTCTCTCAATGTTGTTTTTGATACAGAAAAACAAATTGCTGGTTTTAACTATACTCTGATTGATAATCCTTCAGGCGCTAGCACTGAAGAAAGCAATGTTCCAGATTCGATTACTGAATATGAGGTAGCTGTTGGGGAAGAAGGATGGTCATTACCTGGAACACTATCCATACCAAAAGGAGAAGGTCCTTTTCCTGTAGTTGTTTTAGTTCATGGCTCTGGTCCAAGTGACAGAGATGAAACAATAGGACCAAACAAACCTTTTAGAGATATTGCATGGGGATTATCTACTAGAGGTGTTGCGGTTTTAAGATACGAAAAAAGAACTAAGCACTATGCTGTAAAACTAAAAAACGTTACTGATTTTACTGTGAAAGAAGAAACAATCAATGATGCAATTTCAGCAGTACAATTCTTAAAAGGTCATAATCAAATTGATCCAAACAATATCTATGTACTTGGACACAGTTTAGGAGGATACCTAGTTCCTAGAATAGTAAATGAAGATAAAGATATAGCAGGTTGTATAATTTTAGCTGGAAACACACGACCATTAGAGGATTTGATGTTAGAACAATATGAATATTTATATTCTCTTGATAGTAATGTAGATGATGAAGAGACTGCAAATTTAGATTTTATTAAGTCATGCGTTCAAAATATCAAAGACCCCAATCTTTCTACCAATACTGACCCAGCCAAGTTATTTAGTATTTATGCTCCATATTGGCTTGATTTAAGGAACTATAATCCAGTAGAAATGGCTAAGCAATTACAGCAGAGAATTTTAATTATGCAAGGCTTAAGAGACTATCAAGTTACAGAAGCAGACCTCAAAAACTGGCAAGAAGCATTAGAAAATAAAGAAAATGTTACTTTTAAAACCTATGAAAAGCTAAATCATCTATTCCTTGAAGGTGAAGGAACACCAAATCCAAATGAATATCTAATAGAGGGACATATACCAAATGAGGTCATTGAAGATTTAATAAATTGGATCGAAAAATAGTTTGATCATCCAAATCAATTTGCAAATATTAAAATCCCTTCTGGTGAAAATTATAAATAATACTCACCAGAAGGGATTCTTTTGAGGAACACACGCGCTCCATGACATGACATCATATACACAAAAAAGGAAAAGTTGGTTGATTGACCAATTGAATTTCTGTATAATACTGTATATAATTAGTTCACTATTATAAAATATTATGACTTAACTCTTGAATAGGAGGAAGAAATTTGATTAATGAAGATGAGCAAAAACTATATGATATTTTAAAGATGTTAGAAATTGAATATAGTAGATATGAACATAAACCAATATACACTATTGAAGAAGCCCACCAACTAGATATATGTATTCCAGGACAACATTGTAAAAATCTTTTTCTTCGTAATAGAAAAGGAAATATGCATTATCTTGTAATATTAGATGAAGCAAAGCAAGTAGATTTAAAACTTTTGTCTAGACAAATAGGAAGTACAAACTTGTCATTTGCTTCAAAAGAAAGATTATATAAATATTTAGCTCTTAAACCAGGTTCAGTTAGCCCTTTTGGGTTAATAAATGATATTGATAAAGATGTACAAATTCTAATAGATAAAGATTTAGTTAGTGCTAGTAACATTAGTTTTCACCCAAATGTAAATACTGCAACAATTAGTATTTCTTATAAAAATCTTGAAAAGTTTATAAAATGGTGCGGCAATAAATTTACCTTTATCTGTATTAACTAATAATTAGGATTAAGTTGCAATTTTCTTAAATTACGAATCAAATTAAACTATCAAGGGCAACTCCATTTTTTCAATTGGACTTGCTCTTTTTTATATGAATATTAATACTATTTAAGCATTGATTTTCCTTACTTCTTAATTGGTTACCTTCCCAAACTGTCATCAGTGACAAGTTGATTACCTAATACTTAGAAATTTTAGAACAATTTTTACACGATTATAGATGGGACACTAGACGACAAGAAGACAGAGTTGTTGTTTCAACCCCGCCTTCTTGTCAGTATGATATCAAACATAAACAAAAATTTCTTGCTTGTTATATATTAAATTTATTAATAGCTTCTGCAAGCTGCCCTGCAAGAATTTTAAAATCTTGAGTATGAGAATTAATCTGCTGTACACTAGCCAACTGTTCTTCAATTGCAGCTGAAACCTGTTGTATTGCAGCAGAGCTTTCTTCTGTTGAAGCTGAAAAATTCTCAAATATTTCTATTATTTCACCCTTCTTATCTCCCATATCTATACTATAACTATTGATTTTTTCTACATTTTCTACCATATTGTCTATCGCTTTTGATATTCCATTAAAAGTATTTTTAGTTTCTTCAACAGCGTTATCTTGTTTCTCAGCAATTTTTTTTCCTTGTTCCATAGTTTCAACAGCTGTTTTTGATTTTTTTTGTATTCCATCTATTAGTTCTTTTACTTTAGTAGCAGCTAGTGAAGACTGTTCAGCTAATTTTCTAACCTCTTCAGCAACTACTGCAAAACCTCTTCCCTGTTCCCCTGCCCTAGCTGCTTCTATTGCCGCATTTAAAGCCAACAAGTTAGTTTGGTCAGATATTTGACTAATAGTTTCTGTAATTGTTTCTATTTCAATTGAGCTTTTATTCATTTCTTGAATTATGTCATTTGCTTTTGTTGTAGCAATACTGTTTTCATTCGATTTTTCCATAAGTAATTTAACAACATTTATTCCTTTTTTACTCAACTCACTTGCTTCAACAGCAATATTATTTGTATTAACAGAAGACTCTTCTACTATTTCAATTTTGTCAGCCAATTGCTTAACTTCAACTACTCCATTCTCTGTATCTTCTGCTTGTTTATCTGCAGCTTCTGTAATTTGCTCAATTGCAACTGCAACCTCATTAATAGAAGCTATATTTTGATCCCCTATATCAGCTAAGGATTTTGAAGATTCAAATACAATATCTACTGAATCTTTAACTGATTTAATCAATTCTCTTATATTTTGAATCATGATATTGAAAGATTTGCTTAATTCACCAGTCTCATCTCTATTTTTAATATTCAAATTTGAAATGTTTAGATTGCCTGATGCCACCTCATTAATAGCTTGATTGATCTTACCAATTGGAACTGATATATGGCGGGCAAAAATGAAAATTACATATCCTCCTATAATAAATGAAGATGCTAATATAATAATCAAAAATTGATAAATTTTGCTTGCCCCTTTATTGAAATCATACATATATGTTCCTGCACTAACCACCCAACCCCAATGAAGATCTGTTTTTTGATAGGTGATTTTAGGTGCAATTTCCTCCGAATTAGGGATATTCCACCAATATGTAAGATAACCTCCCCCATTGTTTCCTATTTTGATTTGATCTTGTACTAGATAAAAACCATCCCTCTTATCTTTAGCTTCCCATACATTCTTACCTTCTAATATAGGATGAGCTGCCTCATATCCATCCTGAGTATATGCCAACAGGTAACCATTTTCTCCAAGACATATGTTTTTATTAATAGGCCTAGTACCATCTTTTTGTTTTTTCCCTAACATATATTCTCTAACCTGTTCTTGTGCCTCATCAAGAGTTAACTTACCTTGTTCAACTAATTTTTGTTTTTCATCAATCACTAGCAAAGTCATTTCAACACTATTCTTTAGTAGTGTTTTACCGTTTTGTTCCAATTGCTTTTTAGCAATATTATAACTTACTACCCCTAATACAAGATTAGATATAATTAATATAATGAATGATACAATAATAAGTTTTGATTTAATAGTAAACTTAGTTGATTTTTTAATTCTCCTTTTGCCCATAACTGATCTCCTCCTTAAATTACGTTTTAAAAATATTATATTTGCTTTATTATATAAATAATGTTTTTTATATAAAATTAGGTATAATGTATTCAATTCGACATTATACCCAATTTTCCTCTATATTTCTAATATTTATTATTTGAAATTTATTTTGAATTGTAGCAAAACAATTTGTGTTCACAAATTGTTAGATTATTTTTACATAACCGTAAAATAAGTACCCCAGTTGAATAGTTTCGATGTCTTAAAAAAATCATATGTAAATTACTCATTTTAAGCTTTTTTGAAAAATAAGAAATTATTAATACACCAAAATAGAATAATTCCCTTTTTTATATAAAATTACTTTTTATATAAACTTTGCCCTGCACAAATGTAGGCAAAGTTTATATAGTTATTCAAAAAAAGAATGTCTATTCTTCTTGAGATGCTATTACCTATTTCAAGTAAACTTCAATATTAGAAAGATATTTTTCATCTTTAATAGGCTCATAATATACTTTTAAGAATAACTGATCTTTTTCGATATCTTCATAATATATTTTATTTCCTATCTTAATAGTAATAGTGTTATATAATCTACCCTCATTTTCTCCGTACACTAGCACAAGAAATTGATCATTATCATGTTTATAAAATTTCTCACTATAAGGAGTGTTTGTAGTATCACCAGAACTAAATTTACTATAATAGTTCCACAGACTATTTTTTTTAAATGTTAGATGTCCCAGTTTAGATAGGTTATTTGAATTTTCAATTTTGAATATGTATATAATATAAGTATTACTCACATAGTATTTTCTATAATTGTCTAGTTGATAATCTGGAAATGTACTCGCCATAGTTTCAAAAAAGACATCATCTAATTTTTTAGACTTAATATTTTTTTGTCACCAAATGTCCAATAATATACTAATAGAGTGACAAAAATTAATATAATAATGATGAAAGTTACCATAAATAATCTTCTTTTCATACCTATTAAGCCCCCTCTAGCCCTAGAAAAAATTATGAATAAACAATATTTCAGAAGAGCATAATATATCAGTGTATATTATGCTCTTCTCAGATTGTTAACAAAGTCTGAAAAACAAATTATGTTATTTTAATATCCTACGTTAGTTACGGTAACCACTAGTGGCCACTGTTTGCTAGTTGTGAAGGTGACGGAGTTGTTGGCACTTCAACTCCTTTAAATACTTTTTCTTTTCTTTGTGTCAAGTTTTTAGCTAATCCGTAGCATTATATACATTATAGATTTTTTATAATACTTCTTACATTCTTGTTATTCATACGATGCCTTCTTGCTTATTTACACAATTGTTATCAATAACCCCGTCCCTTTGACAATATGTAAGTTCTTTTTCTTGTTCTATTAAACACTGACATATTGTAACACCCCTATAAATAACACTCATGTTAAATATTATAATATTCATATATAATTTTCAAGCGATTTGTAGTGTTTTTTTGAAAATTAACGATAATATCATAATGTTAGATAAATAAACGATCTAATTTTAATATCAAAAAAACTGTGTCAAAAGCGTAACCGCTTTCAACACAGTCTTTTATCAAATCAGTTTTTACTATATTATCCCCATTTCCTTTCCAACCTTCTCAAATGCTTCAACTGCTCTGTCAAGCTGTTCTTCTGTATGTCCTGCAGTTACCATACATCTTACTCTTCCTGTTCCTCTTGGAACTGTTGGGAATACTATAGCTGATACGAATACTCCATTTTCTTTTAGCTTCATACTAAATTCCATAGTTTTAGCTTCATCTCCGATGATAACTGGAGTGATAGGAGTTTCGCTTTGTCCTGTATTAAAACCTAGTTTTCCTAGTTTTTCTTTAAAGTATCTTGCATTACTCCATAATCTATCTGTAAACTCAGTTGTTTCCATAAGCATTTTAACAGCTTCAATAATTGCTCCTACAGCTGCTGGTGGTAAAGCAGTACTGAAAAGAATTGGTCTTCCTCTATGATTTAACCATTCTTGTCCTGCCTTGCTTGTAGCAACGTATCCACCTATTACACCTATAGCCTTTGACAGTGTTCCAATTGAGAAGTCTACTTTACCATGTAAATGGAAATGGTCAACAGTTCCTCTACCGCTTTCACCTAATACTCCAGAACCATGTGCATCGTCAACGTAAGTCATACAGTTGTATTTTTCAGCTAATTCAACTATTTCTGGAAGCTTTGCAACGTCTCCGTCCATACTGAATACACCGTCAGTTATAATTAAACAGTTTCTATATTGATCTCTTTTTTCCTTTAAAACTCTTTCAAGGTCTTCCATATCTGAATGGTTAAATACAGCTCTATCAGCTTTACTTAATCTAACTCCATCAATAATACTTGCATGGTTTAATGAATCTGAAATAATCAAGTCTCCTTTTTCAGTGATAGCTTGAATAGTACCAGCATTACAGTTAAAACCTGATTGGAATACCATAACAGCTTCTTCTCTTTTGAACTTAGCAAGTATTTCTTCTAATTCTTCGTGAATATCCATATTTCCTACTATAGTTCTTACTGCACCTGCTCCTACTCCATACTTTTCAACAGCTTCGATAGCAGCCTTCTTAAGTCTTGGATGGTTGGCAAATCCTAAGTAGTTATTTGATGATAAGTTTATAACCTTTTTACCATCTAAGATTATCTCAGCTTCGTTTGCACCTGCTAAAACTGGAAGCTTTCTATAAACTCCCTGCTCTTTTAATTCATTAATTTTACCTTCTAAAAAGCTGTGGTTACTACTCATAATATGTACCTCCTCTTAATTTAGAATATGTAATATTACTGTTTAAACATATGACAAAAATTCACCAATAACAGTATACCATACTTATAATATATTTTCCTTTTTTTATATTACTAAATAAAAATTTACTATGTGAGAGATTTTAATAAGTGCTATCACCTTCAAAATATTCTAAGAGTTTCTCCATCTCCACTCGCACTTCATCATCCTTTTCATTTTTAATATGTTCATTGAGTATTTTTTTACCTAATTCTTTATCTATTTTTAACAAAGACCATGCAGAATATTCTCTTATCATTGTGCTAGAGTTGTTTAGTGATTCTTTCAATATATTTATACTTTCCTTATCCTTAATATTTCCCAAGGCAATTATACAGTTTCTTTTTAATATATTTTTTCCTCTCCAGCTTCCAGCCATATGACCATACTTTTTCTTAAATTCCTTATTAGAAATATTAAATAATTCATATAGACTTATATATCCATTTGTTACTTTGGGAATAAAGAGTCTACTATTCACCTTTACAGCTTTTTTATTGTACGGGCATACTAATTGACATGTATCACATCCATATACCTTTGTCCCCATCTTGTCTCTTAATTCATATGGAATTCTCTCTTTAGTCTGAGTTAAGTAAGATACGCATTTTCTAGCATTTATTATATATCCTTCTTCTATAGCACTAGTAGGACATGAGTCTATACAAGTTCTACAGTTCATACATTTTTCTTCCACCCGTTCACTCATATCAGCTTCAATTTCTAAATCCGTTATGATATATCCTATAAAAATAAATGAGCCAAATATATCATTTATTATTGAATTATTTCTTCCATACCAGCCTATATTTGCTCTTTTTGCTACTTCTCTATCAACAAGAGACCCTGTGTCAACTATTATCCTATATTTGAAATCGCAAACCTTTTTAATTTCTTTTACTAGCTCCTCTAGTTTTTCTCGTAATACCTTATGATAATCTACTCCCCATGAAGATTTTGATAATATTCCTATTCTATCATCTTCTCTTATTTTCTTACTGTTCTCAGTATTATATGACATGCCTATAACAATTATAGATCTACTGTCATGTAAAATATTAAAGGGATCAATTCGTAAATCAATATTCTTTTCTTCAAATTCAGTATCATATCTCTTTTTTTTTCTAGATTCTAAAAAATTTCTAAGTTCCTCATAAGGTTCGGTGTAAGTGAATCCAATTATATCTATTTCAAGTTCTCTAGATATATTAATTATGTGTTTTTTTATGTCCATTATATCATTCCTCTTATTTTATAGAATTATATATAATCCCTATAAGCCATTACAAAAATAATACTCCTTAATAATATCATCTTCTTCTACGAAAAATAAATGAAT
>DAOUQG010000167.1 GCA_030625765.1 Thermohalobacteraceae bacterium | reverse complement strand
AGTCCTCATTAACGGGAAAAAGGCATCGTTAAAAGACTCTTTTATAGAATTACAAGTAGAGAAGGGTCAAAAAGTGAGAATAGAGGCTTTTAGGAACTAAAAGGAGTGCTGAGTCTGTAACGTAAACTGTGTAAAAATCTCCATCCTGGTTATAATCCAAACAATCAGGAAGGAGATTTTTTTATGGGAAATAGTTTAGTTACAAAAGAACAAACAAAAGAACTAATTGCTAACAACGACATTCAGACACCACAAGATATCATGAATACTCTAAAAGGTATGTTTAAGGAAGTACTACAAGAAATGTTAGAAGCTGAAATGGATACTACTTTGGGTTATGAAAAATATAGTCGTGATACGGACTCAAAAACTAATTATCGAAATGGTTATAGCCATAAAAAAGTAAATACTACTTTAGGTGAAATTGAAATCGATGTCCCTCGTGACCGTAATGCAGAGTTTGATCCTAAAGTTGTACCTAAAAGAAAACGTGATATTTCTGATATTGAAAATCAAATTATATCCCTTTATGCTAGGGGGATGTCTACTAGAGATATTCATGACCAGCTAAACGATATTTATGGTATTGAGATCTCGGCGGAGATGGTTAGTAAAATAACTGATAAGATATTACCCCGTATTAAACTGCCTTCCTTAATCGTTCATCATCGATATGAGTATAAATCTGAGTAGTTGCAACATTTTCATGACCTAATATCTGCTGTAGTACTCTGATATCAACATTACCATACTTGTACATAAGAGTAGCAGCAGTATGTCTCAGTTTATGAGGAGAGTATTTAGTAGCATCTAGCCCAGCAAGCTGCAAGTATTTTTTCACTAAATACTGTACTCCTTTTTGACTAAGTCTATTATTCTTTCTACTTACAAATAATGCATTCCTATCATTAAGTCCTTTAACAGGTCTTACACGTAGATAGTTGTTAATAGCATCAATGCATGCATCATTAAGATAAATAGTTCTTTCTTTGTTGCCTTTACCAACTACAGTTAAAATATCACCTTTTATTTTATTTATATCAATACTTACAAGTTCAGAAAGTCTTAATCCACAATTAAGAAATAGAGTAATTATTGCATAATCTCTTTCTTTGAATTGGCCATCAATTACATCTAATAATTTTTTAGCTTCATCTAAAGTGAGATAAATAGGGTGTCTAGAGTCAGTTTTAGGTGATTCGAGATCTAAAGCAGGATTTTCATCTATCAATTTTATTTTTGAATGCAAGTATTTAAAAAAAGAACGAATACTAGCAACCTTACGAGCTTTTGCGTAATTTTTATTATTTCTTTCCTTATCAACATAAGAGATGAAAGCATATAAATCCTGAATCCTTACTTTTTTAATTAAATCAATATCAACATCAGCTATATCGATATCATCGAAGTCTGTGTTGGAAGGTGCTAATCTATATCTTATTTTCAAAAATTTAAAAAATGTTCTCAAATCATATTGATATTCCTTGACTGTGTTTGATGATTTACCCTTAATTGTTTCTATGTAGTTTAAAAAATCGTCTAAAAGCATTGGAGAATCGTTCATTTTTCAAAAACCTCCTAAAATACACCATGATTCTTTGAATTTTTTGATTGAATGTCGCAAAATATACATTTTGTCTAATAAATAATTCTACATTTTTTGTATTTTTCCTGCTATAATTTAAATTTTTTTATGATTTTTTTGATTTTGACTCTCCAACATCTTTGATACTCCAAATTATCAATAGTTTTTACAAATCAATATCTTTATGACTTGATCTTCTTCCCTTTCTTATTCAGATTAACGAACATGTTTTCGCATGCTCAAACACAAAAAGTTATGAAAATACAACACACTAGGATTTGGATTATTATCTGAGTCGTGAATCATATACATCACTTCTCACCTTAATAAACAATCATAAGAAGTGATGTATATCTGAACAGCGAAGATAATAATCTAAATCCTTAGTATCATTTCTTTCAGATTAATAAGAATAATTATCATAATGCAAATAGATATTATGTTTTTTATGTGGTAAAAATGATTTTGCTTTATTTCATATCTTAATGATTCTATCCCACAAGAAAAATATAACATACCCTACCATTCCACCTAATACATTCAAAATAACATCATCTATATCACATGTACCAACTCTCATAATATATTGAGAAAGTTCAATACATATTGTCGCAAACAAAACAACTATAAACACTTTAATGAATCTATTATTTCTTATATTAAATGTAATAGGAATTAAAAAACCCATTGGTACAAAGGCTGCAATGTTCCCAAGCAAATTTGTTATAATGGCATTTAAGCTATGAGTTGAAAGGTCAGTAAAAGCAATTATAGTTTTAAATGGGACAAAGTTTATACTTCTGTGAGAAAAAGCTCGTCCATAATAAGAGCTAAAAAATACTAGATACAATAAATATATTATGTAAAGTAATAAAAAAATAGTACATAATATTCGTATGATAGATTTTATAGTGCTTTTATTGTAATTTTGTTTTATAATTTTCAAAATTTCATTCCTTTCATAATTACGATAATATTATTTTAACTTTTATTATAATAATAATGTTTTGAATACAAGAGTTTATTTAAGTATAGAATAAAGAAAAATAAAAGTGAAAAAATATAATATGAAGTAAGATATTTTATTATAAAACTAATGTATAGTAAATAATAATGAAAATATTTAGAACTTACTTATCATCATGTTTTAAGTCGTAAAGTGGAGGTGTTCTATATTGTTTAATCCTTTACCTATAGTATTTCGAGTATTTTTGGCGCTAATATTTCTTTTTACTGCCACTAAATTATTAACTAAAAGAAGTATAGCTAATCTAACTTACTTTGACTATATTGCTACTACTACACTGGGAACCATAGCTGGTAATCTAGCTTTTAATATTAAAATAAATATCCTAGTATTTATTGTTTCTATGTCTTTAATAACATTAATTATTATGTTGATCTCTTTTATTTCTTTTAAATATAGGCCTCTTCGTAGTTTCCTTGCTGGAGAACCTACAATATTAATACAAAATGGAAAAATCCTAGAATATAATTTATCTAAATTAAACTATTCCTATAACTACTTAAACCAACAACTTAGACAAGAGGGTGTATTTGATATCAGTAAAGTAGAATATGCCATACTTGAGCCTAGTGGTGAATTAAGCATAAATTTAAAATCTCAAAACAAACCATTAACTCCTCAAGACCTACATTTTTCAACAGAATATGAGGGTCTTGCTACTGAAATAATCTTAGATGGCAAGATTTTAAAAAATAATCTTCAAAAAAATAATTTTAATCAAGAATGGCTCTACAATGAATTAAGTAAAAAAGGAATTGAGGATATAAAAGAAATAGCTTTTGCAGCATTATCCTCCAATGGTAATCTATATGTGGATCTTTATCGTGATTAATATTAATACCCTGTATCTGTACTTATTTTTATATTCCACTTATGACCTCTATCATATGTCTGACTTCATATTTGGAATAATCAATAGCAGTTATTCCATATTCCTTTTAAAAAAATTCAGTCCTTTTCTATGACTTTACCTCCACTAAATTATCAAAAGTTTTACTTTAATATAATCACTTGGTTTGCCTTAGCAAATATAAATTCCATAGTTTTGCTAAAGTAGGATTACCTTGCGCATCAACATAATGATGATCTATATCTTTAGTCTTTATATATTCTGAAAATCCCCACTTCTTATACATTAATTCTAGCTTATTAGCACCTACTTCAACTCCGATAGTGGCTTCACTAAATCCTTTATCTTTAATTCTATTCAAAACATTCTTCATCAATTTACTTCCATATCCCAATCCTTGATAATCTCTATCGATTCTGAAAGCACATAAATATGCTCTATTTTTTCCATTAGCTTCATCTTTGTCAACAGAATCCCAGATAATATGTAGTTCACCAATGAGTTTACCAGTGTTATCCTCTTCCATCACCCATAATTCCTGAGTATCTTTAGAAATTCTTTCTTGAAACAGTTTTAGTGTTGGAGAAGTTATAATTCCCCATAACCGAGATAATTCTTCCTCTGACCCAATTCTTATAATCATATAATCCCTCTCTTAATCAGTGTATTATTTTATTTGCTTTAATTTAGTTAGTTTCATTGTTTTCAAATTCCTTAGGCTGGAAAATAATATATCTAGATTGTATCTCGAAAAGTCTTACAATAACATCGTCAAATTTATTCCTCGTTCCTCATTCTATCATTTTAGTAAACCTTTATCCTTCAAATGTTGATGTGATTCTTCAATAACTTTATCCAATTCATCTTCAACATTATAATATAATGCTACTTGTAATGCACATATGATAACTTGATGAATCTCCCTAGCTAATTTTTCTTTACTAGGCTCACCATATTTTCTGACTTTAACACCTGTCCTTTCCCAGTGATTGATTTCTTTTGCTACTTCTCCACATTCTTCTGATAATCTAGTAGCAATCTTAAATGGTTCGTTTCCATATGGATATGCTTTATTTAGTCCTCCTGCAATTTCTTTAATCTTTTTCATAATAAACAGCCCCTTTAAATTTGAATCATATTCATGATTGCAATATTTTTTCTAAGCACTTTATTGTTTGTTCTAGAAATTTCAATTGTGTTGAAACATTATTTATTATTTCAACACTAAAAAAATAGCTGTGTTATGAATGACTACATACTAAGATATTTATCAATAATATTTAATAACCACTTTTTCTCTCCAGGTATTTTTTCTCTAAGCCTTGCAGCTGCAACAGGCAACATCCATGCATTAATATCATCAGTTCTTACATTAGTAAGTCTCTTATACTCTTTTAAATAAACTGAATAAATTATGCGTTTAATTACCTTTGACAACATAACTATAATAGATGGAGTTTCTGGAGGTACAAAAGGTGTCCTTATCATTAAGCATGTTCTTGCTACATCTCCTAGACAATTACCCGAATATGCATTTGTCCAATCAATTACTACTAACCTTTTTGATGACACAATTATATTGTCAGGATGAAAATCTCCATGACATATACTTTTTCCAGAGGGTAATTTTTTAAGAACTTCTAGAATTCTTTCTGTTCTATTTCCAAGAGTTGATACTGAAAAATTAATAGCGTCCTTTAATTCTTTTTCTTGTGAAGATAGCTGTTCGGTAGAATAAGAATGTATTCTAGCATGAAGCCGTGCCATCTGACGTGCATAGTAAACAATTTTCCAAGGTTTTACTTCAATAAGCTTTAACATAGACTTTCCATTAGCTCGTTCAAAAATTATACCTTTACGTCCATCTACTTCTACAATCGAAAAAAACTTAGGAGAGGGTATCCCTGCTTCACTAATAACCTTTCCTATTTTGGCTTCAAAATCAATCAGTTCTTTTCCAACCCAATCAAAGTATAACTTCAAAACCTTATTATCTTCCAACGCATAAACCTCTGCTGTCATTCCCTTACCAATCATAATTCCCTTTTGCATACTTATCTCCTTCCATTACAGAATTTAAAATTTTTTTATTTTATGAAAATTAAAATGTGAGATGCTCTGCCCTTTTGAGAATGACTCGGAAAAATACCTTCTAGGTAATACTTACATACAATGAAGAAATGTGTGAAAACTGACTCAACTTAATAACGTTATCTTAATAATATTGCGCTTGCTTATTAAACAAATCAGCCGCAAAAACCTTTACTCAACACTCGTTCCAATACTCAATGTATACATAATTTCTTTTACAATAGTTGTTCTAAAAGTGCTTTTAAAATTTCTATGGAATTCATAGAAGCATCTATACAATTCTTTTCAAATGCTTCTAATCCACATTCTTCTTCTGTATCAGTTATTGTTCTGATTGCTAAGAAAGGTATTTTATTTACATAACAGACATGTGCAATGCTAGCAGTTTCCATATCAACACATAAGGGGTTATGTGTTGATATGATTTTATCACGTCCATTTTGGGTTATAAATGATTCCCCTGTAACAATCTTTCCAAAATAGACTGCTTGTTTAAATTTATTTTGCTTGAAAGCTTTCTTACAATATTCAATCAATGATTCATCAGATTTAAAATAACTATTTTCCATCCAAGGATGATATTCTGTTAATATTCCATCTTCCACATCATGATATGCTACTTCAGTTCCTATAACAGTATCACCGATTTTTAAAACCTTGTCTATTCCACCTGAAACACCAACAACAATAATATGAGAAACATCAAATTTATCAATTAATATTTGTGCTGAAATTGCTGCATTAACTTTACATACTCCACAATACAGTGCTACAACATCTAAGTTTCTAAACTTTCCATCATAAAAATTCAACATAGCTGTTGATACTGTTCTTATGTCTGAAAGACATTTAATAAAAGGATTAATTTCATTTTCTGTTGGTCCTATTATTCCTAGTTTCATATGAATCCTCCTGACATTATATATAAATTATAATAATCTTCATTTTTAGATGTACCACTATATGTTATTTGATGGCTTAATGATTCATCTGTTTTTTCTTTTTTGTTATACCACCACAAAACAATTCTTTCTAATGCGCTTTTATCCATTAATTTATCTATTCTATTTTTCATAATCTCATTCGAGGCATTCAATTGGTCAATCTTATTCTGTCTTTCTTCAACCTTAATCTCTAAATCTGCAACTGTTTCTAATGCTTTTGTATGTTTTTCTTCTACCTC
>DAOUQG010000065.1 GCA_030625765.1 Thermohalobacteraceae bacterium | reverse complement strand
CCAGCAACATAATCTACATTTTTTTTGCCTCTTTTCTCAACTGCATAAAAATAACCTTTAATAACGATATCAGGGTTCATATTATAGTTTTGAATCCATTCAAGAATTTTCATCTTTTCATTTGGAACTAATGAACGTCTTATAATATTATTGATAGAACTAAACATTTTTTGAACCCCAGGAACATCATTTGCTTCTAACAAGTCTTTTACAGAACATGTATACGAAGTAGTGGTTAGACCAGCACTTTCCTGTGATGAAATCATTTTATAATTGTTTTTTATGTATAGCTGCTTGAGGCTTAGAAATTCGATTTCATAATCGTATTCCTCGCTATCTTCTTTTACATGCTTTATAATGATACCTTTATTTTCCCAAAAATCCCAAGCTCTAAGTACATCAGATAGTGGGATGTTAAGATGCTTTGCGATAGTTTCATTAGTAACAGTAATGTTATCGTCTTTATCACTTGCATATTTATATCCTAGTAAGTATACTTTAACATCTGTTCCATTTGCTATTGGCATGAAATCATTAATAAAAATATTTTCTATAGAGGTATCTCCTAAGTCCATATTGGTAGTTTCAAAAAAAAAGGTCATTATATTCACCCTTCCAAATCTTACACTATAATTAGAGTACAGGTATAAAATTACAAAACGTATCATATGCTGAAATAAGCCTGCAGAAAACTTTAAATATTGTGTTCAATATAAGGTTAAGATATAAATTAATTTTCTATAGGCAAAAAGCTTGCAAGCTACCTAGGTTAAAAAACAAATTTTTTAATTTGAAGAAATATAATAGGTAGCTTTATTAACTATGTCTAGAATAAAGCACTATAAATATTATAACATAATAAAATAAAAATTTGATATAGATACCTTTCACGATGTCAAAATAATTTATTAGTATTTTAAAGTGCTTAATTTATACTTTATAGTCAAGGAGAGTAAGAATGCATAAAGTAATAATTATACTAATAAAAAAAATAGTTTTATTATTTATTATAACAGTTTTTCCATTAGGATTTTACTTATACCTTGATAACGAAGCACAAACAGTATTCAAGTTAAATATTGATGCAAATATCAATAAATATGTAGTAGAGGTTGAAATTAATCCAGACAAAAACGAAATCAATTATTCTGGTAAAATCAATTTTATTAATAAAACAGGAAGAATACAAGAAAAAATATACCTTTACATTTATCCTAACGTGGCTAACATACATGAAGTAAATATAAATGAAAAAAAAGTTGATTTTAAAGTTATTGGCAAGAGTGATATTCTAATGATAATACTAAGAAACCCGTTAAAATGTGAAGAAGCTGCTAATTTACAGATTAATTACACTTTAACATTTGGAAATAACATGTATCATAATATAGAAACTGGCAATAATAGTCATGAATTTAAAATATGGTTTCCTATGTTACTACCACATGAAAAAGAAGGATGGCAAATAGAAAATAGACATAAATATATGGTATATACAGAAAAAAGCAGATATAGCATAAAGTTATTAGTACCTAAACAGTACAAGCTTCAATTAAATTCAACGAGAAAAATTATTAAAAAGGAATTAACTGAAAAAACCATATATTATATACATGAAGATATCAATTCATATTTACCAATAATAATTAAAAATTGTAAAAAATAATATGACGAAATTATTCCTTCTTGTGATTTTGATAATATAGTATTAGGATAAAGAAAAATGACTAAGAAGTTTTACACAAAATATTTTAAGGAACACAAAACGAATAAAAAACGAAATAAAGAAAACAATATATGTAGAAATGCAATAAATGTTTAAAATATTTAGTATTTGAATATTTGGTTGTTTATGGTATAATTAAACAGAATGTTATTTTACAGAAATTACATCTTAAATATAATACTATTATAAATAGGATATACATAAAAGGAGGAGCTTAATATGAATGGCTCAACTTTTAGGACCTTAAAAGAAAAAATGGTTAAATATTATTGTGAACTTAAAAAGAAAAAATTTAAATTAAATCTAAGAAAAAAAAGTACTATCATGTTTTTATGTACTTTGTTGTTGTTAACTTTCATTGTGTCTGGTGCTTTTGCTGTACATCACTTTCAGCAAAAACAGGAAACAGTAGCATTTGGATCTAAGCCAAATGCGTATAAAGTGACATTTGGGAATCAAGAAATTGGAACAGTGCAAGATACAGAATCAGTTATTCTTGCATTTGACAAAATTCAAAATGAGCTTTTGAAGAAAGTCAATTTAGATGTAGTCATAAATGAAAATATCTCATTTGAAGATGTATATGTAGAAAATGGACAAATTACTCCTCTTGGTGTTATAAGAGATAATATAACAAAAAATCTATCATTTGATGTTTATGCATATGCTATAAATATCAATGGCAAGCAGTTTGGAGTTTTAGAGTCAGAAGCGTTAGCTGAGAAGCTACTGAAAAGTATTAAAGAACCATATATAAATAGGATGAAGGAAGAAAATTCTAACTTAGAAGAAATTGGTATATTAGAAGAAGTTGAAATAGTAAGAAAAAAAGTCCCAGCATCAGAAGTTCAAGATTTTAACACAGTATTAACCCTGTTTGAAAAAGGGACAACTGAGGAAAAAGTACATATTGTACAAAAAGGTGAAAACTATTGGAATATCGCTAAAAAATATAACCTTACAGTTGATGAATTAATACAAGCAAATCCAGGCAAAAATCATATATTAATTCATCCCGGTGATGGAATAAATCTAATAGTTCCAAAACCGTATCTTACTGTAGTTACATGGGAAGAAAAAACTTTTTCTGAGAAAATAAAATATGATAAGAAGACCGAGTATACTTCTTCTTTATATAAGGATCAAGTACAGGTTAAAAGGAAAGGTGTTTATGGGGAAAAACAAGTCACTGCCAAAGTAAAGAAAATTAATGGTATAGAAGTGGCTAAAGAGATTTTAAATGAAGTTATAATATCAAACCCTATAGCACAGATTAATCTTCAAGGGACAAAAAAATTACCTTCTTTAAAAGGAACAGGAATATTTATGAGACCAACGAGAGGCTCATTGACATCAAGATTTGGAATGAGATGGGGTAGAATGCATAATGGAGTTGATTTAGCTTCTAGAACGGGGACTCCTATCAAAGCTGCTGACGGTGGAGTTGTGACCTATGCAGGATGGAAAGGGAATTATGGTTATTTGGTAGAGATTGACCATGGTGGAGGATTTAAAACAAGATATGGTCACTGTAGCAAGATATATGTAAAAGTAGGACAGAAAGTATATAAAGATAAAACAATTGCAGCTGTAGGAAGTACTGGAAGAAGCACAGGACCACATGTACATTTTGAAGTATTAAAGCATGGGGTTCCTCAAGATCCATTTAAATATATTGGGAAAAAATACAGATAAGTTGTAAACAAATAAGCGGCCATTATGGCCGCTTTGTTTTTAGAACCTTCCTACTAAAAGTAATAATACAACAAATAAAACTATAATATTTTCACCAAAGATTCCTTTCCCTGAATGCTGCTCATGTGGAGTATTTTCGTTGAGCTGAGTTTTAAACAATTTTTCTAAAGATATTATTCCAGACCCTTGATTGTTATACCTATCTTTCAGACTAATACAATTTTTCTTAAGGTTTGACTTTAAATTGGTTGGATTTAAATTATTATTTTTATTGTACAGTAAGGCTATTGAACCCGCGACAAAAGGAGTTGCCATTGAAGTTCCACTTGATGATTTATATCCATCTCTTCTAGTATTTGATAATGACATGATATCAACGCCTGGAGCTACAACATCAGGTTTTTTTAACCCCTCTTTTGTTGGCCCTCTACTTGAAAAAGGTGCAATAGCATCATCACCTATCTCTGGAGTTTTATTATCATCAACAGCACCAACTGTGATTACATTTGGACTATTACCTGGAGAGAGAATAGTTTTACTGGCTGGTCCGCTATTTCCAGCAGCTACTACAACAGTAATTCCAGCTTTTATTGCTTCATTACAGGCTTTAACAAGTGGATCTGATGTGTAAGGGTCAGTTGCTGGACTTCCCAAAGAGAGATTAAGTATCTTAGTTTTATAAACGTCCTTAGTTTCTATAATCCATTGAATTGCAGAAATTATGTCTGACGTATTTCCACTACCGGACTCATCAAGTGCCTTAACACCTAGTATATTCGCTTCTGGGGCTACACCAGCATACTTTCTATTTGAGGAATAACCATTACCAGCTATGATGCCTGCAACGTGAGTACCATGACCATTATCATCATAAGGAGTAGTTTTATCATTAACAAAATCTTTAAACCCTATGATTCGATTATTAGGCTTTATTAAATCATTGTGAGGGGTCACGCCAGTATCTATTACAGCAACAGTAATTCCTTTACCTTTATAGCCCTCCATGTGTGGTATTTGACATCCTATTGACTCTCTTGCTATATCCATAAGAGCGAAAACTTTACAGTCAAAACTAATATAGTCTACATCTGGATGCTGAGATAATTTATTAATAGAATCAATATTCATATTACATGCTACTCCACCAACGACAGGAAGGTTATATTTCATTTTTGTTGACATTCCAAAAACTACACTACTAAGTTTACTTGAGTCATTGTTTTTCATACTTATAATAACAGGCAACTCTTCTTTTGTTTTAGAAAAAAGCTTTGCACTTAATACTGGACAAACCTTTTGAGTTTTATTTGCCATAATATAACTCACCTACCTATACTTTAATGTATGCAATAGGAAGGTGAATGGTGAATTGAATAGAGTATATAATCAAAAAGTCCTCACATGAAGTGAGGACTAAAAAAATTACCCTTTCAAGAAGCTTCCACAATCTGTACACTCTGCACAAGTAGCTGGTTCTTTATGCTTAACAACTTCAATGTGGTTAAGTGTACAAAGATTTTGAGATTTTGCGTGATGCTTACATTCAGTAACATTACATCCAATACTATTGTTTGTCATTTTAATACCTCCTTTAAGTGCTCAAAAATATTTTTAGCTTTTTGGAGTTTAATTATACAATATAGTCCATCAAAAAAATGTTAATAAAAGTTAAAGAATAGTAACACAAATATTATAGCAAAATATACAATTTTGTAATTTTTTTAATATATTTTAATTTTAAATTTTAATGAAACTAAAAAGTTACGGTATAATAAACTCTATTTATTAACCTATATCTAAATTTGGAATATACAATCAAAAGATGTATGAAATAAAAATTACCAATGAAGTTTACATAATATCATGCTATAATATTCTTATCCCCCTTACATATACATAAATAGAAAGGGGGATTAAAAATGTTTAGAATTGTAAAAAAATACAAATTGCTTGTAATAATATCTTTATTTATGTTCATTGCTACAGTTACAATATTTATCAAACCTATAGAAATGCATATTTTCAATATAGTAAAACACTTTGAAAGAAACAGAATGGTTAATGCTGTAAATGAATATCATGTCTTTGAAACAAATAGATATATTATTAGATATGAAAATGAAGAAGATAAAGAGATTGCAGAATTAACATCAAGAATTCTTGACAAACACTATGATAAGGTTTGCTCTATGTTTAATTATTATCCTGAAGATAAAGTAAATATAATTATATATGACGATAGTGATTTTCTAATAAAGAACACAAAATTACAAAAAGGCAAACCACCATTAGGAGTTTACTATAGTGGAATAATAAGTATTCTATCTCCTGAAATTTGGATAGATGATAGGGAAAACCTTGCAGAGATATATGAAGAAAATGGACCTGTAGTTCATGAATTTACACATTTAATAGTAGATGATATAACAAAAGGAAATTACCCAATGTGGCTAACCGAGGGAATAGCACTATATACAGAATATGAAACTACAGGATTTGAGTGGGGTAAGAATTTAAAGAATGCTGATAAGTTAACTATTGAAGATTTAAATAATAATTTCGAAGAATTGAATCCCAATTTATCGTATAGAAGATCTTTTGAAATTGTGTATAATTTATCTGAAGATAGAGGATTTGACAAGATAAGACTATTATTAGATACTTTAGGGGAAGGGAATAGCATGTATAAATCTACCAAAACTGTATTTAAAATGAATCTTTATGATCTTAATTTACCTTTCAAAAGAGTGAACAGTTCAAACTGTCCACTCTTTTAAAAAAGAAATTATGAATTTAGGAGGATATAGCTATGAAAAAATTACAGTAGTTTTCAACTAATATTTATATTATACATGATAGATATCCAAAAAAATATGAGTCAAAAGTCTCAAAAAATCCGCAGGAAAATTGATTTAGTTATAGAATATATTATAATATGAAGTTGAAAAACAAAACTTTATTAAACGCAGATATGTAAATCTAGTATATTTTAGTATAAGAGTATTAATTTGAATATGTTTATACACATATTTACATATTTTAAACCAATAATTTGTTCTTTTAAGAAAAAATGGACGAGGTGAATAATGTTGAGTAAAAAAATATTAATCGTGGACGATGAGAAACCTATTGCAGATATAATAAAATTTAATCTTGAAAAAGAGGGCTATGATATTAGTCTTGCACATGATGGAGAGGAAGCCTTAAAAAAAGCTTTTCAAATCATTCCAGATCTTATGTTGTTAGATGTAATGCTACCAAAGAAAGATGGGTTTCAAGTTCTTAAAGAGCTTAGGAATAAATTACAGATTCCAGTACTTATGTTAACTGCTAAAGAAGAAGAGGTCGATAAAGTTTTAGGTTTGGAGCTTGGTGCTGATGATTATATTACAAAGCCATTTAGCATGAGAGAACTTGTGGCAAGGGTGAAGGCTAATCTTAGAAGATCAGAAGTCTCAAAGGAAGAGCCAAATGGAGAGGTTATTGTATCAGGGGATTTAGCTATAGATATAAATAAATATGAAGTTAAAAAAAATGATAAAGTTATAAATCTTACACTAAGAGAGTTTGAACTTCTCAAATTTCTTGCAACAAAATCTGAACAAGTTTTTTCTAGAGAAAAGCTGCTAGAAGAGGTATGGGGCTATGAATATTACGGAGATATAAGAACAGTTGATGTTACTGTTAGAAGGTTGAGAGAGAAAATTGAAAATGATTCTAAAAGCTATAAGTACGTTCTTACTAAAAGGGGTGTAGGATACTACTTTAGGAGGGCATAAATATATGTTTAAAAGCATAAGATGGAAATTTATAATAATATATTTTTTGCTTGTGTTTATTGCTATGGTAATAGTCGGAGTTTTTATCGTACAAAAATTTGAAGAAAGCTATGAGAATCAAATAATAAAAAATATTGAAACTGTTATAGAAAATATTATAGATGTTTCAAGTGGAATCGAAGAAGATGATTGGGGAATAGTAGATGGCGAGAGAATTGTAAAGGAAGAAATCAGAGGAACTGTTTCTAAATGGAGATTACCTTATTCAGAAAGTTTATATATTATATATAATTCAGATATTAAACCAGAAATTATTGCAAGTGTCACAGGTAATGAATATCTTAATAAAAACTTAATAGGTAAAAGTGCCTATGAGTATAAAACTTTAAAAGGAGAAGTCCTGAATGAAGCATTAAAAGGCAGAGAAACAATTAAGAATTATCCTAGCGATGATGATGAAAACGTTATGGTTATGCATTTGGCATATCCTGTAGAGAATGAGGTTGGGAAAGTAAAAGGAGTAATGTATGTTACATCTAATTTAAGTAATATGTATAATTTATTAGGTGAAGCTAAGGAAATTATTACAAAAGCAACAGTTTTAGCATTGCTTATTACAGTTATATTAGGATTTCTCATTGCAAGTAGTATTACTGGTCCAATCAAAGATGTAACAGTAAAGGCAGCGAGTATGGCAAAAGGAGATTTTAACCAAGTAGTAGAAGTAAAGTCGAATGACGAAATTGGTCAGCTGGCAGGTATGTTTAATTATTTAACATTGAAGCTTAAGACAACTATGTCTGAAGTATATAGAGAAAAAAGCAAATTAGATACAATTTTCACTCATATGGCGGACGGTGTTATAGCAGTAAATATACATGGAGATATCATACATGCTAATCCTATTGCTATGAAAATGCTAAATCTTAGTAAGGAGGATTTAGAAAATAGAAAGTACGATGAAATTTTTGAGAGGTTCAATACGAAGCTTACATTAGAACAAATAAAAAACAGTAATAGATGGAAAGGCATTCATTTCGTAGAAATCGATACATCCATTTATAGAGCAAAATATGCTTCCTTTAGGCACAAAAATAACGAAATCGGCGGACTTATTATTGTTTTTCAGGATGTAACAGAACAGCAAAAATTAGAAAATATGAGAAAGGAATTTGTTGCAAATGTTTCGCATGAATTGAAAACGCCTCTAACTACTATTAAGAGTTATACTGAAACATTACTTGACGGAGGACTTGGTGAAACTGAATTAGCAAGTCAATTTTTAAAGGTAATAGATAGTGAATGTGATAGAATGGCAAGGATTGTAAGAGATTTATTACAATTGTCTAATTTGGATTATAAACAGACAAAATGGAACAAGGGCTCACTATCAATAGAAGAGTTATTGAAAGGCGCTTATTTCAAAATGAAAATTTCTGCTGAAGAAAAACAGCAGAGGTTAAATTTAGAAATAGAAGAAAATATTCAGAATATAACAGGCGATAAGGATAGATTAGAACAGGTTATATTAAATATTATAAGTAATGCTATAAAATACACTCCTAATGAGGGAAAAATTAACATACTGTCATTTACAAAAAATGGCAACGTAATAATAACAGTAAAAGATACTGGATTTGGAATACCAGAAGAAGATATAGAAAGAATATTCGAAAGATTCTATAGAGTTGATAAGGCTAGATCTAGAGCCTTAGGAGGTACAGGCTTAGGTCTTTCTATAGCAAAGCAGATAGTTGAGTATCATGGAGGAGATATAAAAATTAGAAGTAAATATAATGTTGGTACAGAGGTAGATATCGTTCTTCCTATTAAGTAATTTTCTGTAATTCATTCTTAATTCCTCTGTAATATATTTGTAATAATACTATTATATAATTAAAGTGTAGTATTGCATATATAATGAGGAGGAATGAAAATGTTGAGGAAGGTATTAACAGCTACAATAGTACTTACTTTAGTAGGAACTATTGGAACTGTTTCATATAGTGAGGATGTCATCAATAACAATTCAACATCAAATTGTAAAGATACTTATTATAAATTTTACTTTCAAAAGAATATTGAAGTATTTCATCCTCAAAACAATCTAATTACTTCAGATAAAAATATATTACTTTCTGGGAAAACTGATAATGGAAACAAAATAATAGTAGAGATATATTCAACTCCTAATATTACATTAAACGATTATAGTTCTTATAATTTTAACTTTCTATCAAAAATAGAAAATGAAAAAGAGAACCTGATTTATCTGCCACCTATTATTAAAGAAATTGAAATAGGAGCTTTTGGAATTTTTGCAGAAGAATTAGAGCTAAAGCTTGGATTAAATAAGATAAACGTATATATAGAAGGTTCCAATTATTCAGAAGTTAAATATGTTTATGTGAATGATATATCTAAAGCGGAAGAAATACTTGAAAGCATTGATAATGTTGGTTTCTTCAATTCAATAAAGCAAATGTTTATCCAAGAGAAACTAAATAGTGCTATTGAGCATGATGAGTCTATTAATGATGAGGAAATTTATCAAGAAGATTCTACTAATGACAAAGACAATTTAGACTCAGATGGTGTAATTTTAGAAGATAGTAAACAAAATCAGTAGAAGAACTAGCAAGTAGTTGTTTGGAGATGATATTTATGATTAAAGAAAGAATAAAAACACTATTGCTAGTTAGTCTTTTTATAATTAGTATTTTTCTTGCAAATCAAATTTGGATAGAGTTTCCTGATACATTTATGTCTTCTTTCAGTGTGAATTCAAACCTAGAAGATAACACAGAAGAATATATACTTTCAGATATTGTTTCGCCAGAAAAGTATTTAATTAATTTCGGTGGTAATAATCATACTATACTTTATTCTGATAATGATTATGAATTATGGGAAAAAGGAAGGCTAATATTAGCAAAGATATTTAAGAGTGAACAGTTATCGTACAAGGTTATTGACGATAATCAGTTTAGAAAAAACAAAGATAATATTTCTATAGATTATTACTTTGCCCAAGAAATTCACATATACTTATTTTCAAAACTAATACAACAGGATGTTGCTGACTTTGTTATTGAAAAAATCCAAAGTGTAAAAAATATTCATATAGGGCTTGGCAAAGACAAATTTATTGTACTTAGCGATGGGACAACTCATATAAAATTAACTTCATCAGATCTTTTAGTGAGTGAAATGATAAAAACTATTAATACAATTAAATGTGATGAAGAGCAAACTAAAGTAATTACTATAGGTGATGCTTTAAATGTATACATTCCTATTAACTCTAATGAGATTAAATATGACTTACGTGATAATTATTTTGTAAAGAATGAAATTGATAGTAAGCAAAAAAACATAGATGAAATTGCGCAGAATTTTTTTGACAAGGATTTAGCGCATATAACAAAAATGGAAGAAATTAATGATTCAGTGATCTATTTGTACAATAACCAAAGTTTAAAAATTTACTATAACGGAATGGTTGAGTATAAAAATTTGATCAAAGAGCCAATAAGAAGTAGAGAATTATACACAAGCTTAAATACGGCTGTAAATTTTGTTTCTAATCATTTAGGGTGGAGACAAGATTTAGGTTTAGGTTTTTATTTAAAATCAATCGAAAATATTGAATGGGAAGGAAGCAAAGGATATAGGTTGAAATTTATGTATAAAATAGACGATGCCCAAGTTATTTTGATGGATGATAAAGAAACAATACAAGCTCCTATTGAAATAGAGGTTTTTAATGAACATATTAAGATGTATAGAAGGCAAATTAGAATTAATGAAAGTGCTTTTCCTAAAAGTAAATACTCACTGGAAATAATTCCTCCTCTTGAGATTTTAAAAATGGAAGAAAACTATCAATATATTATAGAAAAATACCTAGCAAAAAACAACTTGGATGGTAAAGAAATTGCTTCTGAAGAGCTAGATACTAGGATTTTATCCTCAATTAACGAAGTGTATTTAGCATATTTTAACAATGCAAAACAAGATCCATATAAAAATGAAGCGGGTAAAACTTTAGTGCCAGTTTGGGTTATTGATGTTGATGGAATGACGTTTATGTATCATATGTATAGTGGATCACAAATTTTTTGGGAGGATTCTGAAATTCCACAAATTATTGGATGGTGAGAAACCGATGGATTGGTCAAAGGCTAAAAATATTCTTATTGTTGCTTTTATAATCACAAATTTAATTTTAGCTTACGTTTTAGTAGAAAAAGAAGCAACTAAGGAAACTCTTAATGAAAATTTCATTGAAGACGTAAAGATAAGCTTAGTGGAAAAAAACATTAACGTCATACCAGAAATTCCCAAAAAAATACCATCAATACATAAGCTTACTATTGAATACGAAATTTATAATCCTACTGAAATTGCAAAGATTTTTTTTGATGAGTATAGTGAAAGTATAGTTAATGACATAAGTATATATATATCAGGGGAAGAGGTATTGACAATATTTAACAATAACAAAGAGCTTTTGTACCTAAATAGAAGTGAAAATAAAGTTTATGATGATTTAAGTAAAAAAAGCATAAACGAAATAATAGAGAATTTTCTTATTGAAAAAGGATTTGCAATAGATGATTATAAATTAGAAAAAAGTGATTATGATTCTAATGAAAAAGTATTTTTACTAGAGTATGTGAAAATATATGAAGATAAATTTGTTGAAACAACTTACATGAAATTTCAAGTAGGTAAAACGGGGATTAAAAGATTTGAAAGATTTTGGGTTGATGCTAAAGAAGATTCACAAAAAAATATTCCTGTTAGATCAGCTGCTAGTGCTTTATTAACACTTACTACACAAGAAGATGTAATAGGTAAGACTATAACTGAAATTAGTTTATGCTACTATTTTAATACAAGCGCTGATTCCAATCAATATAATGGTATTGTTGATCTTACTAAAACAAAAAAAGGTCA
>DAOUQG010000255.1 GCA_030625765.1 Thermohalobacteraceae bacterium | reverse complement strand
ATATCCCCCTTTGACTTATTTTAAACCACTTTACACTACTATTACTCAGTATGTCCTATATACCACCCCCTTTTAGAATGCTAGTACAACTAATATTTCTATATATATTCATGTTAATCGAATATTAGTACATTTAGAGAGCCGAAATATTTCTATCCTTCTGAAAATTCAAGAAATTAAAAGTGTTAATACTCTATTGCCCTTCAAATTGTAGTTATATAATGTAATTATTACCATATTATCTCTATAAATGAATTGTATCATAATTCATTATTCATTTTCAAATTTATGTATATATTGTAATAAAATGTAACATTTGACTTTTTTTTATGTATTTATTGTAACAAAATATGTTCTTTAACTTTTTTTATGGTATTTAACTGTTTTTTATTATCTCCTTATTCCATTATTTTCTGTTGACATTTCAAAACATCGAGGAAATCTTTATTGTATAAATATTAAGTAATAAGAAATGGGCATGTCATTTTTATCAAATAACATGCCCATAGTATATTTTATGTTTAACTCACTTAAATTTCCCTTGATTTCTGTTTTGTAATTATCTTCATTATATTTTCGCTAACTTTTACAGCATCATGTCTTATGTAGTTTTTTTTCACATCTACAAATTTATCCTTTATAATCTTAATACCCTTATTCTCTAAGAATATTTCTTGTTCACTTGTTAATATGATAGACTTAGCTCCATCTTTATAATATTTCTCTAATATGCTATTTGGAATACTTTCTGTATTTACAATCACATAATCAATTATATTCTTTTTGGTGTGACGAAATATTGCTTCAACATGATCTATCACATCATAGTTGTCAGTTTCTCCTGGTTGCGTCATAACATTGCAAACATAAATCTTTATTGCATTAGACTTCCATATATTGTTGGTTATTTCTTTGATCAAAAGATTTGGAATAACGCTTGTATAAAGACTCCCTGGTCCCAATACTATGCAATCCGCTTCAGAAATTGCATCTAAAGCTTCATTAAGTGGTTTGCTATTTGTTGGTTTAATAAAAACCTTATCAATTCCGATTCCATTTTTTTTGATATTTTCAGGAATGTTTGACTCACCTTTTATTACACGTCCGTTCTTTAGCTTTGCATAAAGTTCAACGCCTTCTAGAGTCATAGGTAATACACGCCCAGTAACAGCTAAAACATTACTCATTTCTCTGATAGCTGCTTCAAAATTACCATGAATTTCGTTCATTGCTGCTATAAATAAATTTCCAAAGCTCTGTCCCTTCAGCTTTCCTTCTTTAAATCTATACTGTAAAAGTTTTTCCATAGTAGGCTCTGTATTTGCTAATGCTAATATACAACTCCTTATATCGCCTGGTGGAAGCATTCCTAGATCTTCTCTTAAAATACCAGACCCTCCACCATCATCAGCTACAGTAACTATAGCAGTTATATTGCTAGTATATTCTTTCAAGCCTCTTAATAGAATAGATAAACCTGTTCCTCCCCCTATTACAACAATTTTAGGTTTCTTTGATAAAAATCTGCTCTTATAAGATAATTTACTTATTAGCTTTTTATCAACCTCACAATATTCTTTATTATTACTCACTAACATTAATACTGATGAAACTCCACGTCTCATTGATATTAGTATCAATAATATACCTATTATTATTAGTGAAGCATCTATAAAAACTAGTTTCCTGATTTCGTAAAATATTTTATTTAACAAAGGAGATAACCCAATACCTAGAAGAAGCATCCCAATAATTCCAGTAATCATCCACCTTTTAATTTTTAACCCTGGCTTTAACCACTTTAATAAGCTCATTCTCTTGCTCCCTTAAGATTTTTGATGATCTCTATGATCTATAATTACTCTTCTACCTTTTTCTTTCAGATACTCAAATAAAACATTAGCAATAGTTACTGATCTATGTTTCCCACCTGTACACCCTATTCCAATTACTAACTGAGTTTTTCCCTCTTTTATATATAATGGCACTAAAAAATCTACTAAATCATTCAGCTTTTCAATGAATATTTTAGTTTCTTTCGAATTCATAACATAGTCTCTAACTCTTTTATCGTTGCCAGTATACTCTCTGAGCTCTTTAACATAATGAGGGTTTGGCATAAACCTTACATCAAAAACTAGGTCAGCATCTAAAGGAACTCCTCTTTTAAAGCCAAAGGATGTAATTGATATAGTTAAATTCTGAGCTTCTTTTCCTTCTAAAAATATACTCTTTATTTCCTCCTTTAACAACGCAATAGTAAGATTGGAGGTATCGATAATATGATCAGATTTTTCTTTCACTTCTGCCAGTTTTTCTCTTTCTTTAATGATTCCATCTGAAATTCTTCCTTCTGAACTTAAAGGATGAGGTCTTCTTAATTCCTTATATCTTTTTATGAGAACTTGGTCTGAGGCATCTAAAAATAAAATTCTATATTTAAACCCATAAGATTCTAATGAATCAAGACTATTAAATAAGTCGTTAAAAAATTTCCCTCCTCTAATATCAACTACTATTGCTACTTTTTCAATATTTCTTTTGGATTGATAGCATAGCTCTGCAAAATTTCGTAGTAAAGCAGGTGGAAGGTTGTCCATACAATAATAACCAATATCTTCTAGTACATTAATTGCTTGGCTCTTGCCTGCTCCAGACAGGCCTGTGATTATAACAAACTCCATTATTCTCACTCCTTTAATCTACTACGTTTATTATCTCATTTGAACTAAGACCAGCTTTGATAGCTCTCTGTATTGCTTTCTCTACATTCCCAACATCATCAGGTGTATGTGCATCACTACTTATGATAAACTTTACATTTTCTTTCATAGCTAATTTAATGTATTCTAGTGATAACTGTCCATGGCTTGAATTTATCTCAAGAGCAGTTCCTCTTTTAACAGCTGCACTGGCAAGCCTTCTAGTATCTATATCAACTTTAGCTCCTGGATGAGTAATCAAATCAATATCATACCTATTAATGGCATAAATAAGTGCGTCAGTGTTCAACTCCCTAGCTTTCATCTTTATTTTTTTAGAAGCT
>DAOUQG010000019.1 GCA_030625765.1 Thermohalobacteraceae bacterium | reverse complement strand
CTTTAATCCTTTGCATCATAATCTCTCCAATCTCTATTGTTATTGGTAAATACTTTTTATTATTGTTACCACAACTATAATATATAATAACAGAATTGACCCCTTTTTACCACTAAATATAATAATTTTGCTATAATTACTACTCAGATACACAAAATATGCTGTAACTTATTAATCCTATTTAAAATAATTATATGCATCCATTTCTTTTTCTCTCAATAAACAAAACAGCCCCTAAGGACTGTTTTGACTGTTTTATCATTACGTTTTGTATCTATTAATAAAGTTTAATATTCATTTGCAAAAACTGGCATAGCTTCAGGTTGAATTACATCAAGTCCAGCTTCCTCTACTGTCTTACCACCAATTAGTATTTCAACATATGCTATATCATTAAACTGACTTAAGGTTAATCCTATATTTCTTGACATTCTATCAAATATTGCTTGATTATATAATATATCTGCACTCTCTGTAAGAATATCAACATATGCTATTCCGTCGTTCACTTCTACACCTTGAAAATATACACCATCAGGTATATCTGTATATAGTCCAGATGATGCTGGTGCTCCTCCAAATAATTTTTCAAGTGATGAAAATACATTAGATGTTGGTGCCACAGTTGGAACTGTAACAGGAATATAGTATTCGTACTCACCATTTGATGTTCCTTTATAATATACAAGTACTTCAGAATTTGCGTTTGCTGTATTTTCTGCTAAATTTATATCTCCTCTTTTTATAGCTGAACTAACATCTGTTCCATACTGCAGGTGTGATATTTCATCTCCTTCTATCATAAATTTAACTTCATTGATTGTAGGAAACTCTGTTAAAGTGTAAACAACTCCAACAACTAAATTCTCTTCTTCTTTCTTACTTTGACAGTTTAACAATTCTTTCGAAAAATCAACCTTGCACAATCCATCTTCGCTTATCGACATTCCTTTTATCTCAGTACCTGCAGGGATCAATGGCAATAATCCTATGTACCCTAAGTCGTCTCTAATTGCCTGACTATCTATCATATTCCTTAGTGCTGCTTTTGCAATACCTTCTTCCCAAGGAATTTGTCTATTAACTGGCACTAAATAACCAGTTTCATTTTGAAAATATAAAACTGTATTTCTTAAATTTGCGTCTACAGTTACCTCGCTACTTTCATCATCGCTTCTAACTATCTCAACATCTGGAGTATCTTCTGATACTAAGTCCTTCATTACATCAACTGCCTTACATCCAAATAAGCATGATATTAATATTATTATTAATACTACTGCCATTGCTTTTTTAAATAACATTTGCTACCCCCCTTGCCATCATTCATTAATAAATTATATTAAGGCAAGTGTAATACTATGATAGTTTTATTATAATTATGCTTGTTTTATTTATACAATTTAAAAAGTGAAAGCTGTATAGCTCTCACCCTTTGAATTATTCAAAATATTTAATTAGCCCATTTGTAATTGCCTCGATGGCTTTATCAATATAGTCATGATTGACTATCATTTCTTCTTCTTCTAAATTTGATAAATATCCTAATTCTAATAATGCTGCAACCATTTTTGTTTCTCTAGTAACTACAATTTGTGGTTTTCTTTTTATTCCTCTATCTTCTCTTTCTAACTTCTTTAGTAGTTCGTCATGTAACGTTTTGGCAAAAGGATAATTATCTTCATTTTTTACTTCACTTTCATATGAAGGACAATATATAGTTTCTATACCAGAGATATCTGGATTTGTATTAGCATTGAAATGTATACTTATAAAAGCATCTCCATCACTTTTATTAGCTATTTCTGCCCTCTCATATAATCCAATATACATATCTTCACTTCGTATAAGCAGTGTTTCAAATCCATTTTCCCTGAGTTTCTCATCTAGTTTCTTTGCTACTAATAAATTTAAATCCTTCTCTTTAACCTTAGATGTTACTCCTGTAGTGCCTGGGTCCTTTCCTCCATGCCCAGCATCAATTATTATTAGTTTTTTGAGATGTTTTCTTCTTTTAGATTCTATTGAAATATTGAACTGATTTTTCTCTTCGTTAGCTTCAATATCATATATCACATCTAGTCTAAATTGAAGCATTATTATCTTATCTTCTTTATCCTCTTTAATAGTAATATTGCTTACAATATCATCATTTATTGATAGCATTCCATTTGAAAGATTAATTTTGTCTTTATTAAACCTTATTTCCATTGATTTAATATTTTCATTATAACTAACTTCACAATCTGCCTTTTCAAGCGTATTTATGCTTAGCGAAGCCTTTTCTATATCTTCATTTTTGTAGTCAATTGATCTGAGATTGTTTTCTTTTAAATATAATGCTAAATTACCATCTTCATTTTTTGTAACTAAATTAGGTATATATGCTGTATCTTTTATATCTAAAACTATCCTTACGATATTTTCGTTTTTATTATAATCTCCTGAAGGCTCAAATTGAGCAATTCTTACAGCATCAACAAAATCAGTTTCTAAATTATATTTATACTTATCGCCTTCGTAATATGAACTCATTAAATCTACTACAATTCTATTTGGATTTTCTAATATGAATGTACTATACTTGGCTTTACCAGAATTATGTATTACTATTTTCTCTTCATCATTATCATTTTCTAAACTTATGTCTGTAATTCTGTTAATAAAAACTATCTCAAATCCATTTCCTTCATCTAAATACTTTATTTTATAATCAGTAATATTGTCCAAATCTAAAACTACTCTTGTCACGTAAGGGTCAATTTGAAATTGTGATGCTCTTATCCTCTGAACTGGAAACTTGTCCACATCCATGTTAACCAACATTCTTGAATCAATTTTTTCTTCATCTTTAATATTTAGCTTTGAACAAGGAATATCAATTACCAACTTATTTAATTCTTTAATTTCCACTGCATTATATACTACTACTCCTGTAGTTTCAACAGTAATTCGAGGTAAATATGTAGAGTCATCAATTATAATATCTACTATTTCCTGTTCTCTTATATTAATTTCTGCTGTCCAAGTTTCGGGATTCCAATAAATATCACAGCCTAGTTCCTCCATTACAAATCTTAATGGTATCATAGTTCTAGCATTATTAACCAATTTTGCGGGAACATCGTATGGCAGCTTTTTTTTCTGACCATTTATAATTACATCAGAACTATCTATTTTTAATACAATTTCTTTTCCCAATGCCTTTATCTTTGCTTCCTTTGTTTCCTGTATCCACTCAATTTCTGCATTAAGCTTCTCTGCAATAAACCTAATTGGCACTAATGTTCTACTTTCATATAATATGGGTGGGACGTCCGATTCTAAAGCTTGTCCATTAAATAAAATATCTATTTTTCTGGATCTAACATTTTCACCATCTATCTCGACATCTACATATTCAGAATCGTTTGAAGCAAATACATCTGGATTGTTTAGTACTACATTAAAAATCAGTAAAAAAGCAAATGTTAAAAAAACTATTTTCTTCAATAATACCCACCTCATTTTAATAAAATTATTTCTTTTTTTAGAGTCAATATTCTTTATTTCTTTCAAGTATACTAGTTCTTTGAAAGCTTTTTTATTTCATTTTGCCTGTAACTCATTTATATCATTTTAATAAATCTTATGTCAACTAAATTCATTCTTTGTAATGATAATTTAATATAGAAGACTTAACATTCTATACTACCTTATATAATTCATCACTTGCAGGTGGTTCAATATCATTTACATTCCCATCTTCTTTCATTTTTACACCTTTTTCAATCACTTCTCCAATTACTGATACTTTTATATTATTTTTTTGAAGCTCAGTAAAGATTTCATCAACTTCTTCTAATGGAACTATTAGAAGCATACTTCCACTCGATATTAGTTTCAAAGGATCAATATTAAAAATATCACATATTTTTCTAGTACTTTTTTCTATAGGTATAGACTCTTTTGTAATAATGATACCTTTGTCAATAGCACTTGAAGCCTCCCATACTGCTCCTAATATACCTCCTTCTGTAACATCATGCATATATGTAATCCCAAATTGTCCACTTATTTTCCCTTCTTTTACTACGCTTAGACTATTAACAAAGTCTCTAGCTTCTTTTATCTCTTGCTTAGATATTTTTTTACTAAGCTTTTCGCCAAATTCATGTGCTATTATAGACGCACCCTCAAGTCCTGCTGATTTTGTCATTAATACTTTATCTCCTACCTTCACTTTCTTAGAATCTAATACGTTACTCTTAAGCTGTTTACCTATAACTGTAGTTGATATTATTATTTTATTTACAGCACTTGTTATCTCAGTATGCCCACCAATTATTTCAACTTTTAAGCCTGCTGCAGTTTCCCCAGCATCCTTCATGATTTTTTCTAAATCCTGCTCAGTAGTACCTTCAGGTGCTAAAATGGTCATAAGTAACCCTAGTGGATCTGCACCATTTGAAGCTACATCGTTGCATGAAATATGAACTGCTAATCTCCCAATATTTTCACTAGCTCCAGTAATTGGGTCAGTAGAAACAACACATGCATATTTACCAAAATCTATAACACCACAGTCTTCACCTACACTGGGTCTAGTTAATACTTCTTCTCTCTTATACTTGATATTTGAAAAAACTATTCTTTCTAATACATTATTTGGTACTTTACCTATTTCCATTAATAAGTCCCCCTTTAAAAAACTCTTTCCACTCATTTGGTGTCATAATTTTGTGATCTGATACTATTGATAATAATTTTATATCTTTAGGTAATACTTTATGAAATATCAAAACCTCTGCATCATAACCCTCAATAATATCTTTCCTCTTTTTCAAATTATCATTGAAGCTTAATGAAGTTTTCCAATATAGCTCTAAAGTATCTTCTCCGACAGTTTCAAGATAATTATGTGCATGCTCATAACCCTCAATGTCTTTTAAAATAAAAGGTTCATATATTTCATTTGCAAGGTTTTCATTTGCAATCCAGCATTTATCAGGGTTAATTTGAAGAGACATTATTACCGTGTGAGAATGCCAACAATGACTTATTGCAAAATTTAAACTTGCATATATAGCCTTCTCTCTAATAACCCAATTTGGAACATTTTTAGGTCTACATGAATCAATATATTTATGAAAATTTAGATATTTAGACTTATATGTATTCTTATCGTTATAAGAAATTCCTTCTAAAAGTATTTTATCTAAATCTGTGATAGGTGCAACATGATATACTACTCCTGTTTGTTCATAATCTGGAAATAACATAATATAATCTCCTTTTGTCTTTCATGTCTTGACAGTATTATAATATCATATTTTGTGAATCTTAAAATATTTATTTTGTTAAGAGGTTAAAATAATATTACTAACATAAATGGGGTGATTGTTATTACAATTATTTGTTGTGAAAATTGTGTTTACGAGATAAATGGAATTTGTACTCTCAATCATATTATTAATTCATCAGGCTCAATTGAAAGCTGTTGTCCATATTTTAAGACAAAGCACAAATAGTTTAATAATAATGTTGTAAATTAAAAGCCCAGTTCAATGAACTGGGCTTTATGATGGGAATATTCTAATGTTCAAGAATATATGCCCATTTCTTACCTGATGACACTAATAAAGGTAATCTTACAATCCCTTTTACATAATCTCTTTCGATTACCAACCTTGTAATGTATGAATAAGGTGCTATTGCCATTTCATCAATTAGTATTTTTTCTGCATCTAACATAGCCTGCATACGTTCTCTTTCATCAAGAGTTGTATTTGCCTTTTCAATCAATGCATCATATTCAGAATTTGACCACTTACCCCTATTGAAGCTTCCACCAGTAACAAACAAGTCCAAGAATGTCATTGCATCGTTGTAATCTCCTACCCAACCCATATATCCAAAGTCAAAATCTCCATTATCAATAGAACTCAAGTGAACCTTCCAAGTCTGCTGCCTTATACCTACTTTTATTCCTAGATTTTCTTTCCACATCTGTTGGTATACTTGGGCATCTTGAAGGGCTGCATCGCTATCTGTTGTACTGTATTCAATTTTATTATCAATACCATCCTTTGTTTTACCTAATTCTTTTAATCCATCTTCAAATAACTTGTTTATTTCACTCTTAACCTCTCCACCTTGCTGCATGTCTGTGAAAAGTTCATTGCCATTTGCCTCACGAAATGTCTTTGCAATAGGTGTTCCAGGCATTCCAGGTGGAACAAATGCATATGCTGATGGTCTTGTACCCTTATATCTAGTTTCATTATATAATACTCTATCAAGACCTCTACTTATCGATTGTCTAATCTTCTCATTTTTCATAAATTCACTTTCTGTATTAAAAATCATATATCGAGTTCCAGCCTGATATATCATCAAAGCTTGATCTTTATACTTATCAATGAATTGTGAAGGAACTCCTAGATAATCTACTTCTTCTGTTTCATACATATTTACTGCAGTATTTGAATCGTTATTAATTGTGTACTCTACTCTTTCGAGCTTCACTGTATCTGCATCCCAATAGTCTTCATTTTTTTCCATTACAATACTCTGTTCATGTACCCATTCAGTTACTTTAAACGGTCCACACCACTCCATTTTGCCAACGTCTAATGCATATTCATCTCCATATTTTTCAACTAGGTCTTTTCTTGATGGAAAAAATGTACTATGCTGAAGCTTAGATACAAAAATAGGATCGGGTTTTTCTAATGTCACTTTTAATGTCTTTTCATCTACTACTTCTATTCCTAGTTCGTTTGCATCTGTTATTTCTCTAGCATTGTATGCTTGTGCATTCTTAATTGGATACGCTAAAAAAGCATAGTTAGATGCAGTATCAGGATCTAATACTCTAGTCCATGCGTAAGCAAAGTCATCAGCTGATACGGGTTCTCCATCTGTCCATTTTGCATCTCTTAAATGG
The DNA here is from genome assembly GCA_030625765.1 of Thermohalobacteraceae bacterium. Taxonomy (GTDB): domain Bacteria; phylum Bacillota; class Clostridia; order Tissierellales; family VENL01; genus DAOUQG01. The sequence continues at coordinate 13,753 of DAOUQG010000019.1, read as the reverse complement.
AAAGTATATACTAACCCATCTTCACTTACATCCCAGTTTGTTGCCATACCTGAATCTTTTTTAGGTATACCTTCTTCATCCATTCTTATGATACCCTCTAAACAATCATTTAGTATCTCGCTAGAGGTTGTATCCGTACTCAATTGTGGGTCTAAGCATGGAGGCTCTGAGCTAGATATTAACCGCAGCACTTGCTCTTCAGCTAAATCTTGACCAGGAACTACATCCTTACCGTCGTCAGGTCCTTCCGGAGCTTCTTCTCTTCTACAAGCAGTAATTCCTAATGAAATCAGCAAAACTAATACTAAAAATAAGGCACACAGTTTTTTTACTTTCATTTTTGATTCCCCTCTGCTATTTTTTTACTTTGTTGATTAACTTTTACTAATATCATGATTTTATTATTTACATTACAGCTATAATTATTACCACTATGGCATTTTTTATTATCAAAAAAATAAAAAAAGATTCAGTCATATGACTGAATCTTTTTTATTTATATTTATGATTATTTTAGTGTTCTAAAACGTAAGCCCACTTCTTACCAGAATCAACAAGGATTGGTAATCTAACTATGTTTTGAACATAATCTCTCTGAACATAAGGGTCAGCAATGTAAGAATATGGTGATATTGGAAGTTCTTTCATAAGAATCTTCTCAGCGTCTAACATAGCTTGCATACGCTCTTTTGCGTCTACAGTAGTGTTAGCTTTTTCAATCAATGCATCAAATTCAGCATTTGACCAACCTGGATCATTAAAGCTTGATTCTGTAATATAAAGATCCATAAATGTCATTGGGTCATTATAATCTCCTACCCAACCCATGTAACCCATGGTAAATTCACCAGTATGCATCTTATCTAAGTGAACTCTCCAAGTAGCTTGCTCAATACCTATTTCAAAACCAAGGTTTTCTTTCCACATTTGTTGATAGATTTGTGCATCTTGTAAAGCTGCATCACTATCAGTACAAGAGTAAGCTAATGCTCCATCTATATCTGCTTTAGTTTTACCAACTTCAGCTAAACCTTCTTCTAAAAGCTTAAGAACTTCATCTTTAACTGCTGCACCATGATGCATATCTGTGAATAATTCCATTCCATTAGCATCACGGAAGTAAGTAGCTATTGGTGCTCCTGGCATTCCTGGTGGTACAAAAGCATATGCTGAAGGTCTAGTTCCTTTATATCTAGTTTCATTATAAAGTTCTCTATCCCAACCTCTTGCAATAGCATTTCTTATCTTTTCACTTGCAAGGAATTCGTTTTTAGTGTTGTAAGAGAAGAAACGAGTACCAGCTTTAATTAATATTTTTAATTGATCTCTATAAGTATCGATAAATTGAGGTGCAATTGATACAGAATCAATCTCACCAGTTTCATATAGATTAATTCTAGTATTAGTATCTGAATTAATAACGATGTTGATTTCTTCAATTTTAACTACATCTTTATCCCAGTAACCTTCGTTCTTAACTAATCTAAGATTTTGCTCGTGTACCCACTCAACAACTTTGAAAGGTCCACAATATTCTGTTTTATCAAAATCTTGACCATATGAGTCACCGTATTTTTCAACTAAGTCTTTTCTTGAAGGGAAGAAAGTACTATGTTGTAATTTAGATACGAAAACAGGGTCTTGTTGCTTTAATGTAACTTGTATAGTTTTTTCATCTAAAGCTTTAATTCCAACTTCTGAAGGATCAGTGATTTCTCCACTGTTGAATTCTTGAGCATTTACTATAGGATATACTAAGAAAGCGTATTGTGAAGCTGTTGCAGGATCTAATGCTCTTATCCAAGAATATTCAAAATCATATGCAGTAACAGGTACTCCATCTGTCCAATTAGCATCTCTTAAATGGAATGTGTAAGTTAATGCATCATCTGATACATCCCAGCTAGTTGCCATACCTGAACCTTCTTTAGCTGTTCCATCATGATCCATTCTGATAATACCTTCAAGAGTATCATTCATTATTGTTGAAGAAGTAGTATCAGTACTAAGTTGTGGATCTAAACATGGAGGGTCAGCATTAAAGCAATAATTAAGTACTTGCTCATCAGCATACTTGATTTCGTCTTCTCCATTAGTTGCGTCATTGCCATTATTATCTGTAATATCGCTACCAGTGCCAGAATCTACATCTTCATCTCCGCCGCATGCTGTTAGTGCTAATGAAGTTACCATTAGCAATGCAAGCAATAAAGCTAATAACTTTCTAGTTCTCAATTTTGTTTCCCCCTTTAATATTAATTAAGTAATTAAATTTTAATTCTCATAAAAGTATATGCATGTACTATTATAATATTCTTATACTAAAGTATGATATGATTATTAATAATATGTAGTAAATTAGCTTATTAATAATATATTACACTATAGTAATTAATCTAAATGCACTATTCATGAGAATTTAATAAAATTATAAACTTTTATTACTAATTTGTCAAGACGTATTAAATTTTTGTAAAATATGTAATTAGACATCATATGTAATTAGATATCATATGTAATTACATTAGAAGATTAATAAATAACTCCAGTAGAAATAGACTGGAGTTATTTAAAAAATATTTATAATTAGCTTATTTAACAATATGACATGCAACAAAGTGTCCTGGTTCAACTTCTTTTAGCTCAGGAGCTTCTTTTTTACATATATCAGTACAATATTTACATCTTTGTTGGAACTTACATCCTGGAGGTGTGTTTATCGGACTTGGAACATCACCTTCGAGAAGAATTCTCTGTCTACTCTTTTCAATATCTGGATCTGGAATTGGAATAGCAGACAATAATGCCTTTGTATATGGATGTAATGGGTTATCATATAATTCATTACTTGTAGTTAATTCCATCATAGAACCAAGATACATAACCGCTATTCTGTCAGAAATATATTTAACCATACTTAAGTCATGAGCAATAAATAAATAAGTTAATCCAAACTCTGCTTGTAAATCTTCTAGTAAGTTAACAACCTGAGCCTGAATAGATACGTCAAGAGCTGATATTGGCTCATCACAAGCGATAAATTTAGGATTTATTACTAATGCTCTAGCTATACCTATACGCTGTCTTTGACCACCACTAAATTCATGTGGGAATCTATTTGCATGTTCTTTATTAAGACCAACTATTTCAAGCATTTCATAGATTTTATTCATTCTTTCTTCACCTGAATATAATCCATGTACATCTATACCTTCTCCAATAATATCCCCAACAGTCATACGAGGATTAAGAGAGGCATACGGATCCTGGAATATCATCTGAGCATCCTTTGTAAAGGTTTTTAATTGATTTCTATCTAATTGATGAACATCCATGTTATTAAATATTACTTCTCCGTCTGTTGCTTCATATAGTCTTATAAGAGTTCTACCTACAGTGGTCTTTCCACATCCTGACTCACCAACTAATCCTAAAGTCTCACCCTGCTTAATACTAAAGCTTAAACCGTCGACAGCCTTTAACACCATTCCTTTTCCAACGTTAAAATATTTCTTTAAATTTCTTACTTCTATAAGATTAGGAACATTTGACAAATCTTTTACTGCCATTACCCTCTCCTCCCTTCTATAACAGGATTTGGAACACTAGGAGCCATTTCATGCTGTAACCAACATCTAACTGAATGATCCTCATCTAATTGTGTGATTTCTGGCATTTCTTCTCTACAAATTGTCATTGCATGCTCACACCTAGCTGCAAATGGACAGCCTTTTGGTGGTGAAAATAAGTCAGGTGGTGTCCCTTCAATTGGTGAAAGTCTTTCTTTTGTTAGTGCATCCATTCTTGGAACTGATCGTAATAATCCCCAAGTATAAGGATGTTGTGGTCTATAGTAAATATCATTAATTTTTCCAGTTTCAACTATTATTCCGCCATACATAACTGCAACTCTCTCTGCAAGGTCTGCAACAACACCAAGGTCATGAGTAATTAATATAATTGAAGTATCAAATTCCTTTTGTAAGTCTTTCATTAAGTCAATAATCTGAGCCTGAATAGTAACATCTAGAGCAGTTGTAGGTTCGTCAGCTATTAAAAGCTTAGGATTACAAGCTAATGCTATAGCTATCATGGCCCTTTGTCTCATACCTCCACTATATTCATGAGGATATTGGTCAACACGTCTTTCTGGTGTTGGTATTCCAACTTTATGAAGCATTTCAATAGCTTTTTCTTTAGCTTCTTTCTTGCTCATTTTTTGATGCTTGATAAGTCCTTCCATAATTTGCTTCCCAACCTTCATAGTTGGATTTAAGGATGTCATTGGATCCTGGAATATCATACTTATCTCACTACCACGAATTGATTCCATTTGTCTATCTGAATATTCAAGTAAATTTTTGCCATTAAAATCTATGATTCCTTCTTTATATCTAGCAGGAGGAGAAGGTAAAAGCTGCATTATACTCTTAACAGTAACAGATTTCCCACATCCTGACTCACCAACAATACCCAATGCTTCTCCTTTGTTTACGTAAAAATCTACTCCCCTAACTGCTTGAACTTCACCAGCGTAGGTATCAAACGATACTCTCAAGCCTTTTACATCAAGTAAAGCTCTGTCTTTATCAAGTAAAACTCTATCTTTGTTCATAACCTTTTCCACTCCCTTCCTATTGCCTTAGTCTTGGATCTAATGCATCCCTTAAACCATCACCGAATATTTGGAAAGCTAGCATTATAATACTGATTACTATTGATGGATACATCAACTGGTATGGATGAACTAACAGCATGTTAGTTCCCTCTCTTGATAATGAACCAAGACTTGGGATTGGAACAGGTATTCCTATACCTATAAAGCTTAGAAAAGCCTCAGTAAATATCGCAGCTGGAATTGCAAATGTAACAGAAATAATAAGAATTCCCATTGTATTTGGAATTAAATGTTTAAAAACAACTCTTCCCATATCTGAACCTAATACTTTTGCAGCCATAACATATTCCATTTCCTTAAGCTGAAGCACCTGACCACGCACTATACGAGCTGTTCCTGCCCAACCTGTTGCTGTCATAGCAATCATTATAGTAGCAACCCCTTGTCCCATAACTACCATAAGCATAATTATCCACAGCATTTGCGGTACAGTAATGAGAAGCTCAACAAAACGCATCATTATATCGTCTACTTTTCCACCAAGGTATCCTGAAATACCCCCATACAAAATTCCAATTGTTAAATTGGCAAGTGCTACTACTACACCAATAAATAATGATAATCTAGCACCCCACCATACTCTTGTCCATAGGTCTCTACCTATATCATCTGTTCCAAACCAATATTTTGAGCTAGCTTTCAAATTTGCATCAAAAAGATTACCTTCATCATATACAAAAGGTCTAATCATAGGTCCTATTATAGCCATAAATATCATTATACATAGTAAAGATAAAGTTAACATAGCAATTTTGTTGACCTTTAATCTTCTCCAAGCGTCTTGCCAATAAGTCATACTAGGTCTTACAACTTCCTGTGCTGCTTTCAAGTTTTTACCAACTATTTGAAATTTTTCTTTACTCAATTCTGCCATTGTTTCACCCCTCCTTATTTGCCTACTCTAATTCTTGGATCAACTACACCATATAAAAGGTCTGATACAAAAACTCCTAAAATAACTAATGCTGCAGAAGATAATGTCATTGCAAGAATCATTGTATAGTCACGTTGTTGTATAGCTTGAATCATGTATTTACCTACTCCTGGAACTCCATATATTCTCTCAATAACAAATGTACCCAATACGGCAGTTGTAAGCATAGGTCCAAGGTATGTTACTATAGGTATAGAAGCATTTCTTACTACGTGCTTCATGATAACTACAGGCTTTGATAATCCTTTTGCCTTAGCAGTAACTACGTAATCTGAACCCATTATCTCGATCATACTTGTTTTCATCATTCTAGCATTATACGCAATATATCTAAAAGCTAATGCTATTATAGGTAATACCATATGCCTTGTAGTTTTCCATCCTGCAACTGGGAACCATCTTATGTGAACTGCAAAGAAATACTGAAATAGTGATGCGAAAACGAAAATTGGAACTGAAATTCCTAAAACAGCTAGAAAAATTACAAAATAATCAGCAAACCCTTTATTGTTAAGAGCAGCAATAATTCCAAAAAATAACCCGACACTTGAGCCTAAGAACATTGCTGGGAAAACTAATTGAGCTGATGCTGGAAATCCAGCAGCAAGCATTTTTGTAATAGGTCTGTTTCTATATTGAAGTGATAGACCTAAATCTCCTTTCAGCAAGTTGCCCATATACCTAAAATATTGCACTACTAGCGGCTTGTCTAATCCGTATTTCGCTTCTAGGTTTGCCAATACTTCTGGTGTTATTCTAGCACCAGTTACAAATGGATTACCAGGGATTGCATGCATCAAGAAGAAAGTTATAGTAGCAACAATCCATATTGTAAGAATCATATAGATAAATCTTTTAAAAACATATCCTGCCATTTACGTGTACACCTCCAAATTTTTGTTTGAATTTTCAATCAATTCAATGAATTTAAATATTAAAATATTGCACGGTAACCTTAGTAGATTAGTACTCCACCTCCCTGTCCTACTAAGTTAAATAATAAAAATTTATTAAAACATGTATGCATATGCAAAAAAATAATACCTGAATAATATAATTAATCATAATACTTTATAAACGTGTAACGTATATACAAATTTTCAATATTCACTGTATAAATCCTATTAATTTACTAATTTAAATATACTGAATTTTCTAAATTAATACAAGATTAATATTGATAAGAAACCGCTTGTAATCGTACTATTATCATAAGTTCAGCGATTGAAGGCATGTTAATTTTTTGTAATAAAATTAATATGCTCGTAAAAATTCATGAAAAGACATTGTTGTACAACAGAAGATTATGTGCTTAAATGTATAAATATACAACTTGGCGTAATGTTATTCAGATTGTTTTCCCAAAACCCGTAATAATATGCAATTAGTCTTTTAATTCCGAATGATATTGTATCAGCCACTTTACTATAATACAATATATTGTCGAAATTTTCAATAGTTTGAAGCCCTCTTATCATTTAAATATTTGTAACAATTTGTCACATTACTAAAAATCGTATTTGTAAATTAATGTGTGTTTATTCCTTTTCTTGTATAAATATAATAAATCTTCATTAAGGATTTTATTTACTTTTACAAACTATCCTTTTTTCAATATCAGTTCGCTTTCATTATAAATGCCATATTATTTTGAAAATATAAAGAGGAAGGTTATCTAACCTTCCTCTTTATATTTACTCACATTATATAATACTCTCTTTCTGTAATATTTCCTTAAATTCTTCGTTATTGATAATTCTAATCCCGATTTCTTTTGCCTTATCTGCCTTTGAGCCTGGAGATTCACCTACTATTACATAATCAGTATTCTTACTCACACTACTTGTCACTTTACCACCAAGCTTTTCGACAAATTCCTTTGCTTCATTTCTACTTATTTCTTCTATAGTACCTGTAATAACTACCTTCTTTCCTGTAAATATTGTATTATCTAATGTTTCTTGATTTTCATAGGCAGGAGATACACCTACGTCTAAAAGCTTCTCTATACTCTTAATTATTTTAGAATCATTTAGAAATTCAACTATACTATCGGCTACAACGTTACCTATATCAGGAATTGTAATCAATTCTTCTTTATCTGCTTTCATAAGGTTTTCAAGAGATTTATAATATCCAGCTAAGTCTGATGCAGTTTTTCTACCTACATTCGGTATACCAAGAGCATAAATGAAAGAATCCAATGTACAAGTTTTACTTTTTTCAATAGCGTCTAAAAGGTTTTGTGCCTTCTTTTCACCAAATCTATCTAGTTTTACCAAATCATCGAAGCTTAACTCATAAAGCTGTGGAATATCTCTTAAATCTAATTCTTCAAAAAGCTGTATAGCTGTCTTTTCACTAAATCCTTCAATATTCATTGCATCTCTACTTGCAAAATGAACTAGTCTTGATACCAGTTGAGGTTTACAGGATAATGAATTTGGACAAAATATATGTACTCCATTTTGTATTAGTTCACTACCACAGGCTGGACAATTTTCAGGTTTATCAATTTGTTTAGAATTATGACAATCTTCGTCAGCAATCCCCATTATTTCGGGAATTACATCATTAGACCTTCTTAGCCACACTCTGCATCCTAAAGCTACCTTTTTTCTTTGAATATCATCCCAATTATTTAGAGTCGCTCTTTTTACTGTTACTCCTCCTATATCTACTGGTTCTAGTAATGCTGACGGTGTTACTTTTCCTGTTCTTCCTACATTCCATTGTACACCAAGCAGCTCAGTTGTAACCTCTTCAGCTTCAAACTTATATGCTATTGCCCATCTTGGGAATTTTTGAGTATATCCTAATACTTCCCTAGTTTTCATATCATTAATCTTTATTACTAGTCCATCTGTAAGTACATCTAATCCTTTTCTTGTTTCTTTAACTCTTTCAATTTCTTTTATTACCTCTTCAATGCTTTGACAAGCTTGAATATAGTTATTTACTGGTAATCGATTTTCTTTAATAAACTCTATCATCTCTAGATGAGTACTAAAATTCCTATCAGGTAGATACCCTACATTATATAAATAAGCTATCAGATTTCTTTTCGCAGTTACCTTCGGATTAAGATTTCTGAGTGCTCCCGCTGCTGCGTTTCTAGCATTTTTTAAAGGTTCGTCAGCTGCCTTATTATATTCCTCCAAAGCTGACAAAGGCATAAGCCCTTCTCCTTGAATCTCGATTATACCATTATAATTAATATTAAGTGGTATTGTTTTTATAGTTTTTAACTGCGGTAAAATTGCCTCTCCTATTTCTCCATTACCTCTAGTCGCTCCTTGAACGAGCATCCCGTTATTATATGTCAGATTAATTGTTAAACCATCAAATTTATACTCTACTATATATGTAGGCTTTGGTAGTTTATACTCATGTTCTATATTGTACTGAGCTATTAATTTTTTTACTCTTTGATCCCAATTTATCAATTCTTGTATTGTTTGACTTTTGTCCAAACTCCACAATTTACCTAAATGTCTATGCTTTTGAAACTTATCTAAAGGCTCCCCACCTATTCTCTGAGTTGGTGAATTAGGTAAAATTGTATCCATCTCTTTTTCAAGCAAATATAATTCATCATATAACTTATCGTACTCTTTATCACTTACCTTGGGATTATCCAATGTATAATAATGATAGTTTAAATCATTTAATATTTCTACTAGCTCCTTCATTCGTTCAATTTTTCCCACTACAACACCTCTTTTCTATAGATATAATACTTCAATTGGTGCATGAGACAGCATTAGCTTCTTTATTCCTTTACTTAGAAATGCTACAGTTATTTCTGTGCTATCTCCCTGTCCTTTTACTTGTACAATTGTACCTTCTCCCCATAGCTTATGTTTTACCTTCATCCCTGATTTAACATTAAGATTTTCAGTTGTTTTTGTTGGAATAGCCTTTTTTGTATTTTCATGTGTATAACCTGTAAAATATCTTTTGCTAAAGTGTTTTGAATTATTTAATGAGTTATTTGAGGATTTAACTATGTTTTCATCTTTATTATCCTCCTCAACTAGTTCTTTAGGTACTTCGTCCAAAAATCTAGATGACATATTATAATTTGTTCTACCATATATAGTTCTAATGGCTGCATGTGTCATAAATAATTCTTCTTTTGCTCTAGTTATCCCAACATAACATAATCTTCTTTCTTCTTCTAGGTCACTTTCACTAGTAAATGCTCTTGATGTAGGGAAGAGCCCTTCCTCCATACCAGATAAAAATACTACTGGAAATTCTAAGCCTTTAGCACTGTGTAATGTCATAAGAGTAATAGCATTATCCACATTTTCGTCTGTTCTATCAAGATCAGAAAGTAGTGAAATGTTTGCTAGAAAGTCTTCTAAGGAATTCTCAGTATCACTTTTTTCAAAATCTACAGCTACTGAAACAAACTCTTTGATATTTTCTATTCTAGTTAAAGATTCTATTGTATCTTCTTCTTCTAATTTGGCTACGTAACCAGTAGAATCTATTACATTTCCTATAAGCTCTTTTACACTAAGCAGCTCCTTCATTGCAATGAATTTTCCTATCATAGATACAAAATCTTTAATCTTTGTCATTGCTCTGTGAGATAAGCCTGGAACATCCTCAATGTCTAATATCACACTATATAAACTTTCACCTTTTTCAATACTATAGTTTTCAATTTTTTCAAGTGTGGTCTTTCCTATACCTCTTTTCGGAACGTTAATAACTCTTTTTAAACTAATATTATCTAAAGGGTTTTGTATTAATCTTAAATATGCAATAACATCTTTTACTTCTTTTCTATCGTAGAACTTTAATCCACCAACTATTTTATATGGAATATTAGTTCTCATTAAAGCCTCTTCAATAACACGAGACTGGGCATTAGTTCTATATAGTATTGCAAAATCAGAATACCCTTTTTCTTCATTTTTTATTATTTCATTAATATTGTCAATAATATAGTTAGCCTCTTCATGTTCATTAGTGGCTTCGTATGTCTTTATAAGACCGCCTTCTTCGTTTCCAGTCCATAATCTCTTGCTTTTTCTTCCATAGTTGTTTTCTATCACAAAATTTGCTGCATTAAGAATATTTTTAGTAGAACGATAATTCTGCTCTAGCTTTATTATCTTTGTATTTGGATAGTCCTTTTCAAACTCTAGTATATTCCTTATGTCTGCGCCTCTCCATCCATAAATCGAATTATGAACTACTACTCCATTACAGATGTATTGCCTATTATGAGGAACTGATATATCATACACATTGCCTTCATAGTTCTCTACTGTAGCTTTTTCTACTATATCTTCCACTATTCTATCGCCATCAAAGACAGCTATACTCATTGAGGGTCTGATATGCGAAATGGGCATATAATAAAAGCTTTGTTCTTCACATAATCTAGCTTTTCTTACTATCTCTAGACTATCATGACGCTGCATTAGTTTTTTTACATAATTATTTGCTTCGTCATACTCTTTTCGCTCTGTCTCAATTCTCCAAGTATCTCTATTACCTTTTCTTACTGGATACCCTTCATTTATAATCTCTTCTTTTAATTCTTGACCAGAAGTATTCAATGATATTCTATGACTATACCAGCCTGATTCTCTTCCTGTTCTTCTTCCGTTAAAAAAATTCACATTTATGATTCTTCTAATAGAACTACCTCTGATTACAGCATTGCAAATATGATGTGGATATTCTTCAAAAAGCATTAAATCCTTCATCAGCTGTAATGCCCTTTTTTCTGTATCAACTTCTTCAAAAATTTTATTTATATACTCCTGATTTATAGAAAGATTCCTTCCTCGATTATGAAATACAGTAGTTGGAATTCCATATTTAAAAGAAAACAATTGCTCGTAGTAAACAGCTTCATTTTTTTGCATACATACTCTTAGAATCCACATCTTATCTCCATGTTCTTGATTTAGTCTAACGTTCAGTCCATTAACAATCTCGCCTTTTTTACTCCTTACTCCTTGAGTTTGCCCGATTCTATATCCAAATCCTTTTTTGTACATCAGATATACATAAAATACACCAGACTCAGGATTAAGATTTCCAAAGACAATATGGTTAGGGGTTGCTTTGATTTGCTTTCCAGTCTTAGTTTCAAGCTTTATTACAGTCCCTTTATATTTTTTCTTTATCTTCTTGTTTATAGACCCAGACATAACTTCTCCTCGCCCAGCTCCACACAGAACCTCTTCATTTTCTTCAATTTTTTCAATAGGTATATACCCATCTTTACTGAGAACTTTCATATCATCTAATATACACTGGTCATCATCGCCAACTACACATATGTTCATATATCTTTTAGCAAGTGACCTAACTAATTCATACTGTGCTCTATTTGTATCTTGATACTCGTCTACTAAAATATATCTAAATTTTCTTTGATAGAATTCTAAAACCTGAGGATGTTTCTTGAATAATTTAACAGTCAAGTTAATGATATCATCAAAATCTAAGGCATTATTTTCTTTTAGCTTTTTTTGATATAATCCATAAAGCTCGCCTTTTTGCCTCTCTCTAAACTCACTATAGTTTTCATTTATATATGTATCTGGCTCTACGAGTATATCTTTTTGCCTACCGATAAAATTTAACATAGAATTCGGGTCATATAGCTTCTCATTTAAATCCATTTCTTTGATACAGTCTTTTATCAATGTTTTTTGATCTGCTGTGTCAAATATTACAAAGTTAGTATTATAGCCTAGCTTTTCAATTTCTCTACGGAGTATTCGTACACACATTGAATGGAATGTCCCAACCCACATACTCTCAACTCTATCCTCTAGAAGATTATTAATTCTTTCCTTCATCTCTTTTGCAGCTTTATTTGTAAATGTAATTGCTAATATATTATGTGGTAGAACACCTTTTTCTTCTATTAAGTATGCTATTCTATGAGTTAATACTCTAGTTTTTCCACTTCCTGCACCTGCCAAAACAAGCAATGGACCATCTGTAGTAAGAACTGCCTCTTGTTGTTTATCGTTAAGACCCTCTAAATAATTCATTACTGATTTGCTCCTCTCTACTTTCATTTTACCCTTATAATCCATTATATACGAAAGTGTGTTCTTGTTAAAGGTTAATTATACAAGCTCAAAAGAAATCTTAAACATATTTGTACTAATCATCTACTATTTAATGATGCTCTAGCTAAAAACTGCATTATTTCTGTATGTCTTGGTTTACCTTTTTCATTCTGTATTGTGCGTAAGATCATATTATTACTAGTAATAAGTGTATTCAATAAAATAAAGCAAGTCAAGAACCGTCCCTGCTTAAACATAAAAAAAGAACCTTCCGTTTCCAGAAGGTTCTCTCACTCAATTATTTAACTACATCATATCCTTTGTTAGTCCAGCCAAGTGGTGCGTTTGGCTCCATACCAAGGCCACCGTTTAATGAAACTGCATCATATCCTAATAGTCTTAAACCTGCAACAGTTTGTCCAGCAGTTTGTCCTGTATAGCAGTAAACAACTATAGTCTTATCCTTTGGTAATGTATTGAATTCTTTCTCCATTCCTTTTCCCCAAGGAATATTAGTTGCTCCAACTATGTGTCCTTTTGCAAAATCTTCAGCACTTCTTATTGATAAGATTACTATGCTGTTATCTTCTTCATCGATAAACTTTTTAAGATTATCTTCGCTGATTTTGTAATTCTTATAAATTGTTTCTTTAACATCAGCTAATCCAGCATAATAATCAGCTATAGCTTTTTTAATTTCAGGGTCTATATTTGTTCCTTCTGACTCGCCGAATTCATTAACTGTAGTTTCAACAGCATCTTCATAACCTGCAACCTTTGAGATACCTAAGTTCCAACCTAAGTTTACTGATTTAGCATCAAATCCCGCCATGTTTAATATTGCAACAGTTTGTCCAGCTGTTTGTCCACTATAACAGTAAACCATTATAGTTTTATCTGTTGGTAATTTGTCAAGATTTTCACTAATTGCTGTACCCCAAGGAGCATTTACAGCACCTTTAATATGACCTTCACCATATACATCTGGTTGTCTAATGTCTAATACAAACATATCTTCGCCAGCATTTACCTTCTCTATAAAGGTTTTTTGATTGATTTTGTAAATATCTTCTGGCATATTAGCAT
>DAOUQG010000209.1 GCA_030625765.1 Thermohalobacteraceae bacterium | reverse complement strand
TATTTTAGACTTTTCCCAGGAAATGAAGTTAGATTAAAGAATGCTTATTTTATAAAATGTCATGATGTAATTAAAGATGAAAATGGAAATGTAGTAGAAATACACTGTACTTATGATCTAGAAACTAAGAGTGGAACAGGGTTTAAAGGAAGAAAGGTTAAAGGAACTCTTCATTGGGTAGATGCTAAACATGCTATTCCAGCAGAAATGAGATTATATAATCATTTAATATTAGATGAAGGAAAAGAAGAAGGGAAATCATTTCTTGATCGTATAAATCCAGATTCCTTAGAAATATTAGAAGGATTTGTAGAACCAAACATGAAGGATGCAAAGTCTCAAGATAAATTTCAGTTCTATAGACATGGATATTTCAATGTAGACCCTAAGTATAGTACTAATGATAAAATTGTGTTTAATAGGATTGTGTCTCTTAAGAGCTCATTTAAGATAAATAAATAAAGAAGACTGAAGTTAAAAGGCTACTAACCTAGATTAGTAGCCTTTTTAAAATACATTTTAATAATTATATATATGACTTTCTAATGCCAAAAAGTGTGCAACAAAACATTCCAAAAAATACCTTCACAAAAACAAGATAAAATTAGTTAATTAAGAAGGTAAAAGAAAAAATATAACGAATATACTCAAATTGAGACAAAATATTATTTAGAGGTGAGGACATGCAGAAACATAGATTTTCTAAGTTGCAGACATATATTATACTAATAGGAAGCTTAAGTTTTATTGTAAGCTGTATATTGCTTAGAATGTCATTGATATATGGATTTATAGGGAGCATTATATTTTCATCAAGTATATTAATTAAAAATGGATTTAGAATAAACGAGATAATACAAATGATATTAAAAGGACTAAAAGAGTGTACAACCCTTTATATACTTGTTTTACTAATTGGTCCGACTATCTCTATTTGGTTATCATCTGGGGTTGTACCTACTATGATGTATTATGGCTTTGAATACATGAAGAGTATGAACTTTTTATTGGCAGCCTTTATTATTACATCAATAATTTCAATTTTTATGGGGACAGCTGTAGGAACTATTAGTACAGTTGGAATAGCATTAATAGGTATTGGTAAAGGAATGGGAATGCCTGAACATGTCCTTTTAGGAGTAATAGTTTCAGGAGCATTTATTGCAGACAAAATTTCACCCATATCTGGGTTGTTGAATCTTACATTATCAACTACTAAGCTTAGGTATAGAGAAGTTATTATTCCAATGATGCATACATTAATTCCTACTTATACTATTACAGCAATAATATATTACTTTATTGGAAAGTCACAAACATCAGACATTAATTTAGATCAAATAGATGCTTATAGAAAAGCAATATTAGAGGGTTTTAATATATCACCGTATATATTGATATTACCATTAGCAATATTAATTATGTCTGTAATAGGAATAAAGATAATTCGAACAATGTTATTTGCATTATTTAGTGGGACGATTTTCAGCTTAGTTTTTCAAAATATGAATTTAAAAGAGATTATAGATGCAATATTTTTTGGATATAACAGTGCAACAGGCTCACAAATGATAGATGAAATTTTAGTAAGTGGTGGAATGATATCTATGCTTGAGGTAGTTATGATTATTATGGGAGCAATAACATTAAGCAGTATTTTAGAAGAAAGTGGGTTAATAAAGCCAATTATTAGCAGAGTAGTTTCGCAAATAAAATCTAAAAATAGCTTGATTATGAAAACGGGAATAATTAGCAGCACATTAACAATATTAACCTGTGACCAGACAGTAGGAATTGTTTTGACTGGTCGTGTACTTAGAGAAAAATATGATGAGCTAAAGACAAGTCAATCTATTTTAGCGAGGACTATTTCAGACACAGGAACAATTATAGCTCCACTTATGCCTTGGAATGTAAATGCATTAATCATAGGAACTATTTCAATAGTTTCTGCAAGCTCATATGCTCCATATGCTGTGCTTTGCTATGTTTCTCCTATAGTGTCTATTATGATAGGTTGTTTACATAAAGGTAAAAATGCCAATTACTACTCATCAAGATATTGATACAAATCCATTGGTATTCTGTCTATTGCCATTGAGTCTACTGAGTATATTATAAAATTACCTTTTCTTTTCTTGTAAACTAAACCAGCCGTATCTAATACTTTTAGATGCTTTGAAATACAGGCTTCTGTTAGGTTCAAATTCTTTGCAAGACTTTGAGTACAGCTGGGATTTTTGTATATATTCTTAATTATCTTAAGCCTAGTTTGATCTGCTAGAGCTTTTAAAATTCTATGCAAATCAGAAGGAATTTCATAGGGATTTGTTTCCCAAGGATTTACTCTTATAGTGAGCTTTAAAATATTATCATCAGGCAATCCTATTAATAGATGAGGCCCTATAAAAGTACTAGCCTTAATAACAATCTTTTTTATCTCATCAAAGCTTACATCAAATCTTTTGTATTTATGGAAATGAAATTGGGTTTTATTTACTTCAATTCTTTCATGCAGTGTATTTATAAAATCTAAAAAATCCATTTTTTCACTATATATTTTGTGCCTTTTTAATGTTCTGATTAATAGAGGTTCTATAGCTTTAAGCTCATCTTGAAAATATAAATAATAGTATTCCTTTAAGCAATTAATTAATCTTGAACGAATGCTCTCAGGCTTATTAAAGAGTGACTTTTGTTCATCATTTAAGCCTTTGGGGAGTGATGTATTTTTTTTATACAAAACATTTTTGATAGTATTAATTGAAATATCTTTATTTAGCAAATAATAAACAAATTGATTAATATCTAAGGTTTCAATATATTCTATAGCTTCGATAATGCTGAAGCTATTAACAACATTTGAAGCTTCACAGAACTCCATCATACTGCACCACCCGTAATAATGCTTGCCAAAATAGTTAATATCGATTAAAAGCTTTTCATCAATATGTTTATATATATTTTCTGCCCATTTAAGTCTTCCTATATGATGATCAGGATTACTTAAAACATGAAGACTACAAGCCATTTCAAAAAAAGGAGAATAAGCAAATTCAATTTTCCAATCAGAATACTCTTCTCTATAGAATTTCATAGTGTCCTCCGTGTGTTATATAGGAAAATAATCAAGTTTAACAATTCAATTCATATAATTATTATATACTAAAAACCACAGAAGCTATAAAGAAACTAAAAAATTTCTCTATAGCTTCTAAAACTATCCAAAATATTTCTTTAAAACAAAGCCATATTCCCAGTTTTTTTAGCGTATCTTTCTCCTATTTTTAGAAGAAAAATAGTAAGAATAAGTAAAAATAAAGCAATAGACGCAGTAATAATTAATAAAGGAAGTAAATCACTTAACACAGCACCCTCTAAAAAGATTTTTCTCAATATTTTTATTGAGTATGTTAATGGGAAAATATAGCTAATACATTTAGCCCAAATAGGAAATATTCTCACAGGTATTTTAACTCCACAAAAAAGGTCCATTGGTTCTTCTAATAAGGTGAAAAGTATTCTAGTATCTCTCGAAAATAAAAAAAGCGAATTAAGAAGCATACCCCATATTACAGAAGGAATAATGAGAAAAACTATTCCAGTAAAAATCAATAAAACATTTGGTATTATAATATTTCCGAAAAATAATAGGATAAAAAAACAAAAAACTATAAATAACCAAACACTCTCAAAAACAGCTGACATAGCATTTCCAAGTATAAAAGCAATTCTATTAGCAGGAGTTAGATATATTAGTTCTAGTGTTCCAGAAACCCTCTCAAATGAAAAATGCCATGCTGATTGTACTAAACTTCTAAAAAACATATGTGCAATATATCCCACTAGTATAAAGGTTATCAGATTATCTTCAGTCAAATAACTTATACCATGAGTACCTGTACTTAAGTTAAAAGGCTTATATGTATAGTAAGCTGTAATAAAGGTCAGTATAGGCCAGATCAACATTGAAAAGTATATAAGTTTACTATGAAAATAGTTTTTGTGTTGTTTAAGTGCTTCAGCTTGTACGATTTTAATAAAAGCTCTAAGCATATTCATTCCTCCTAGAAAGCTTAATTATTGCATCTTCAAGCTTTGGTTCTACCAAAGAGAATTTTCTTATAGATGCATTGTTATTAGAAAGAATAGCTGCAATTTCCGAACTTACATCTTTAGAGGATGTTATAGTAATCTCACTCAGGATTTCTTTTTTTGAAAGATTTAATGTGGATTGAGTATTATCACATAATTCATTTATAGCTTCTTCCAATTCTTTAGAAAAATTAGCAAGTTCAATTTTTAAGATTCTCTCTTCATTTGCAATAAGAGCAATATCTTTAGTAGTACCTTCTGTAATTAATCTTCCTTCATCCAATATATATAGGTAATCACAAAGCTCCTCTACCTCATGCATATAATGAGATGTAAGAAGGATTGCTTTTCCTTCTTCAAAAGCAAGCTTTTTAGTATATTCTCTAAGCTCTTTCGCAATTGGTGCATCTAATCCTAATGTAGGCTCATCCATAAATATATATTTAGGATTGTTAATAAGCCCTCTCGCAATTTGAAGTCTTTGTTTCATTCCCTTAGAATATCTTTCAACAGGTACATCCTTACTCTTTTCAAGATCAACAAGCTTTAATAATCTGTCCATTCTTTTATTTAATATATCATTAGGAATGTTATATAGCTGACCATAATACCAAAGGTTTTCTTTGCCTGTCAATCTCCAATATATCATTCTTTCTCCACCAGCTACCATGTTTATTAATTTCTTAACCTTTATAGTATCCTTTAGAATATCATAGCCATCAATACTAATAGTACCATTAGTAGGTTCAAGTAATGTGGAAAGCATTTTTATAGTCGTAGTTTTACCAGCTCCATTAACTCCTAGAAGGCCAACTATTTGTCCTTCTTTTATTTCCATACTTAAACCCTTTACTGCTTCTGTGACAACCTTTTCTTTTTTAAAAAGGCTTTTTCTTATTTTTGTGTTATATGTTTTGCCAAGGTTTTCAGTAATAAGCATTATTTTTCCCTCCTAAGCATATGTTTTTTCTAATGCAATTTT
>DAOUQG010000115.1 GCA_030625765.1 Thermohalobacteraceae bacterium | reverse complement strand
AACTCCTAATTGTTTACATGCATAACCGAATTGAGTAAAAGTATCCTCTTCGACAGAAGGGGATTTTTTCTGCTTATATTCAAATACAGTACGCCTGTCAGTAAAGAACATGTAAGGTATGCCATGATTTTTAAGGATTTGGCTGAATACATTGTAATAGCCGCCTAGAGTTTCCTGATGGTCAAAATAAGCACCTACAATGGCACCGGTAGCATCATCTACAGCAATGTGTAAATGTGCTTTGCCAGAGCCAAACCAATTATGCACAGAAGCATCCATTTGGATCATTTCTCCAAAGTAAGCACAACGAGGTCTTCTTGGATGAGCATCTTCAATTGCAACAATATTCTCCGTAATCTTAGAAATTTCTTTTTTCGAAGTTGCTTTCATTTTCTGTTCTTGAAGCTGTTTCTTAACTCTTTTTTTAGTAGAACGATTTGCCTTAGGAGATAAGATAAATTCCTGCATAAGGATGGAACGAATAGTACTTGGAGAAATATTTATATCTTCATGTTTACCCAGTAGTTCCGAATAATGAGTAAAGTTAGCATCCCAATATTTTGTACGATAAAGATTCAAAACTAGACCTTTAGTCTCTTCATCCAGTGTATGAGCAGGTTTGCGACCTCGGTTACCATGAACAAAGAAAGATTTACCTTGACGCTTGTAACCTTGTATCATACGATTTATGTGCCTAACTGTGCATCCTAAAGTAAGAGCAGCTCTTTTTTTATTACCGTTTGTTTCAACTAGTTTTTTAATTACTAGATATTTTTCTTGTTCTGTCATGTTTAAATCTACCTTTCTCATTTTATTCACCTCATTTTTTTATCATGAGGTTTTATTGTACACTATTACGTTATCTTTTGGGACATTTTCATATGTGGTATATTAAGACATTATCAAATATCAATCAGAGAGTCTAAGGATTTAAATTAAATCATCTTGACAAAATTCGTGTGATGTATTATATTCATTAATAAGATAAAGGAATATTTTAAATGTATTGATGGGAAGAGTAGGTATAACATAGAAGTTGTAGAGAGCTGGGGAAGGTGAAAACCGGTACAGATATGTATACTGAAGATGGCCCCTGAACTATTTGATTGAAATTTAAGTAGGTCAAATCGGGTTTGCATCCGTTAATAATGCAAGGTGATTATGAGTCACTTACTGAGATCATTTTGGCAACATATTGATGAAATAGAGTGGTAACACGAGGATAACCTTCGTCTCTTATAGAGTACGACGGTTTTTTTGTTTTTGTAGAACTAATAAGTGTATTATAGATTAAACTCTGCTATGGAATGTCTATATTCACAAATAGAATATATAAGGAGGATAAAAAAATGAGCAAAGGAAAATATTATGTTACTACACCTGTATACTACCCAAGTTCAAAGCTTCATATAGGACATGCATATACAACAGTTGCAGCTGATGTTATGGCTAGATTTAAAAGGAAAATTGGGTACGATGTTATGTTTTTAACAGGAACTGATGAGCATGGTCAAAAGATAGAAAGAGCAGCTAAAGAAAATGGTATATCTCCTAAAGAATTTCTTGATAAAACAGTTGGAGATATCATAGATCTTTGGAAAACAATGGAGATATCATATGACAAATTTATAAGAACTACAGATGACTATCATAAAAGAAGGGTACAAGAAATATTTAAAAAACTTTATGATAAGGGTGATATCTACAAAAGTGAATACGAAGGATGGTATTGTACACCATGTGAATCATTCTGGACAGAAACTCAGCTTGTAGATGGTAAGTGTCCTGACTGTGGAAGAGAAGTTGAACTTACGAAGGAAGAAGCATATTTTTTTAAATTATCAAAGTATCAAGACAGAATTTTAAAACTATATGAAGAAAATCCAGAGTTTTTACAACCGGAACTAAGAAAGAATGAAATGATAAATAACTTTTTAAAACCAGGTCTTGAAGATCTATGTGTAACAAGAACTTCATTTGATTGGGGTATTCCAGTACCTTTTGATGAAAAA
The DNA here is from genome assembly GCA_030625765.1 of Thermohalobacteraceae bacterium. GTDB lineage: Bacteria > Bacillota > Clostridia > Tissierellales > VENL01 > DAOUQG01. The sequence continues at coordinate 7,287 of DAOUQG010000115.1, read as the reverse complement.
CATGTAATATATGTGTGGATAGATGCTCTTAGCAATTATATTACAGTGCAGGGGTACCCAGATAATGTAGAAAATGGATATAATAAATACTGGCCTGCAAATGTTCATTTTGTAGGTAAGGAAATAGTAAGATTTCATGCTATTATTTGGCCTGCTATTCTTATGGCATTAGATATCCCATTACCTAAGAAGGTGTTTGGTCATGGTTGGATAATTCTTGAAGGTGGAAAAATGTCAAAGTCTAAAGGAAATGTAGTTGACCCTGTAGTACTTGTAAATAGATATGGAATAGATGCTATAAAATACTTCCTTTTAAGAGAATACTCATTTGGACAAGATGGTATTTTTACAAATGAAGTGCTTCTAAACAGGATAAACTTTGACCTTGCCAATGATCTTGGAAACTTAGTTAGTAGAACTATAGCAATGATAGAAAAGTATAATAGTGGAATAATCCCTACTTCAAAGTTAGATGTAGAATCTGATGAAAATCTAAAAAATAATGCTACATCAGTTTGGTCAAAGGTTGAAGAAAGAATGGAGAATTTTGATTTTAGTAATGCTTTAAAAGAAATATGGAAGCTGGTTAGCAGAACAAATAAATACATAGATGAAACGACACCTTGGATACTTGCAAAGGATGAAAATAACAAGGATAGATTAGATACAGTACTTTATAATTTAGCTGAGACAATAAGGATTTTATCAGTTCTTATACAGCCATTTATGGATAATACAGCAAGAAAGATATGGGTACAGCTTGGAATAGATGAAGGACAAGGAACAAATTGGGAAGATACTATGGAATTTGGGAAACTAGTTACTGGAATTAAAGTTAATAAACAGTCACCATTATTCCCAAGAATAGACATTAAAAAGGAATTAGAAGAGTTAATTAAAGGTCAAGAAAATAAACAAGAAAATAAAAAGGAAGAAACAAATGTAGAAAAACCAGAGATTACAATTGATGATTTTGCAAAGGTTGACATGAAAGTAGCTGAAGTAGTTAAAGTAGAAAAACATCCTAAAGCAGATAGGCTTTTAGTATTTCAACTAAAGGTTGGTGAAGAAATAAGACAGGTAGTTTCTGGAATAGCAAAATATTATAAACCAAATGAATTAGTAGGTAAAAAGGTTATACTTGTTGCAAACCTTAAACCAGTAAAGCTAAGAGGTGTAGAGTCTCAAGGAATGATACTTTCAGCATTACATGATGATGAATTGAGTTTAGTTACAGCAGATATAGAAAGTGGAAGTGTAGTAAGTTAATATAGTCTAAAGTAGGTAGGAGCTGAGAATATTTTCTCAGCTTTTTTCATGCAATCATATGTATGGATTTCGCATATTGCATTTGAAAATTTTAAGTATTATTTATATAAAAATTAATTTTTGGATTGCAAAAAATACTGATAGTATAGTATAATGGAATTACAAATTCCAAAAACAAAAAATACATATAATTAGATTGAAATGATATATTCAAATAACTATCGAAGCATACTAAATATTATAAAAAAAATAAGTAAGTATGACTAATTCTTTTAATGGAAGGGAGGTCAACTAAATTATCAAGTTTTTAGGATAGATAAATATTATTTAAAGAGGCTACAGAAATGCTTTACAAAAATATTTTAAATGTGTTAGGAGGTTTTATAAATGAATAAATTATCAAAGATAGCTTTAAGTCTTGAAGGTTCTCCTATAAGGAAGATGTTCAATCTAGCAAACACTATGGAGGATGTAGTTAGTTTTGCACTAGGCGAACCTGATTTTACAACATCAGATAATATAATTGATGCTGCATGTGAGGCACTAAAGAGAGGAGAAACTCATTACACACCAAATGCAGGTATACTTCCTTTAAGGCAAGCAATAGCTAAGAGAGGAAGAACAAAAAATAATGTTGATTTCAATCCAGAAAGTGAAATAATAGTTACTGGTAGTGGTATGGAAGCATTGATTCTGACTATGATGGCTATCATAAATCCTGGTGATGAAATAATAGTAAGTAATCCATATTGGTCAAATTATATATCTCAAATCAAAATGTGTGGAGGAATACCTAGACTTGTAGATGTATACGAAGAAGACGGTTTTGCGTACAATCCTGTTAATTTAAGAAAGGCAATAAATAAGAATACAAAGGCTATTCTTTTAAACTCTCCAGCCAATCCAACTGGTGGAGTTGTTGAAAGAGATGTACTAGAAGAAATAGCAGCAATTGCAAAGGAGTTTGATTTACTAGTTATTTCTGATGAAGTTTACCAGTATTTTATATATGATGGTGCTGAATTTGTAAGTATTGCTTCATTAGAAGGAATGAAGGAAAGAACAATAATTGTAGATAGTTTTTCAAAAGCATATGCCATGACTGGATGGAGAATAGGTTTTAGTGCTGGACCTGAAGAAATAATTCAAAAGATGATAAAATTACAAGAAAATGTAATTTCTTGTGTAAATAGTGCTACTCAATATGCAGCTATTGAAGCAATTGAAGGACCACAGGAAAGTTTAGAGTATATGATAAATAAATATAAACAAAGAAGAACATTGATGGCAGATGGAATTAATGCTATAGAAGGGTTATCGTGTATAAATCCTAAAGGTGCATTTTATGTATTTGCTAATATTACTAAGACAGGAATGACATCTGAAGAATTTGCATTAGAATTACTAAAGAAAGAAAAAGTTGTAGTTGTTCCAGGTTCAGGATTTGGGGATGCTGGAGAAGGATTTGTTAGGATATCGTATGCAACTTCTGAAGAAAACATTAGAGAAGGATTAAGAAGAATGAAAGTTTTTATGGAAGGATTAAATAAATAAAATTAAACTTCTTATTACATAGTACAAAATATTATTTTTTATCATAAAAACACTCTGGATTAAAAAAAGAATTATGAAGGAGTGTTTTTTTGTTTTTTGAATTAAATGGTAGTTACTATTTTGAAGATGTGATTCTTAATAGAGTGTTTGAGTTATGAAATTATGACTATTCGAAACTATAAAAATAGAATCAATAAATTCATAAGAATAAGTTCAATTATTTATAAAAGTGGAATTGACAATTCCACTAGATTTAGTGTATACTATATTTAACGGAAGAGCATCTAATGAAAAAATAAAAGTCAACAATTTACATAGATAGTTAATCCAATATTGATGCCTTCTGTACATATATATGATTTATGTAGCGAATCTTCATCAATTTGTATTTGGAGAAGATGAACCAGAATCGTATGGATGGTTAAATTAGTTAGGTTATTCAAAAATCATAATTTATTTAGAAGGAGGAGATAACGTGAAAGAGATAAGAATTCATGGAAGAGGTGGACAGGGTTCTGTAGTAATGGCAGAAATGTTAGCAATTGCAGCCTTTGAAGCAGGAAAATACCCTCAAGCCTTTCCTTATTTGGGTGGAGGAGGAGAACGCAGGGGAGCACCTGTTCAAGCATTTGCCAGAATATCGGACAAGGCTATAACATTAAAAGAAAAAATTCAAAACCCAGACTTTGTAATAGTTCAAGATACTTCAATTATGGATATAGTTGATGTTTTTCAAGGAATAAAGCCTGGAGGTACAATAATAATTAATTCAAATAAAGACAAAGATGAGTATAAGGTAGATAGAGAAGATATAAAAATTTATACTGTTGATGCTAACAAAATTGCTATTGAAACTATTGGAAAACCAATAATGAATACTACTCTTCTTGGTGCATTTGCAAAAATAACAGGTCAGATATCTTTAGAAGCTTTAAAAAATACGATTGAGGAAAGATTTGATGGAAAAATAGCTCAAAAGAATATTGAAGCAGCAAGGAAAGCATTTGAGTTAGTGAGAGGTGATAATTAATGAAACTAAGTATTGGTGGAGTATGTAAAGCAGGAGAATCTAAAAATTATCATACAGGTACATGGAGAACATTTAAACCAGTAGTGGATAATGATAAATGTATTAAGTGTGGTATTTGTGAAAGGTATTGTCCAGATTTTTGTATAGATATCAAAGAAGATGGTTGTCATGTTAATCTTGACTATTGTAAGGGCTGTGGTATTTGTGCACATGAATGTCCTGTCAAATCAATTACGATGGAGGTTTAAGCGATATGAAAGAGAGAATATCAGTTATAGAAGGATCAATGGCTGTTGCTGAAGCCATTAGAGCTTGTAATCCAGGTGTTATATCTGCTTACCCTATAAGTCCACAAACTCATATTGTTGAGTATATTTCTGATTTTGTTGCGGATGGAACATATAAAGGTCGTTTTGTTAGGGTTGATTCAGAGTTTTCTGCAGCATCTGCTGTTCATGGTGCAAGTGCAGGAGGAGCTAGAGCATATACAGCGTCGTCATCTCAAGGATTGTTACTTATGTGTGAAGTATTATACAATTCTGCTAGCACAAGGTTACCTATAGTATATACTGGAGTCAATCGTACTATCTCTGCACCCATAAGTATACAGCCAGATCATCAAGATACAATGGCGCTACGTGATACAGGAATGATTCAAATCCATGTAGAAAGTTTACAAGAAGCTTATGATGCACATATTCAAGCATTTAGAATAGCAGAAGATGAAGATGTATTATTACCAGTTATGATATGTATGGATGGATGGACTTTGACTCATGCTTTTGAACCAGTAAAAAGATTTTCCGATAAGGATGTTAAGGAGTTTGTTGGAGAATATAAACCTGTGCAGTTTCTTAATCCTAAAAATCCTATTACATACGGTGCATTTGCAGACGAAGATAAATTGATGGAGTTTAAGTATCTTATGGTGCAAGCACATGAAAAGGCTAAAGAAAAGATTGTAGAAGTTGCGAGTGAATATAAAGAAAAATTTGGTCATTATGATGGTGGACTAATAGATGAGTATAGAACTGAAGATGCAGAAATTATAGTTTTGGCAATGGGATCTGTAGTATCAACTGTTAGAGCTGCTGTTGATGAATTAAGAGAAAGTGGTAAAAAGGTAGGTCTTGTTAAGATAAGAAGTTTTAGACCATTCCCTAAAGAAGCCATTATTAAGGCATGTAAAAATGCTAAATTACTTGCTGTTATTGATAAGAGTCTTTCATTAGATGTTGGCGGTATACTAGTTTCTGATGTAAAAACTACGTTTTATAATGAAGATAAAAAACCACTTATTGCAAGCTTTATTGCAGGAATTGGTGGAAAAGAAATAAACAGAAAAGTTGTTAAAGATATTGTAGCAGATGCAGAGGAAATTGCACAAAAAGGTAAAGTAGAGAAAGACTCAATATTTGTTAACTTAAATACACAATTTATATAAGGTGGTGAATAGATATGACTGAAACTAAGAAAACTTTATTTGCTTCTGGACATAGAGCTTGTCCTGGATGTGGAGTACCGATTGCTGTTAGATCAATACTTAATGCTACTGGTTCTAATGTAGTGGTTGTTTCTTCTACTGGTTGTTTGGAAACTTTTTCTTCTCCTATAGACTTATCTAGTTGGGAAGTACCATGGATACATTCAGTATTTGAAAATGCTCCAACTGTAGCAACTGGAGTGTTGGAAGCTTTAAATTCTAAGGGTAATCCTAATAATACAAAAGTAGTTGCTATATGTGGTGATGGAGCTACAAATGATATCGGATTTGGTGCTCTTTCGGGTATGCTTGAAAGAGGAGATGATGTCCTTTATATTTGCTATGATAATGAAGCTTATATGAACACTGGTGTTCAAACTAGTGGAGCTACTCCATATGGTGCAACAACTACAACAAGCCCTTCTGGAGAATATTCTTTTGGTAGAGATAGAACAAAGAAAGACTTATGTAGAATAGCACTTGAGCATGGCGTTAAATATGTGGCAACAGCTAGCATATCAGATTTGAAAGATCTTGAAAGAAAAGTTAAAAAAGGTTTAGAAGTTGAAGGTTCAGCATATATTCAAGTATTAACAACTTGTAATATTGGATGGGGATTTGATAGTAGTCGTGCAGTTGAAGTAGCTAGATTAGCTGTTGAAACAGGAGTATTTCCTATTTATGAATATGAGAATGGTGAATTAACAAATGTTAAGAAATTAAAAGAGAAAAAAGCTGCAAAAGAGTATTTGAGTTGTCAAAAAAGGTATAAACATTTGTTTGCCGATGAAGAAAAAAATAAAGAGCATTTAGATTATATTGAACAATTAACTGTTCAAAATGTAACAAAATACGGTATTTTAGCTTCAAAATAATAGTGAGCTCGTTTAGCTAAAGCTAAACGAGTTCATTTTCTAATAAAACAAAAGATTATCCCTATACCATTCAACCTTATTGCTCTAGTGTTTAAATAATATAATAAAAAATCTATGAATTGATTTTTTATTTGAGTAAAAAGTGGATTTGCATATCCCAAATTACATGAAGTTGTAGAAATGAAATATGCATTTTATTATAAAAGTTTGTAGGTAGTATAAAAAAATTAATTCTATAAATTATTCGGGTTTTCAGTAAAAATAAAATTCTTACAGAATTCTTTTCATGAAATTAAACTGAAGTTATCTGATATTTTCATTATTTTCAAAATTATTGATTTTTGTTTTAAAGATTGATATAATTACTATGTTTAGTATGTATAATTTTGCAAGGGAGTTTTTGGAATATTTATATGTTTACATAAAGCTAAAAATATAATAATGGAATTGAATATATTACTTATCGATTGGTTGAATAGTATCAAATTGAAAATGACATTACCAACGTATTATAATGGAGAAAACTTGCTATGGATTTGGAACAAAGACTTTCTGAGCAAATTTCAGCATGATTTTACTTTTTTTGAGTAGAATCATTAAAATAATAATTATAAAGGAAGGTTATAGGTATGAAGGATAAAAATAAGAGTTTTTTAGTACAAACATTAGTGAAAGGAATAGATATTTTAGAATGTTTTAATAACGACACTGATGAAAAAGGCATTAAAGAAATAAGTCAAATAATAGATATGCCTGAAAGTTCTGTTCATCGAATTATAAACACACTTGAACATAAAGGATTAATAGTACAAAATACTGATAATAAGAAATATAGACTTGGTATAAAGTTATTGATTTATAGAAATAAGACTGAAAACATGTATAAATGGAAAGAAAAAGCTAAATTTTGGATGGGGCAATTAAATGATAAGTGTGGTGAAAATGTAAACCTTGCAATTAGAGATGATGAACATGTAGTGTATATTGAAAAGGTTGATTCAAAGCATTTATTGAGACCGGATTTTGAAATGGGTAAACGTTATCCATCTTATTGTACGAGTTTGGGGAAAGTCCTT
>DAOUQG010000022.1 GCA_030625765.1 Thermohalobacteraceae bacterium | reverse complement strand
CACTCCTATTTAATTAATAGTGATATTTGGGTTTAATGGAGTAACTTGAATCCATGTAACGCCTGAATTAAAGCTTATTTCTTTTCCCTTGCTATCATAATACCTTGTTTTGCTTCTTTCTGATTCTTTTTTCCAAATAACCTCTATTGCTTTTCCGTTTGTAATGTAATAACCGTTGCCTGATCCAATGTTGTCAATTGACAATCTTCCTTCGTCATCAATTACTTTAGTTTTAGCTTTTTGAATAATAATATTTTTAGCTGTAATTGTAGATTTATCAAGCTCATCTATATGCAATTTGCCATCCTTATATCTATTATATACCTTTTTGTCACTATCAAATACATACTCTGTAGTATTACTCTTATTATATTTTATTTTAACATTTTTAGCATCAATGCCCTCAATGTGTGTATCTTCCTCGTTAAACATAAAACCTTCATAGTTTCCTTTCAATCGATAGCCTTTGTTCTTCTGATTCCTTCTTATAGCAGCCATGCTAGAGTACATATTGTTAGGAGTTTTCTTTCCTGTTTCATAATATCTCCAAAAACCACCACTTTTTATTCCATCAATATCTGCAAGGTTTAATCTGTTTATATATTGATACGCAGCAGTACTGCCCCCAACTCTAACATATACTGGATCATACTCTAATAAAGCAGTAACAAAATATGGTCTTGAGCTTCTGATGGGCCCTACATGCTTTGGATCATTAATCAAAAATATTCCCATGTACCTAGTATAAGGGTATTCAACCTGAAATTCATATATGACCTCAGCTTGTCCCAATCCTGCTTGCCATCTTGCTCTAGGATGATTGTCAAACATAATCGCTACTGGTCTTCTATCTACCTTTTCATCAGAAGCATATATTCCACTTATAGGTGATGGAATTCCTTGTTTAACATTATTTGTATTATTATCATTTTCTTCAGAATCAACCGAATCTTCGTTATCATCATTCTGTTCTTCAGTATTTTCTTCTTCAGTATTTTGTTCTTGTTCGTTGGTAGTATCTTCTTCATTTTCTGTTTGTGATTCCTGATTAGCATCTTGTTCTTCGTCTACCACTTCACTTGTATTTTCTTCATCTATTGAAACAGTATTACTATCCGTATCATTATCAATAAAAACTCCTTTTGTATTACATCCTATTAACATAAATATAATAACTAATATCCAAACCGTATAAGCTATTGTCTTTTTTTTCATCCTATTTCCTCCTTGTATACAATAATTAATCCAAATATAATGTTATATAAACTCGAACCATAATCAGACAATACTATGACTCAACCTTTTCTACTCTGATTTCAATCTGTTTTATTCTTCTATTATGTACCTTTACAACAGTCATGTCCAAATTTCTATATTTAACTTTATCGCTCTGCACTGCTACTCTACCTAGTGAACTAAAAATATATCCACCAAGAGAATCAAAATCATCCTCTGGTAAATCAACATTAAACTGCTCATTGATTTCTTCCAAAGAAATCTCAGCCTTAACCAAAAACATATTATCTTCAATTTTTTCTATCAGATTAATTTCTTTGTCATATTCATCTAAAATATCTCCAACTATTTCCTCTAAAATATCTTCTATAGTTACTAATCCTTCAGTACCTCCATACTCATCAAGTACTATAGCCATATGTATCTTGTTTTTTTGTAACTCTTTTAATAACTGGTTTACTTTCTTAGTTTGAGGAACATAGTAAGCTTTTCTCATCAAGTCTCTAATTGTTTTATCTTCTATTTCAGCCTTTGACAATGAAACAAATGGTAATATATCTTTAGCATAAACAATCCCAATGATATTATCTATAGTTCCCCTATAAACTGGAATCCTTGAATGACCATAAGTTATTATCAAATCTAAAGCTTCCTTCATAGAAGTATCCTCAGATACTGCAACTATATCAATTCTTGGTACCATTACATCAGCCACATCTATGTCATCAATCTCGAAAATACCTTCTATCATTTGTCTTTCCTGATGCTTTAAAACACCTTCTTCTTCACCTACATCTACTAACGATCTGATTTCTTCCTCTGTTACAAATGGACTATTCTCTCCAACCCTTCCACCAAACATCTTAATTAGAACATTTGTAACTTTACTTAGAATAAATAAAATAGGCATAAGTATTTTAGAAAGAATTTCTAATGGTTTTGCTACTCTAACTGCTATTTTTTCAGGGTTTTGAGCAGCAAAGGTTTTAGGTGTAATTTCTCCAAATATTAATACTAATACAGTCATTATTACTGTTGCAATAAGAGTTGAACCGCTTCCACTAATTATTTTTACAGTTAATTCTGTTAAAATAGCTGTAGCGGCAATATTTACAATATTGTTTCCAATTAGAATTGTAGTTAATATGGTATTTATTTTTCTCTTAGTTCTCTTCAAAACTTCAGCAGAGCGCACATCATGCTCTTTCAGCTGTCTTATTTTAGCTGGAGTAATTACAGTAAGCGCAGTCTCAGAACTTGAAAAAACTCCAGATAATATGAGCAAAACAAAAAGAATTCCAGCTCGTACTAATATGTCTACATTAGACATGCATATCCCTCCGAATTAACCTATAAACTGAAAAATGATTACAGTAACAAGTATTCCAAATACTGATCCATTAAATACTTGGAAGGTTGAATGTATTTTACCTTCTATTCTACTTTCACCTACCAAAAGTGCAATAAGAAAACTCAAGGTAGTAATTAAAATATTTTCTCCAATAAAGGTAATAGCAGTTGCAATAGAAAATGCCAAAGCAGTATGTCCACTAATAATTCCTCCTTGCATAGGAGTCCCAATCTTAGTTTTCGTTTTAACTATAATTGTTATGATTATAACTAATACTAAGCTAATAAATGTTAAATGTATTGGAGAATTCTTTATTTTAACTAAAACTAAACTTGTATATGGATTTAATCTATCAAAAAATATTAAATATGCAACAATTAAAGCATTTAAAGATGCAATTAATACAGCTCCCGCAGCAACATTTTTAGCAATTTTAGCAAAAGGATGGTACTTTGACGTAAACATATCAATAGTTTTTTCTATTGCTGTGTTTATCATTTCAGTTATTATTACCAGGGAAATAGCAAAAAAGAGAATAAGGAGTTCAATCCTGCTCAAGTTGAAAAACAAACTGATCAGCAACACAAAAATTGCAGCTGAATAATGAATCCTCATATTTCGCTGGGTTTTCAAAGAATATACTATGCCATCTATTGCATAGTTAAAGCTCTGTATTAGATTTCTCACCTTCATAAAAACACCTGAATTCTATATATTTTTAATTTTACTCATTGTCAAATCTATAAATGCCAAGTAGTTTTATTACCTCTTTTTCCTTTTCTCTCATTACCTTCTTTTCTTTTTCATTCAAATGGTCATATCCTAATAAATGAAACATACTGTGAACAACCAAATATACAATTTCTCTCTCAAAAGAATGTTCATATTCTTCTGATTGTCTAAGTGCTGTTTCAGCAGATATAACTATATCTCCTAATAGTTCCTCAGTTGCTTCATCAAAGATTATTTCATTCTCTATTATAGGAAAAGACAATACGTCTGTATGCCTATCAATTCCTCTATATTCTTTATTTAATTTCCTGATTTCATTATCATCAACAAATGAAATGCTAATCTCATAATTTAAAGATTTACCTTCTGCTTTTAAGCATTCTTCACATACAGCATCTAATTTATTGAAAATCTCTTCTTCAATTGCAACTACATCTTGTCTATTATCAATTGCTATTTCCAATTACTCTACTCCTTTCAATTCATTTAAATCTAACTCAGGATACTTAATTCTTTCATGAAATATTCCCATTAAAACATTAACAAAAGAATATGCTATAGTATCCAAATCCTTTAAAGTTAAATCACATTCATCTAATTGTCCATCATTTAATTTATCTTTTATTAATTTTCTTACCAACCCATCTATTTTCCCTTTTGTAGGCTCCTGTATTGATCTTACAGCAGCCTCTACAGAATCTGCTAGCATGATTATTGCAGCTTCCTTAAATTGAGGCTTAGGTCCTTCGTATCTGTAATCTTCCTCTTTGATAAAATCAGTTTTTTCATCATTTAATGCTTTATGATAAAAGTAAGCTACAATAGTTTCACCATGATGCTGCTTAATAATGTCTCTAATTATTAAAGGTAATCGATTTTTTTTAGCTAGTTGTACACCATCCTTGACATGGTTTGTTATTATCAATGTACTTAGATTTGGATTTATCTTATCATGCGGATTCTCAATATTTATTTGATTTTCTTTAAAAAAATAAGGTCTTTTAAGCTTTCCTACATCATGATAATATGCCCCAACTCTTGCAACTAATGAATTTGCTTGTATTGCGTCTGAGGCAGCTTCACTAAGATTTCCTACTATTATACTATGATGGTACGTTCCAGGTGCTTCTAGAAGTAATCTTTTCAAAAGTGGTTGATTAGGATTTGAAAGCTCCAATAGCTTGAGTGGGGTTATAATTCCAAAAATATTCTCCCAAAGTGGTAATGATCCTACTGTTAAAATTGCAGAAAATATACCATTTAATGCACCATATAAGCCTTTTGTAAGTATATAATTGATTTCTGCGTTACCTATCAAACCAAATGACAGTATTGTAAGCATATTTGCGCAGCTCACTATTAATCCAGTTAAAAAAATATTATATCTTTGATGTGTATTCACTATTCCAAAAACTCCTACAGAACCACCAATTAATAATACAATTAATGTATCCATATTATTTCCAGTTATTACACCAATAATTATAACTAGAAAAAAGTTTATCAATATTGCTAGCTTAGGGTCAATAATAATTGAAATTAACATAGTTGCTGCAGAAATTGGAATCAGATATCCATCTATAGCATTTGTTGTCTGAGAAATAATTATAATAGATAATATGATTATAGACAATATTACTACCTTCGAATTTTCTAATATTTCTCTATTAAAATAGTATAAATATGCAAAAACCATAGCTTCAAGAATTAAAACAAACAATAATGAACCAAAAATCGTCTTATAATCTATACTACCTTCTTCCTTTAATATTCCTGATTGCTTAATAATATCTAAGGTAATACTATCAATTACATCTCCTTTTCTAGCTATTAATTCATTTTCTCTGATGATTACTGACTTGACCTTATTTGCTTCTTCCTGCATTTTAGACTGTGTAACTTCTACATCTAAGAATTTATTTGGTTTTAAAACATTATTAATGATACTAGCGCCTAATTCTTTATCTTTTTCAGATAAATTTGATAAACTATCAAATATTTTCTTTACATCCTCTTTTGCAGACTCAATCTCATCAAATTTTACACCTGTACTCATAATTTCATTAACTATATCGTATATACTAGTTTCTAGCATTGTTAAATTCTCAGAATCTAAGCTAAGGGCAATTTGATACTGTTCTTTTATAAGAGTTAAGTCTGAATTTTTTTCTAAATCAAACACTTGTTTGTTAATATTACCTTCAGAATTCTCTTTAATATAAGTTAATAGTTGAAAAAAATTCTTTATATCGTATTTCATCTTTACTTGAACAGATGGATCTCTACTATATCTTGGTTCTACACTTTCCATAGCTGTTTGTCTCAAATCCTCTGTAGCCTGTTCATTAATAATATCTCGTACTGCTCTTATATCTCTAGGTGCTACATCTCCAACGTCTACACTAACCTTTTCTGGTGTTATAGCATCAAACACTATCATAAACAATAAGGCAGTGAAAATTATACATAAAATTATTTGTTTTACTATTGTTTTATTAAAAAAATTGAAAATAAAATTGTCCTTTAGTTTGTCCATCTCTTTAAACTTAAAAGATAACATGGAAACCCTCCATATAAAACATATTATTTCTTCCTGTTTCTTCTTTTTTCAAATTTATCATATGCATCAATTATCCTCTGAACAAGATGATGTCTTACAACATCTTTTTTGCCTAAATATACAAAACCTATACCTTTTACACCATGAAGAACCTTCGTCACTTTCTTTAATCCAGAATTTTTGCCTTTCGGTAAGTCTATTTGAGTAATATCTCCTGTAATAATAGCTTTTGATCCAAACCCAAGCCTAGTCAAAAACATTTTCATCTGTTCTTCAGTAGTATTTTGTGCTTCATCCAAAATAACGTATGATGAATCTAAGGTTCTACCTCTCATATATGCAAGTGGTGCAATTTCAATAAGTCCTCTTTCAACATATTTAGCATATGTTTCAGCCCCCAAAATATCAAATAATGCATCATATAATGGTCTTAAATAAGGATCAACTTTATCCTGAAGATCTCCTGGTAAAAAACCAAGGCTTTCCCCTGCTTCTACAGCAGGTCTTGTTAAAATAATTCTACTAACCTCGTTGTTTTTAAATGCAGTAACTGCCATCGCCATTGCTAAATATGTTTTACCAGTACCTGCAGGTCCAATACCAAATACAACATCATTATCTTTAATTGCGTTAATATATGCCTTCTGTCCAAGAGTTTTAGGTTTAATACTCTTTTTTGAAGCAGTTACGCATATTACATTATCCAGTAGCTGCTTAATTTCATCTTCATGCCCCTCAGTAACTAAATCGATTGTATATCTTATTTGCTGTGTACTAACACTACCTTCAGACTTAATAATACCAATTAACCTATGAATTAATTTTTCTACAATATCTATAGAAGGCTCTTCCCCTAAAATCCTTATGTCTCCTTCTCTTGAAACTATATCTACTCCAAAAGTCTTTTCAATAATCTTAATTTTTTCATCATAATTTCCAAATAGTTCACCTGTATAATCTTGTGATCCTATTGATATTCTTCTCTCTTTTGTTTCTTTCTTCAACCTTATTCCTCCTTAAAGCTATCACTAGTAATTTTATCTTTTTGTCCAATTTGTTCAATTACTTCAATTGAGATTTTTGTAACTAAATAATTATCTTCTACAGAATAAACTACATCCTTTGATACAACTCTAGCATCCTGTGGTAACTTCTCCATAATTTGCTGAACTCCTCTGACAGCTACAGTTTGCTTCAAAGAATCAATATCCTGAGTAAAATTATTAGTTTTTACTTCAAAATATTTATGTTCAATTATTTCAACTGATAATTTAATAAATTTCCAGTCAATTATCTTTTTTGAATTTTCTCTTTCAATATAGTTATCAAATGGAATATCTCCGTTAATTAAATGAATTCTTTTTTTTCCAATTTTGATTTCTTTAGTAGAGTGTACATTCCCTGTTTCTTCCTTTATAGTCTTATTTATTGCTTCTCGTATGATTTTGTTATACCATGTTTTTCCATAAACTTCACCCTCCGAATGAACTAAAAGAGGATTTTCAAGCCTTTCATCATCTATAATGCCAGTTATCAATACTTGCCCAGTCTTTACAATATCTCCTCTTTCAACTATGCTATTCCCATTTTTAGCTATAACCTTTTCGATAACTGCTTTCTTCATTGCTATAATATTACATGGATAATCCTTGTCTTCACTATCTGGTATTGCTGCACTCTCCTTTATTTCAATTAAAAGCTTTGTTCCTTTGACTTCAACTCTTGCGAAAACAATAGAATCTATATGAGTGAGCAGCTGTTTTTTTACCTCTGCTGTGTCAATAGTTTTTTTCTTAGTTCCAGTATCAATTCCGATACTCTTAAGATAAGTTAGAATTTCACCGTTTGAAACACTTTCACTACCTTCAATATCTATTGACCAAATAAATGAAGTTAAAAAAAATATTATAGCTAATGCAATAATAAACCCTAACCCAAACATCTTTCTATATTTAAATTTATGCACGAAAAAAGGATATCCTTTTTTTTCAATAATATTAACTCTACAACCTACTCTTTTCACAACTTCCTTCAATTCTTTAAAGCCTTTCACACTAACTCGCGCTTCTAATGTAGTATAATCAATTCTCACAATATCCCACAAATATACATCTCTTGCTATTGCAAGGTTAATAAATTTCTCAAGAGTAAGCCCTTCCACTCTAATAATAACATATCCACGAAAATAATTCCATAATCTTATAACAAGCAATTTAAGCACCCCTATTCTTGAAATTCTAACAATTCAATATCTCCTACTACAACCACCTCTTCAGTTACTATTGTTCTAATGTACATGTCTTTTCCGGTAATTCTAAGTATACCAATGTTTGTATTGATTCTTATTCTGTGCTTGCTATACTCTATAATACCTTTATGATTCTCTATATAAACCTGTAAATTTCCAATCATAGTAACCTTAGGTAAATCTAAAACGATATCCTTAGGAAGCTCAAGTATTTCTGAAATACTAGATTTTATCTCATCCATCCTTTTTTTCACACAAAGCCCTCCTTTATATAAAATCTATGCTTTTAATTCATTGTGTATTACAGATATGGTGAAAGTAAATTCAAGTAAAAAAACAACCATCAGGCACTTACACCTAATGGTTGTTTCCAATTATCGAAGCTTTTTCTGAAGTCCTTTTGGTTTAGAAAGAATTTCAGACATTATTATACCTTTTACTAAGTCTTCTTTTTTAAAAGAAAGATTGATATTCTGTAATCCTATTTCGTTTTGTTTTATTACATCAGTTATTTCTTTAGCATATACTTTTTTCTCAATTTTTTCACTAGTAATACAATTT
The DNA here is from genome assembly GCA_030625765.1 of Thermohalobacteraceae bacterium. Lineage (GTDB taxonomy): Bacteria > Bacillota > Clostridia > Tissierellales > VENL01 > DAOUQG01. The sequence continues at coordinate 11,040 of DAOUQG010000022.1, read as the reverse complement.
TCTACTTCATCTATTATTTTTGATTCCTTAATGCTGTATACATCAATATCCTTATTATATTCATTCTGTGACTGTTCAAGACTTCTATGAGATGATGCATCAGAAGTACGAGTAGATGTCATAGGAATAGGTGTAGGTTTTCTAGTATTGCGAACTTCAATTTTCTTTTTCTGCCCTACTGATTTTAGTATTATTGGTATCAACAATACTCCAAACACTTTTAGTATACCTGCAAAACTGTCTCCAAAATCCATCTCATCACATCCTTTGGATTTTAACTATTTAAATCATCATTTTTTTCTGTTTTATTAATGTTTGATATAGATTCTCTCATATTTGTATCAGATAATATGTTTTTGAGATTATAATAATCCATAGCTCCCAAATTTCCATCTCTAAGTGCCTTTGCAAGTGCTAGAGGAACCTCTGCTTCTGCTTCAACAACCTTTGCTCTCATTGATTGTACTTCAGCCTTCATTTCTTGCTCTCTAGCTACTGCCATTGCTCTTCTTTCTTCTGCTCTTGCTTGAGATACTCTCTTATCAGCTTCAGCTTGATCTGTTTGAAGCTGAGCTCCTATATTTCTTCCTACGTCTATATCAGCAATATCAATTGAAAGAATTTCAAAAGCTGTTCCAGCATCTAACCCTTTATCAAGTACAGTTTTTGAAATTAAATCTGGGTTTTCTAAAACGTCCTTATGAGTTGCAGAGCTACCTACTGTTGTAACAATACCTTCTCCAACTCTTGCGATGATAGTTTCTTCACCAGCTCCACCAACTAATCTTTCAATATTAGCTCTAACTGTAACTCTAGCCTTTACAACAACTTCGATTCCATTTTTAGCAACTGCTGCAACCTTTGGTGTTTCAATCACCTTTGGATTTACACTTACTTGAACAGCCTCTAATACATTACGTCCTGCTAAATCAATTGCTGTTGCCATCTCAAATTCAATAGCTATATCTGCTCTTTGTGCAGCAATTAAAGCATCTATTACAGTGTTAACATTACCTCCAGCTAGATAATGTGCCTCTAGTTTATCTACACTGAGCTTTAAACCTGCCTTTGTAGCCTTGATAAGTGGATTTACTATTTTTCTAGGTACAACTCTTCTTAATTTCATACCTACTAATGTAAAAATACCTATCTTTACACCTGAAAAATAAGCTGTAATCCATAACCCTACTGGAATAAAACTAAAGAAAATTGATAGAAAAATAATAACTGCAACTGCAATAATTACAAAAGGAATAATCATTGGCATATGTAACCCTCCTAAAAAATTATTATTTAAATACTACTTAACTCTTTTTACGATAATTCTAGGTCCTTTAACCTTAATAACCTTCACCTTCGCTCCTTTCTCAATAAATTCGCCCTCGGAAACAGCTTCTATTTTTTCATTTTCAATCTGTACAGTTCCAGAAGGTCTTAAATATGTATAAACTATGCCTTCTTTATCTATGTAGTCTTTTTTAATAGAACTGCTTATATAACCACTCTCTTTTTCTTGCTTTGTCTTAAGAATTATTCTATCTAAATATGGACTTTTGTATCCAAATTTGATCAACAGTATTGCAACAATAATAGATAATACTATTGTAACCAACAATGATATAACTGCAGTTCCAATTGAATTCATAGCCATTATGATGCTTAAAGCAACAAAAGCTATTCCTCCTACTCCAGGAAGCCCAAAACCAGGGACCACCAGTTCAATAATTAACAAGGAAATACCTACAATAAAAAGTACTACTACTCCTAATCCAGAATTGCCAACAAGAATATTTCCTCCAAAGAATAATGAAAAAGCAATAATACTCAAAGTGCCTCCAGCACCAAAACCAGGTGCAAATATCTCAATAACTAGCCCAATAAAACCTAATGTCAAAAGAAGTATAGTTACATATGAATCAGTTAATATTCTAGCAACCTTTACTCTCAAGTTAGTTTCAAGTTTAATAATATTATTATATTCTATATCCAAGTTATCAAGAATTTCTTCATAGTCATTCGCAATAATATCAGTAAACCCAAGTTCTTTTGCTCTACTAGAGTTTAAATTTAGAAGCTTTCCTTTTTCAATAACAGTAGGAATTTCTATACCCTTGTCTGCCATTGCTGCAACCAACTCAGGATTTCTTCCCTTATTTTCAGCTGCCTCTCGTAGCCAACTAACCCACATAGATTGTGTTTTTTCATTATATGGTACTGTTTCTGCTGAACCAATTGTAGATCCTTTTGCCATAGCAATTTTGTCACATGAAACAGTTATTAATACTCCGGCGGATTCAGCCTTAGTATTAACAAATGAAATCGTAGGAACATCTAATTCAGAAATAAGCCTCCATACTTTTTCAGCTTCAGAGATGTATCCTCCATAAGTATCAATCTCAAAAATTATTGCACTTGGATTTAGACTTTTGATTTCATCAACATTACTTTGAATAAATTGATACACAGCTTTATTTATCATACCTTTAATAGGAACTACATATACATCATTACCATCTTCAGCAAATACCACAACACTACTTAAAATAATCAAAACTATAATAGCAATATTAAGTATTCTTAAAAATTTTTTATTTAACATGTCATCACCCCCCCAAGATATTTTATTCAATCTTTAAGCTTATTAATACTGTTAAATTGTTTGAATAATATTCCATTTTATGCAATTATATAAAACTGATAATATAATTTTATCATCTTTCTATAAAATTGTATAGAAATTACACTTAAATGTATGATTTAATATCCTAAAAGTCGTTTTCTGTGTACGTTTTTACAAAATACATACATTGCTATAAATAAAAAGAATCTAAATACATAATATTTAGATTCCTTCTACATCTATTTCAAATATTGTCTAACTAATCTATTAACCAAGCTACCGTCGGCTCTACCTTTAACTTTAGGCATTAACTTACCCATAACCTTACCAATATCTTTAGAAGAATTAGCTCCAACTTCATCAATAACTGTTTTAACTATATCATCAATTTCTTCTTCAGTCAACTGCTCTGGTAAGTACTCAGATAGTATTTCGATTTCTTCTTTAGTAAGGTCTATTAAATCTTGTCTATCCGCCTTTGTAAAATCCTCAAGAGCGTCTTTCTTTTGCTTAGCCTGCTTAGATATTATATCAATAATATCCTCATCTGTTAATTCAATTCTTTCATCAATTTCTCTTTGCTTGATTGCAGCTCTAACCATAGTAACAACATTTTTTCTTACTTTGTTCTTACTTTTCATTGATGATTTTAGATCTTCCATCAATTTTCCCTTCAGGGACATAAGTTCACCTCAAATCTTAACTATCTTCTTTTATTTTTTCTCCTAGCTGCTTCTGCTTTTTTCTTACGCTTTACGCTAGGCTTTTCGTAATGCTCTCTTTGTCTAGCTTCTTTTAAAACGCCAGCTCTTGCGCATTTTCTTTTAAATCTTCTAAGTGCATTTTCCAAAGATTCATTATCTCTTATTTTAATTTCTGACATCCGTCTCACCCTCCCCTCTATTACTGCAACTTACCCCATTTTTTTAAAAACTGCAGCAAGTGGAAATCGACACTTAAATATTATATCACTAACTATAAGCTTTTTGCAATACTTTTTAACCTGGAGGCCACTGCAAATTTCGACCACCTAATAAATGAAAGTGTAAATGATCTACTGTTTGCCCTCCTTCTTGCCCACAATTACTAACTATTCTATAGCCTTTATCTGCTATACCCTTCTCCTTAGCAAGCTTGCTGATAATAGAATATATATATCCAACAATCTCATGGTTGTTTTCGTTAATATTATTTATTGAAGAAATATGCTCTTTAGGTATTACTAGTATATGTACAGGAGCTTGTGGGTCAATATCATTAAAAGCTAAGACTTTATCGTCTTCATATATTAATGTTGTCTTAATTTCACCATTTACAATTTTACAAAAAATACAATCTGTCACCCATTTCACCTCCCTAGTGCAATTATATATATTCAATAAGAGAAATTCAATAAAAATGTTTATTTTTTATAAAATTATTTCTCCAATTAAAGTATCTCTATCAATTCCTGTGATAGCAACTTTTAAAATTCTACCTTCAAAATTTTCTGGGGTATTGCAAATAGTTCTAATATAATTTGTAGTGTATCCTACAATATAACTAGGTTTGTTCTTAACCCTTTCTTCAAATAAAACCTCTACAGTCTTACCAATAAAAGTTGTAATAAACTCCTTTGATAGCTTCTCACCTAGATCTATTAATTTTTTACTTCTTTCATTTTTTTCAATACCACTTATTTGATTAGCAAATTTTGCAGCTGGAGTGCCTGTTCTAGGAGAATACTTAAAAACATGAATTCTAGAAAAACCAATTGATTTAACAAAATTATAAGTATCTGAAAACTCGTCATCTGTTTCTCCAGGAAATCCGACTATAATATCTGTTGTAATAGCTACGTTAGGCATATATTTTCTTATTAGTTTAACTATGTTTTTATATTGTTCAGTTGTATATTTTCTATTCATTCTTTGAAGTACTGTATCACTTCCACTTTGAAGTGATAAATGAAAGTGATCACAAACCTTATATAGTCTTGAAATACTCTTCATAAAATCATCTGTAACAACTGTAGGTTCTAATGAGCTAAGTCTTATTCTTTCAATACCTGCAATATCATGTATTTTTTCAATAACATCTATAAGTCTAATATCTCCTAAATCTTTTCCATAAGATGCAACATGAATCCCAGTAAGTACTACTTCTTTGAAACCATTTTCAGTTAGTTTATTCACTTCACTAACAATATTGCCTAATTGTCTACTTCTTATTTGACCTCTTGCATATGGTATAATACAATATGAGCAGTACTGGTTGCACCCTTCCTGTATTTTAAGATTTGCTCTAGTTTTTCCTTTTACCTGTTTTATAGATAATTCTTCAAACTCTTTCACCTGCATTATATCTTCTACTAAATTATATCTTCTATTCTCACTTATTGCCTTTTCACACAATTCAACAATTTTGTTTCTATCCTTAGTACCTAAAATTATATCTACATCCTCTATTTTAGAAATCTCATCAGGTGACATTTGAGCATAGCATCCAACTACTGCAATAACGGCATCTTCATTTTTCTTCTTTGACCTTCTTATAAATTGTCTGGACTTCCTATCACCTAAATTTGTAACAGTACAAGTGTTAATAACATATACGTCGGCCTTCTCTGTTGGTTCTACAACTCTGTATCCCTTTTTTTGAAAAAGCTCTGACATTGCTTCTGTCTCATACTGATTAACCTTACATCCTAATGTATAAAAGGCAACTGTTTTCATCTAAATCACTCCTAAATCTCCAAGCTCATACATTATTATTGATAATGTTGCAAATCCTGCTGTTTCGGTTCTCAAAATTCTAGGACCTAAACTAATAATATGACCACCTATCTCTTTTAGCTTAGCTATTTCAGTTTCCTCAAAACCTCCCTCAGGTCCAATAATAATATTTATCTTTTCCCCATTGCATTTTTTTAGTATTTCTTTTGCACCAATTTTCAATTCATCTTCATACGGAACAATTGTGAAACTTCCATCAGCTATGTCATTAATAAGCCTTTCAAAGCTTATTATACTTTTAACCTCTGGAACTTTTCCTCTCTTACTCTGTTTGGCTGCTTCTAATGCTATTCTGTTCCATCTATCAATCTTCTTCTGTTCCTTTTTATTATCTTCAACCTTTACAACTGTTCTTTCAGTAACAATAGGAACTATTTTGCATACCCCAAGCTCAGTACATTTTTGCACTATTAAGTCCATTTTAGCGGACTTTGGAAGTCCCTGATATAATACTATATCTATAGGTGGCTCTCCTTTAGATTTTTCCTTGTTTAAAATAGTCCCACAAACATCATTATTTCCTATTTTGGCTATTTCAACTACGTAATCACTGCATTCTCCATCACACACAACTATTTTACTACCTATTTTAAGTCTTAAGACATTTTTAATATGCTTGACATCGTCACCATCAATTAAAACTGTATCGTTAATAATATTTTCTTTGTTAATAAAAAATCTATGCATTATTATTACCTTCTTTAAAAACTGAAACAATACAAGCCCATTCTCCATCAATAATTACATCTAATACCTCTAACCCATTCTCTCTTAGAGAATTTTTAACCATATCAATTTTCTCTATAATAATTCCAGATGAAATAAAAATTCCATCATTCTTTAATACCTTTGAGATATCATTAACTAATATAACAATTATTTCTGCAATGATATTTGATACAACGATATCTGATTTCTCAGTAACTACTTCTAACAAATCTCCATGTCTTACTTCAACTTCATTTTCAACCTTATTAATAACTATATTTTCATTTGAAACTCTTACAGAATCTTCATCTAAGTCTACAGCTATGACTTTTTTAGCATCGAGCTTTGCTGCACCAATAGATAATATTCCTGTTCCACAGCCTACATCAATTATCACATCACCTTGTTTTACATATTTTTCTAATTGCCTAAGGCACATGATAGTAGTTTCATGTGTTCCAGTTCCAAACGCCATGCCTGGGTCTATTTCAATAATAATTTCATTATCTTGTTTTATGTAATTTTCCCAAGTAGGCTTAATAACAATTCTTTCACCTATTTTCTTAGGTTTATAATATTTTTTCCATGTTTGTGTCCAATCTTCATCATTAACTTCCGAAGTGGTAACTTCACCTAAACCCTTATCAAGGTTATATTGAGGTATTTTTTCTACATTTTGCCTAATTAATTCGATTTTGTCGATTAAATCTTCACTTTGAGGAAAATAACCCTTTACTATAACTCCCTCGAAATCGTTCTTTAATAATTCTGGATCAATATAGTCCCAATCCGTTTCACTTTTTGTCTGCATAATAATATCATTAGGATCTTCTATAACTAATCCACCCACGCCAACTTCATATAATATATTTGACACTACCTCAACAGCTTCTGTTGTTGTTTTTATCATTACCTCAATCCACTTCATTCTCTCACATCCCTTTTAGAATTCTAAAAAGATTATTACAATTCTCAGATTATTATACCCTATATATACTTAAAAAACCAGCGCTTTCCTAAAAATAATAACCACTCCAATGAAGTGGAGTGATTATTTAGCCACCTAGGGCATCCTTTACTTTATCGAAAAAGCCTTTTTTACTTTCATGTATATCTTCGCCTGATTCCTTTGCAAATTCCTTTAATAATTCCTTTTGTCTATCATTAAGCTTGTTCGGTACTATTACTTTAACTTTTACGTATTGGTCTCCTCTACCATAACCCTTAATATGAGGAATACCTTTACCTCGTAATCTAAATACAGTTTCAGACTGTGTGCCTGCTGAAATTGTATATTTTACCTTCCCATCAAGTGTTGGAACCTGTACTTCTGCTCCTAAAGCAGCCTCAGTAAAGCTGATTGGGTATTCACAATACACGTTATTACCCTCTCTACTAAATAGCTCGTGAGGATTTATATCGATATAGATATATAGGTCTCCTCTAGGACCTCCTTTTTCTCCAGGCTCGCCCTCTCCTCTTAAAGGGATTACAGATCCTGTATCTACCCCCGCTGGGATTTTAATATTTAATTTCTTGATTTTTTTATCTTTTCCAGTTCCATTACATTTTGGACAAGGATCTTCAATTATATGTCCGGCACCATTACATTTATCACAGGTGCCTACTCTAACAAATTGACCAAATGGTGTTTGTTGAGCATATTTGATTTCACCTGTACCATTACATTTATCACAAGTAGTTTTATTAGTTCCAGGTTTTGCTCCTGTTCCGCTACACTTTGAACAATTTTCAGTTCTTTTAATCTTTATTTCTTTATCTACCCCAAATGCAGCTTCTTCAAATGATATTGTTACTCTATATTTTAAATCAGCACCCTTTCTAGGTCCAGCTTTTTTTCTATTATTTGAAAAACCACCACCAAACATATCAAAAATATCATCAAAAATATCTCCAAAGCCTCCAAAGCCCTGCTCAAATCCACCAAAGCCGCCAGTTTGTCCATTAACTCCTTGATGTCCAAATCTATCATATCTTGCTCTTTTTTCAGAATCTTTCAAAACTTCATATGCTTCATTAACTTCTTTAAAATTCTGCTCAGCTTCTTTATCATTTGGGTTTAAGTCTGGATGGTATTTTTTTGCTAGCTTTCTGTACGCACTTTTCAATTCCTGCTCACTAGCATTTTTCTGGACACCTAGTATTTCATAAAAGTCTCTTTTACTCATATTTTCACCACCTTCCAGCTAAAAAAACAAAGCTAAATCCAAAGGATTTAGCTTTGGTGATATTATTCTTCATCATCTACAACCTCATAATCAGCATCTACTACATCATCATTTTGATTGTCTGTATTTTGTTGTTCTTGACCTTGTGCTTGTTGCTGAGCTGCTTGCTCATACATCTTTTGTGACAATGTATGGAATTCATTTGTAAGTTCTTCTGTTTTAGTCTTGATATCTTCAACATTATCACTTTCCACTGCCTTCTTCAATTCATCTAACTTAGCTTGAACTTTAGATTTTTCATCTTCACTTATTTTACCTTCAAGCTCACCCAATGTTTTTTCAGTTTGATAGATCATTGAATCAGCATTATTTTTAACCTCTATTGATTCTCTTCTATTTTTATCTTCATCTGCAAATTTCTCTGCTTCTTTAACCTTTCTTTCAATTTCTTCATCAGAAAGATTAGTTGAAGCGGTAATAGTAATCTTTTGTTCTTTTCCTGTACCCATATCTTTTGCAGAAACATTTACTATACCATTTGCATCAATATCAAATGTAACTTCAATTTGAGGAATTCCTCTAGGTGCTGGTGGTATTCCAGTAAGCTGGAATCTTCCTAAAGTTGTATTATCTTTTGCCATTGGTCTCTCACCTTGAAGAACATGTATATCAACAGCTGTTTGGTTGTCTGCGGCAGTTGAGAATATTTGACTCTTTTTAGTTGGGATTGTAGTATTTCTTTCAATTAGATTAGTTGATACTCCACCTAAAGTCTCAATACCTAAAGATAACGGCGTAACATCCAACAATAATAGATCCTTAACCTCTCCACTTAGTACTCCTGCTTGAATTGCAGCACCTAATGCAACACATTCATCAGGATTAACCCCTTTATGAGGATCTTTTCCAGTTAGCTTTTTAACAGCATCTTGAACAGCAGGTATTCTTGTTGAACCACCAACTAATATAACTTTTTCAATGTCTGATGGATTTAACCCAGCATCTGATAAAGCCTTTTTAATAGGTCCCATTGTTCTATCTACTAAGCTCGATGTTAATTCTTCAAACTTAGCTCTTGAAATGTCAACATTTAAATGTTTTGGACCATCTTGTGTTGCTGTTATAAATGGTAAATTAACATTTGTTGTCATTACAGTTGATAATTCTTTTTTTGCCTTCTCAGCAGCTTCTTTTAATCTTTGAAGAGCCATTTTATCATTTCTTAAATCAATTCCTTGTTCTTTTTTGAATTCTTGTGCTAAATAGTCAATTAAAGCTTGATCAAAATCATCTCCACCTAGATGATTGTCACCATTTGTTGCTATAACTTCAAACACTCCATCACCTAACTCTAATATTGAAACATCAAAAGTTCCTCCACCTAAGTCAAATACCATAATTCTATGATGCTCTTGTTCTTTATCTAATCCATATGCTAACGATGCAGCAGTAGGCTCATTTATTATTCTTCTTACATTAAGTCCTGCTATCTTACCAGCGTCCTTAGTAGCCTGTCTTTGACTATCACTAAAATACGCTGGAACTGTGATTACAGCATCAGTAACCTTTTCTCCTAAATAATTTTCAGCATCAGATTTTAACTTTTGTAGTATCATTGCAGATATATCCTGTGGAGTATATTGTTTTCCATCAATTATTTCATTGTGATCTGTACCCATATGTCTTTTAATAGACATAATAGTCTTGTCAGGATTCGTAACTGCTTGTCTTTTTGCAGTTTCCCCAACTAATCTTTCATCACCCTTTGTGAAGGCTACAATGGATGGAGTAGTTCTATTTCCTTCAGCATTTGTTATAACTGTAGGTTCTCCACCTTCCATAACAGCAACACATGAGTTAGTAGTTCCTAAGTCAATTCCAATAATTTTACTCATTTATTCATTCCTCCTTATGTATTACTTACTTTGAAATTTTTACCATACTAGGTCTTATTACTTTATCTTTTAGCTTATAGCCTTTTTGAAACACTTGAAGTATTGTATCTTCATCATATTCATCTGATTCTTCTTGAGCAACACCATGATGCAGATTTGGATCAAATTTTTGATTGAGTGCATCAATTTCCTCTAATCCAGCCTTCTTTAATGCAACTAAAAACTGGTCAGATATCATTTTTACACCTTCATATAGAGCACTATCCTTTTCTTTGTCATTAGCAGAAGATAAAGCCCTATCAAAATTATCTAAAACAGTCAATAACTCTGTCATCAACTCTTCTGTAGCGTATGCATATATGGTTTCTTTTTCTTTTTCAACTCTTTTTTTATAGTTGTTAAAATCTGCTTGTAATCTCATAAATCTGTTGTTCAATTCATCTAGTTCTTCTTGCTTTTGAGTATACATGATTTCATAATCTACTTTTGAGTCCTCATCTTCATCTGTAAGTTCATCACTTACAGTTTCATTATTACCATCTAAATCTTCTTTTACCTTTTCTTCTTTTACCTTTTCTTCTTTTAATTCCTTTTCTTCTGTTTCATCAATTATCTCACTCTGATGCTTTGTATTTTCTTGTTTACCCATTTTTTCACCTCTCATACCTCTAAATAATAAATATATAAACACTCTATATAGATGAAAAAAATTTTTTTCACCTATATAAAATAATTTACTCCTTTAAAAACTTTTTATAATACTCTTCATTAATTATTTCACTTAAAACTAATGAAAGAGACTTAACAACTGAAATTACCTTTGAATAATCCATTCTGGTAGGTCCAATAACTCC
>DAOUQG010000062.1 GCA_030625765.1 Thermohalobacteraceae bacterium | reverse complement strand
AATCTTTTAGGTATTTTCCCAGAAGGTACAAGGATTAAAACACGTGATATAGAAAATGCTAAGCCAGGAATAGGTATGATATGTATTAAAGGAAAATCACCTGTAATTCCAATATATATTGATGCTACATATAAAATTTTTTCAAAAGTGAAAATTACAGTTGGAAAGCCTCTTGATTTTTCAGATTTGTATGGTCAAAAGCTAACTTCAGAAGACTATCAGAATATTAGTGAAACTATTTTAAATAATATATATGATTTAAAAAAATAATTTATTCAAATAATATTACTAGGAGGATAACTCTTGAAAATATTAATCGCAGAGAATGCAGGTTTTTGCTTCGGAGTGTCTAAGGCTATAAACACTACTATAAAAGAAATAGAAAAAGGTAATAACAAAATATTTTCGTTTGGTCCATTAATTCATAATTCTCAAGAAATCAAACGACTTGAAAGAATGGGACTAGAAATAATTAATGATATTAAAGATGGTAAAAACTCAAAAGTCATAGTTCGGTCTCACGGCGTACCATTAGAAATCTATGAAATTGCAGAAAAGAATGATATCCAAATCATTGATTCTACTTGTCCTTTTGTGAGAAAAATCCAACAAAAAGCCAAAAGATATCATGAAATGGGTTATCAGATTGTTATTATTGGTAATCCAACACATCCAGAAATCATTGGAATAAATGGTTGGTGTGAAAATAAAGCAATAATAATAAATTGTAAAGATGATATTGAACATATGTCAAAGTATGATAAAATATGTATTGTAGCACAAACAACTCTAACTCAAGAAAAATTTAACAATCTATCAAAAATTATAGCTGAAAAGGGTTCAGAGGTAAAGATATTTAATACAATATGTAATGCTACTTATATGAGACAATCTGCTTGTGAAAAAGTTGCTACAAAATCTGATGCAATGATTGTCATTGGAGGTTATCACAGCTCTAACACGCAAAAATTGGTAGAAATAAGTAAAAAGCACTGCAATAATGTCTATCATATAGAGACTGCCAATGAACTTCCTTTTGAAGAATTTAAAAAATATAAAGTAATTGGAATTACAGCTGGTGCTTCAACGCCAGAATGGATTATTAAGGAGGTAGTAAAAAAAATGAGTGAAAATAATATGAATGAAATGATGGAGGCCATCGAAAAATCAATGGTAACTTTAAGAAGTGGTGACGTTGTAGAAGGAAGTGTAATATCTATAAAAAGTGATGAAGTCATGGTGAATTTAGGATATAAATCAGACGGTATCATTAAGAGAAATGAACTAGCAGAAGATCCAAATGTACAACCTGAAGATATATTATCTGTAGAAGATAAAGTTAACGTTTATATTCTTAGTCTCAATGATGGTGAAGGAAATGTATTGCTTTCTAAAAAAAGAGTAGATAGTATTAAACATTGGGAAGAGGTAGAAGCTATTTTTAATGAAGAAAGAACTGTAAATGCAAAGGTAATTGAAGTAGTAAAAGGTGGTTTAATTGCATTAGTAAATGGAATAAGAGGATTTATACCTGCTTCTCAGGTTGCAAATCGCTATGTAGAAGACTTAAATATTTATATGAATGTAGAGTTTGATGTAAGAGTTATTGAGTTCATACAGAACAAGAAAAAGGTTGTATTATCAAGAAGAATAGTAGAAAAAGAAGAGTTAAAACAAAAAACTGAAGCAGTATGGGCCTCGTTGGAAAAAGGTAAAGAAATTCAAGGAACAGTTAAGAGACTTACAAACTTCGGAGCTTTTGTTGATATAGGTGGAATAGATGGACTAATTCATGTTTCAGATTTATCTTGGGGTAGAATTAAGCATCCATCAGAGGTTGTTAATGAAAATGATAAAGTAAATGTTGTAATTCTAAATTTTGATAAACAAAAAGGTAAAATATCACTAGGATTAAAGCAAACTATTTCTCATCCATGGCAAAATATAGCTGAGAAATATCAAGTTGGTGATGTTGTAGAAGGTCACGTAGCAAACCTAGTTGATTTTGGCGCTTTTGTTGAATTAGAACCAGGTTTAGATGGATTGGTTCATATTTCTCAAATATCAAATGAGCATGTTAAGAAGCCTTCTGAAAAATTGGAAATTGGACAAAAAGTTTTAGTTAAGATTCTTGATATAAATGAAGAAAATCAAAAACTTAGTCTAAGTATCAAAGAAGCAGAAAATAAAGAAAATAATACTAATTATGAAGATAACAAAAATGAAGAAACTTCTGAATTTGAACAATATATGAACAATGATGAAGAAGTTACCATAGGCGATATAATTAATAAAAAAGAATAATAGTAAAAAAAGGGTTATAACCCTTTTTTTTTATTGTTATTTAATTGTATAATATTCTTTTATTTGCAAAAAATATGATTAGACCTCACAAAATACATCAAGACCCCCTTTACATTTTTAAGTGGCGTATTGCCACATTTTTTTTTTGTGTTAAAATAGAAATATACATTTAACATATATATACAAAAATCTCAGAATTAATTTGAAAGAAATCTTTTTTATAAAAGTAGTAGTAAAATTTAGATTATTATATAAAACTAATTGAGAATAAAGGGGTAATTGAATGGATAAATATGAAAATTTCAAAAAAAATGTTTTCAACCTGATTGGTATTGATTTATCAAGTTACAAAGAAAAACAAATGAAAAGACGTATTAATTCCTTAATAAGTAGAAATAGCTATAAAGATTTTGATGATTACTTTTCGGGACTAAAAAAAAATAAAAAGTTATTAGAAGACTTTATAAATTATCTAACTATAAACGTATCTGAATTCTATAGAAACCCTTCTCAATGGGAAGTATTGGAAAGATATGTATTTCCTGAGCTTTTAAGACATAATAAAAATATTAATATTTGGAGTAGTGCATGCTCTACTGGTGAAGAGCCATATTCATTAGTTATGTTGTTATCTAAATTTTTACCTATAAGTCAAATTAAAATATTTGCAACAGATTTAGATTTAAATGCAATTGATAAAGCAAAAATTGGAGTATATAATGAAAAAAGCATTCAGAGTCTTCCAAAAGAATTTATTAATAAATATTTTGAGAAAATAGGAAACTCTTATAAGTTAGATGAATCAATAAAAAAATGTGTGCAATTTAAGCAGTTAAATTTGTTGTCAGATAAATATCCAAATAATAATGATTTAATTTTATGTAGAAATGTAATGATATATTTTACTGATGATGCAAAGAATATCATGTATAAGAAGTTCTATAATTCATTAAAAAATGATGGAATCCTTTTTGTTGGGAGTACAGAACAAATTATATTACCTGATAGATATAATTTTAAAACAGTTAAAACATTTTTTTACAAAAAAGTAACTTAATTTTCCATTATTTTTTTAGGGTTTCTAACTATTTTATGATATAATTATTCATGAACTTGAAAGGAGGAATTTTTTTGGAATCTAAAGAGTTACTAAAAAAGTTATGCGAGGGAATAGGCGTATCTGCATATGAAGATAGTATTTTCAATCATATTACAGAGGCTTTTCAAAATCTTACTGATGAAATACAAATAGACAATTTAGGAAATATAGTTGCAAAAAGAAATGGACAAGAAAATACTAATAAAATTAAAATCATGCTTGCTGCTCATATGGATGAAATTGGTCTAATGGTAAAGGATATTGATGAAAATGGATTTGTAAAAGTTACAAGCATTGGTGGAATTGATCCAAGAACTCTACTCGCTCAAGAGATCATTATTCACGGTAAACAAGATGTTTTTGGAGTAATAGGAGCTAAGCCTCCACATTTATCAGATCAAAGTGAAAGAAGTAAGGCTTTTAAGATGGAGGACTTGACAATTGATATTGGATTAACTAAAGAAGATGCAGAAAAGATTATAGAAATTGGTGATATTATAACAATAAAAAGAGATTTCATCGAACTGAAAAATAATGTTGTTGCAGGAAAAGCTTTAGATGACAGAGCAGGGATTGTCACTATGTATGAATGTGCAAAAGAGCTCTTAAAATTAAAGCATGAGGCAGACGTATATTTCGTATCAACAGTTCAGGAAGAAGTAGGTGTAAGAGGAGCTACAACAAGTACTTTTAAAATTGATCCTGATATTGGAATAGCTATAGATGTTGGATTCGGAGCAACTCCTGAGTTGCCAGAAGAAGATGTAATCAGCATGGGTAAAGGAGCTGGAATTACATTAGGTGGCAATATCCATCCTACATTAAGAAAACACCTTATAGAAATAGCTAATGAATATAATATTAGCTTCCAGCACGAGATTACTCCAGGATTAACAGGTACTGACGGAAGAGCTATGATAATTACTAAATGCGGTATTCCTACTCTTGTAATTTCATTACCGTTAAGATATATGCATACTTCAGTAGAGACAATTGATATGAATGATGTTAAAACTTGTGCCCAACTGCTTGCAAGGTTTATAGCTAGTATTTCAAGTGACAATTTGGAGGGATTATTATGCTATTAAAAAGATTAACTGAAGCTAATGGTGTATCAGGTAATGAAAAGGAAGTAAGACAGTTAATTATTGATGAAATTAAAGATTACGTAGATGATATTAAAGTTGATAAAATTGGAAATGTAATAGCTTTTAAGAAAGGAAGTATTGATTCTCCAAGAGTTATGATTGCAGCTCATATGGATGAAGTTGGTTTAATGGTAACAAAAATTGAAAGTAGTGGTTTAATTAGATTTACACCTGTAGGAGGTATAGATCAAAGAATATTAGTTTCAAAAACAGTTTCTATAGGTAAAGATAATATTCCAGGTGTAATTGGAGCAAAGCCTATTCACTTACAAGAACCTGGAGAGCGTTCAAAAGCTTTAACCTATAAACAGTTATACATAGATATTGGTGCTAAAAGCAAGGAGCAAGCTGAAGAATTTGTTAAAATTGGTGACTACATAGCATTTGATAGTAAATATACTGAATTTGGACATAATCTAGTTAAAGCAAAAGCTTTAGATGATAGAGTAGGATGCAGTGTTTTAATAGATTTAATAAAATCTGATACTAAGCTTTCATTCTATGCTGTATTTACTGTAATGGAAGAGGTAGGGTTAGTAGGAGCAGGTCCAGCTGCTTACCACGTAGAGCCTGAAATTGGTATTATATTAGAAGGAACTACTTGTTCTGACGTAACAGATGTTGAACCACATTTACATTCTACTAAGTTAGGTAATGGTCCTGCAATTTCATTAATGGATCGTACCACTTATTTTGATAAGAATCTAAGAGAGCTTATTGTAGAAACTGCAAAAGAAAATGATATACCATATCAGTTTAGAAAGACTATCTTTGGTGGAAACGATTCTGGAAGAATCCATATAGCAAAAGAAGGAGCTAAAACTGCTACTATATCGGTACCTTGTCGATATATTCATTCACCAATAAGCGTAATGAATAAAGATGATTATACTAATACTAGTAAGCTTTTAAAACTAGTAATTGAAAAAATTGAAACAGGAGGGGTATTATAATGGATTTTAATGGTAATTTACTAAAAAAATTAACTGATACATATTCTCCATCTGGGAACGAAGAAAGAATTAGAAATATTATCAAAGAAGAAATAAAAGGTTATGTAGATGAAATAAAGATTGATGCACTTGGTAACCTTATTGCAAGAAAAAAAGGAAATGATAAAAAAATAATGGTTGCAGGTCATATGGATCAAATTGGTTATATGATTATTGATATTGATGATAAAGGGTTTTTAAGATTTACTAATGTGGGTGGAGTATCACCTCATATAGCTTTAAATCAAAGAGTTATTTTTGAAAATGGAACTGTTGGGATTGTACATTGCGAGCCTGTCGATGATATGGGTAAGCTAAAGCTTGACAAAATGTTTATTGATATAGGAGCAACAAGCAAAGAAGAAGCAAATAAAAAAGTTAGCATTGGTGATATATGCGTATATCATACTGAATATTACGAAGATGAAAATAGGGTAATGTCAAAATGCCTTGATGATAGAGTAGGCTGTTATATTATGATTGAAGCTTTGAAACAGTTAAAAGAAACTAAAAATGATATATACTTAGTTTTTACTGTTCAAGAAGAAATTGGATTAAGAGGTGCTAGAACATCAGCTTACGGCGTTAATCCTGATATTGGTTTTGCACTTGATGTAACGGGAGTAGGTGATACTCCTAAAGCTAAAAGAATGGCTGTTTCATTAGATAATGGAGCCGCTATCAAAGTAAAGGATGTTTCTATGATAGTTCATCCAAAAATTAAGAAATTAATGACTGAGGTAGCTAAAGAGAATAATATAAAATACCAATTAGAAATTCTTGAGTATGGTGGAACAGATGCTGGAGCAATCCACATTAATAGAGAAGGTGTGCCATCAGGAGTTATTTCAGTACCAACAAGATATATCCACACATCTAGTGAGGTTGTATCAAAAAATGATATAAACGACTCAATAAAATTATTAATGAAATTATTGGAAAAAGAAATAACTTTATAAAAAATGATATAAAACAGTCAGAAGAAATTTTTATCTGACTGTTTTTTATTACAATACTAATGCTAATAGTATAGAACTTAATACGACAAAACAAAACAATATATATAGTTTTCTTTTGTAATTTATCGAATATTGCTATAAATAATTAAATATATATTGAAGGAAATCTTAACTATGTGAAGAATATGATAAATAGAAGTTTATTTATGGAGGTGTTTAAAGTATGGTAAATCCTGAAAAGAAATATACTATTTCAGATGTTGTAAAAATCACTGAATATGAAGCCCATGTGCTTAGATATTACGAAAAGGAATTCGAGCTTAATATACCAAGAAATGAATCAAATCACAGATATTATACCTATAAAGAAATTGAAACACTTAACTACATAAAATCATTACAAGAAAAAGGATTTACTAATAAGCAGATTAAACTAATTTTAAACTCTCCTGAAATGTTAGTCGATAATGCTGAAGAAGCTGCAGCCACTTCAATTTCACATACTAACATTAATGAAGATAAATTAGAAAAAATAAGTTTATATTTAAAAGATTTTATCATTAAAGAAATAAAACCCCAGCTTATAAATAGTGGAAATAGTCATTTAGATGCTATTAATGATCTAAAAGAAGAAATTACACGTCTTAGAGAAGAAATAAATAGTAAGGAAAGAGACGTATTAGTTTGTGAAACTGCTAAATTGAAGCTAAAGGTTAAAGAAAAGTCATATGAGGTAGCAGAAATGAGAGAAAAAATCAAAAGATTAGAGTACTCTAATAGAAGCTTTATTAATAAAATATTTGGAAAATAACATTTTCAAACATTATATGAATAATATCAGTAAAAGATATTTTGAATATAATAAAGTAATTTGGTAAAATAATATTGTATGGAAACAATTATGTGATAAAAATTATCTTGGAGGACTATATGAAACATTTTGAAAACATCGAGTTAGATAAAGACTCTGAACAGCATTTATATATACAACTTTATTCTCAAATTAAGGATTTAATTATTAATGAAACTATCACTCATCACACAAAACTTCCTCCTATTAGAAAGCTGTCAAGTATTCTAGATGTAAATAACGTTACTGTCGTTAATGCATATAAACTACTTGAACAGGAAGGATATGTGTATAAAAAAATAGGTAGTGGAACATTCGTTCATGATATTAGGACTAAAGACATACATGATAGATTAATTGATGAAGAAATTAAAGCCTATAGTGAAGAAATAAGTTCTATAAATTCAGAACATAAACAAAATAATGTCATTGGAAAATATAATTTCGCTAGCACAGCACCTACTCCTGATTTATTTCCTGTTAATGATTTTAAAACTGTATTAAATGAAATATTAGACAGGGATAAGGGAAAAGCTTTTGTATATCAAGAGAGCCAAGGATATTATCCTTTAAGAGAGTCTATAAAAAAATATATTAAAAGCTATGGCATTAACGCAGATGTAGAAAGCATACAAATCATATCTGGTGCTCAGCAAGGTATAGATATCCTATCAAAATCACTATTAGATTATGGGGATATAGTATTTACGGAAAGTCCTACATATACTGGAGCAATAGCAGCATTTAAATCCAGATCTGCAAGAATCATTGAAATTCCTATTTTAAAGGATGGAATAGATATAAAAAGTTTAGAAAATAAATTGAAGAGCCTAAGACCAAAGTTTATATATTTAATGCCAAATTTCCAAAACCCTACTGGTTATACATATAGTAATGAAAAAAAACAAAATATTTTAGAGTTAGTCAATAAGTATGATACTTTTATAGTTGAAGATGACTATTTAAGTGATTTATCTTTTACAGAAAAAAACAATGCAACGCTTAAATCATTAGATGATAATAATAGAGTAATATACATAAAAAGTTTTTCAAAGATATTTATGCCTGGTTTAAGATTAGCTTTTATGATTATCCCAAAATCGATTTATAGTGATGTATTAACAGCTAAGCATACATCAGATATATCAACTTCTGGATTAATTCAACGAGCATTTGATCTATATTTAAATAAAGGAGAATGGCAAAAACATATAAAGTATATGGAGCAAATTTACAAAAAACGTTTCACTATTTTGGTAGATAGCATGAAAAAATATATGCCTAAAGAAATCAAATGGTATATTCCAAATGGAGGATTAAATTTTTGGCTATCTCTTCCAGATGGATATTCATCAAATGAATTATACAAGATAAGTTTAAAAAAAGATGTATTATTTGTACCAGGTTCAGTTTTTTATGTAGATCAAAGAGATAGTAGTTATTTAAGAATTAGTATAGCTTCAGTATACTCTGAAAATATTGAAAATGGTATTAAGAAATTTTCAGAAATAATTAAGATGTTTTTGAAAGACAATAATAATAAACCTTATGCAATGGATATGTATACACCCTATTTATAATTATTAATTAACCATCCCTTTCCATAGTGATAACTTGATCTTGAAGCAATATTTTTATTATTAAAATCTGTTTCGAGCTCAAGTTATTTTTTTTGATGAAATATATATTATATGATCCTTTGCAAGTAAGACTGTATTTCTAAATGGATTTAAATATGTTTTATCGTTTCTACTAAATCCTATCACAGTTGCATTAATCTTTAGAAAATCTGATATTATTTCTTCATAAGTTTTACTTACATGCTTTGGATATATTTCAATTTCATATATTTCATTTCCATATGAATTTGTAACAAGCTCTTTAAATGTGTTATTAACTCCTTTATATAAAACACTTCTGACAAGTATTTTACTCTCTATCTGGTTACTTATAATAATATCATTAACATTTGCTCTTTCAAAATGAACAACATTTTCATGATTTAATACTTCAGTTACAAGAAATATATTAGGGTTGAGTCTATCAATAGCAAGACAAATTAACACAGATTTTGCATCTATCATTTCTGAGTTATTACATTCTTTATCTCCTAAAACTATTGCTATTTTAGCGTTTTTTATATTAGCTCTCATTAAAACCTTGTCATTCCACGCATCTCCTTTTATATAAGATATGTTCTTTCTATTATATGGATTATTATCAATGTTATCAATCAGTACAATTTTTATCTCTTCATCCTCATTAATCAGCTCCTCTATAATAGATTTAGAACGAAAGTTCCAACCAATAATTACTATATGCTTTTTAAACTTAACATCCAACAAACCCATCCCCTTTTTCAAATTTTTCTCAACCAAAATTGATGCAACAGAAGCTGTAATAAAGCCAAATATTCCTATTCCAATAAGCATAACAATCATTGCAATAAAACGTCCGATTAATGTAACTGGGTATATATCTCCATACCCAACTGTAGTGCTTGTGACAAAGCCCCACCATAATGCATCATCTATACTCTTAATATTAGGATTATACTCATATTCAAAATAATAGAAAAAGATTGAACAAATAATAATGAAAACTACAACTATTATTAATGATTTGTATAATTTCCCAACTATCATAGAAAAATGAATTTTTCTAAGTAAAGTAATTAAATTTATTATTGAAAACACCCTCTTCTAAAATTATCAATAATATATTTTTGTCCTATAGTTTTAAAATATACCTATTATTGAAATTTGATAAAAATTTCTAAAATAAAAATCTTTGTTTTTCAAAAACTAATATCATAATTGGAAAGGAGAAAGACAATGTCATCAAAAATTTTAAACACTGATTCTTTACCTGAAGAAGTATACTTGTTTAAAAAAGTTAATGATAATAATGTTGATCCTATAAAAAAAGAAATATACACTTTTAGTGAAATTTCATTTATTATGAACTACGCAGAAGCTTTTCCTGTAAACGCGTATCATTATTATTCATTAAAATATGATTATGAAAATAATAGTACACTTTTAACATTTTTAGCATTAAGTTACTTGACTTATAAAACAAAAGATACAAATAACGAAAAATTGAACATAAATAATAATGATATGAATTATATAAAGAAATTTATCGTTAAATTTTACCAGTATAACAATCCTTTTTCAACGAAAAGTAATAAAAATACTGTATGGTTATATCCTAAAATAGAAATAAAAAAATATCTATCTAATTGTATTAAAAATAATAGTTTAAGCTATTACTATTTTGATGAGATTACATTAACGAAGTTTATTATAATTATTACTAAATTTGTTAACTATGAGTATAAAAATGCAGACAAAGAGATTATGAAACTTATTGAAACACTTAATTTTCCGACACTTATTTTAGCAAATATTAACTTATACGAAAAAGGAATATTAAAGTTCCTTTACAAAAATAATAATATCGAAGTAGCATTAGATTTAAATGGAATTAAAAAGCAGGAAAAGATTTTTACTAGTGATATAAATACGCTTAAACGAAAAATATTGTCTGTTCTATTTTTTATTGAAGGAAAATCATATAGCATGGGAGACTTTATAGATTAGTCATGTATATTATCATATAATATTAACATTAATATTAATATTGTAAGATTGATGTGGTTTGAAATTTTTGCAATCAACGTCAATAGATTATGCAAAATAAGTCTAATCTTTATTATATTACATTGCATAGTGCAATACGGAAATAGAACAATTGCATATTTCAGAAAACTAAATTGACATAAGTCTATTATTCTGTTATAATAATATTATGAATAATTATACAAGGGGGAATGTTAATGAAAAGAAATATTGTAAACAACGTAAAATCTGAAATAACTAGTCGTCTAAGCAAATGTGGAGCTATAACTTGTATTCATAACATTGATGGGTATTGCAATAGTGAAAAATGTGAAATTTATGAAAGAACATTAAGACAAGAACATTAATAATAATCATAAAAAAGAGGAAGTATAAACTTCCTCTAACCTGTAACCTGAAAAGGTTTTTTTTATTTTTTGCTCTTATATACTTCTAACCCTTTCTTAATAATAGCCATTGCATTTCTTAAGTCACTTTCATTAAGTACGTAAGACATTCTTACTTCATCTCTACCTAATCCTTCAGTTGCATAGAATCCTTTAGCTGGAGCAAGCATTACAGTTTCATTTTTTTTAGAGATAATAGTTTATAAAACCTAATATTTAAGCTATACACATATATTATGAATAGAAATAAATATATTTATCCATAACTCCAACAGTTATTGTAATACTTGATTATAATGAATTAACAGAAATGTTATTGGTGGGGAATAATATGAAATTTATTATAGATTCAGGTCATTGTAAATAATTATTTGAATACTATTTAAACACTATAGCAGTTGATTATGAAAAACTATTTAATATTTGTAAAGAAGAGAATATTAGATTAATTGAAGAGATATATGATTTGAAAAATAGATTAGAAAGAATTAAAGAAATTGCTGATGTATAAACTAAATAGTGATAGTTTTTATATTACAAAGTTTATTGATTATAAAGTAAAATATTGAGAGCATTAATCAAAAAAACGACTAGGGCGAAACCTTAGTCGTTTTTTTGTTCTTTAGAATAGCTACATCCCAAATATAGCTACAATTCCAATGAAAATTCCCACTACTCCACCAAACCTATGCATGGCTATTGCAGCATCGCTTGGTTCTGCATCTCTAAACTTCCATCCATCACTAATCATCCACATAGCCTTCGGAAATGCGATATTTAGAATTCCAACTATAATAAGTATAAACCCAATAAAAACATTCATTTATATTCCCCCTTATATAAACTATTTCTTTTTCATAGATAATATTATCAAAAAAATTAGAGGATAAAAATACCATTAAATTATTATCTTGATACTTATTATTGATTTCGGTATATCAGCTTTTACAGGAAAGATGAAAACATGATGGTATAACTTAAGCGTGTTGTAAAATTACCAAATATGGTATAATTTAAAAGGACAGATGATGATTAGAGAGGAATGATACAAATGATTAAAGGTAAAAAAGTTATTATGAGACAATTAGAGTTTGGAGATGAGAAGCTATTACATAAATGGCGTA
>DAOUQG010000041.1 GCA_030625765.1 Thermohalobacteraceae bacterium | reverse complement strand
ACATGGTAACAGTAACCCAGCTTCAATTGGAACATTTGCTTCAGCTGGTTGTGTTAGAATGTATGAGAGGGATGTGCAAGAATTATATAAGATAATTTCATACTACGAATCAGTAAAGATTCAGTATGAATTACTAAAGGTGGAAAGGGATGTAGATGGAGAAAATCCAATTTTGGTTGTTTATCCTGATTACTATAGCATGGAAGAAAATATCGCTGATAAGATTGAGAATAAGCTTACAGAATTAGGTATACATAATCAAATAAAAAAAGAAAGACTGGATAAGCTTATAAATCAATCAAACAAAGAAAAAACTGTATTTTCAAGTAAGTATACATACTTTATAAACAATAAATATGTTACAAATGACATATTATATGCAGATGATATGTTTTATATCAATAAAAGAAAGTTTGAGAAATTTTTCGGTATTGAATTACCTAGTATTTATGGGGAAAATAAATGCGTCTATGGAGGACAAAAGATTTATGAAATAGTTGTAGAAAACAAAAAATATATTTCATATAAAGATATTGAAAAAATTATTGGAGGCAAACATAAATACAACGCTAATGACCAAAGCTTAGAATATTGTCTTGAGAATTATATTCTTTTAAACAATAAACTTGTTTTAGGACTGGGATACGATTTGATCAATTCTCCTATTGTACCTTTAAAAAATTTAATCAAGCCTCTTGATATTGACATACAGATCAGTAAAAATACAACTAAACTAACATATAAAGGAGAAGAAATAAAGTATTCTTATCATAATGATGAGGCATATGCACAATTAAATGATATAGTTGAAACCTTCGGTATAACAGCTAATATTCATACAAGCGGCAGATATCTTGAACTTTTTTCAGACCCTTTAATAATATACAATGATTCAATCTATAAAGGGAAAATACATGATAATGAGCTTTATGTCTCTTACAGCATAATCTCAAATGTTTTTAATATAAACGAATGTAATGTTTTTGGAATTAATAGCAGTAGCTTGATATATAACGAATACGGGTTTCCATATATAAAATTCTCAGATTTAGATGATTATAAAATCATCAATAGTGATATTTATAATACTAAAATATACATAGAAAAAAAGAGTTTATAGTATAATGTTGAATATAGAGATTAGAAAAAGCTTCAGCTTCCTAAACAGGAAGCTTTTGACTTTTTAGTAAAATTTTTTTTGGGAACTTTTTTAAAAAAATTTCGTCTAAACATAGATGTAGTTTGTTATAATTAATGTATGAAAAAATGAAAGGGGTGAATAGGGGTGACTGATACTGAATATAGGCTGATTAAAAAATGTTCTAAGGGCAATATAGATGCTTTTGAGCAGCTTATAGAAAAATATGAGAAGAAAGCATACAATATAGCTTTAAGAATCTTAAAAAATCCAGATGATGCAATGGATATTTCACAGGAAGCATTTATTAAGGTTTTTAAATCAATAAAAACATTTAAACAAGAATCTTCTTTTTCCACTTGGCTATATAGGATTGTTACCAATACTTGTATGGATTTTCTTAGGAAAAATAGTAATAAGGTATATTCAATAGATAGTCCTATTCAGACTGATGAAGGAGACTTTAGCAGAGAAATAGAGGATAAGAGTAATTCTACTGAGGAGTTGTTTGAAAGAAAAATGACAAAAGAGTTAGTTCATAAGTCCATAGACAAGCTTGAACATGAACATAGGATAATAGTAATACTTAGAGATATAGAAGGGTTTAGCTATAAAGAAATAGCAAAGATTTTGAATTGCACACTAGGAACGGTAAAATCAAGGCTTAGTAGGGCAAGAGATAATCTTAGGGATATAATATTAATAGAGATGGAACAAAACGAGCATTCAATCGTCTAAATAATTAAGAGAGGAGGGATTATATGAAATGTCAAGAGTTTTATGAGAAAATATCTCTTTATATAGATAATGAGCTTGAGGATATAGATAAAAAGGAGTTTGAGTTTCACTTACATGAGTGCCAAAGCTGCAAGAGAAAATATGAACAGATGATAAGCATTTTAAAGGTTACTAACAATTTTGAAGAAAAGGAATTACCTGCAGACTACAGATCTAGTTTAAGAAGCAAATTAGAAGCGGAAGTCAATATAACAAAAACTAGGAAAGTAAACTGGAGATTATTATCTTCAATAGCAGCAGGATTGTTATTAGTTGTAGTTTCATATGGAATTATGAATATGTTTGTCATAAATAATACTAAAAGTTTTGATATGGAAATGGCAAGAGAGAATGACATCGATAAATCAGAATATTCGGCTGATGATAGTATTACAGACGAAAATACAGCAAGTATGGATTTACAGGATAGTGTATTTTATGGTAACAGTGAAAATGGTACTGCGCAACCTGAAATAACAACTGTTGAAGGAACACCTAACAAAAATCTTACAATTACTTTTTCAGAGGATATTAAAAACGATAGTGTAGAAGAATATCTGTTAATGGATTCTGGAGCACAAGTTAGATATAATCTTTCAAAAACTGATAAATCAAAGGAATATACTAGAAAGATAATTAAAAATGCAAATATTTCAATAGAAGTTTCTAAATATGATTCATCGTTTGATTCAATTGTTGATTTTGTCAATAATTACAGTGGTTATATTGAAAATTCTGAAACACGTTATATAAATCAAGCATATTCAAATGATGTGGAAAAAGAAAATTCTCTCAAGAGAGGTTATATGATAATACGTATACCCGAGCAGAATTTTTCCGAAACAATTAACGTAATCACTGATTTGGGTAAAGTTCAAAACAGGCAGTTAAGTGAAACAGATATTAGTGATAGCTATTATGATACTGAGAATATTGTAAAAAATCTAGAAATTCAAGAAGTTAGGTTGAGAGAGATACTTAATGAAGCAAAAAATGTTGATGAAATTTTAAGAGTAGAAAACGAGCTAAGAAGAATTAGGACAGAAATAGATAGAAATAAAGGAACCTTAAAGGGCTGGGATAGTCGTATAAACTATTCTACAATACATGTCAATCTGATTGAAGTTAGAAGCAAGGGTGACTCAATTGAATCAGTTGATGATAATATATTCATTAAAGGGAAAAAAGGATTTATTGCAACAATAAATACAATTATTGATTTTATTGAAAAACTATTAATCTGGATTATGACTATTGCTCCAATATTGATAATCATATTAGTTATTGTACTAATAGCATTTATTTATATTCCAAAGCTTTTTAATAAAAGAAAATGATAATAAATTATGAGGGAACCATAATTCATGGTTCCCTCATAATTTTGTATTATATTGTTTACTGTAGCTATCATTTAATATATACTAAAATAGGGGATTTGCTTTATATGATAAGGGAATAATAATCTTGAAAATTTTAAGGAGTTGATTTTTTTGTCTGATAAGAAACTTATGATAATTGATGGAAATAGTTTATTGCATAGAGCATTTTATGCATTACCTACCTTGACTACTAAAGAGGGGTTACATACGAATGCAGTTTATGGTTTTTTAACTATGCTTTATAAAATACATGATGATTATAATCCAGATTATATAGGAGTAGCCTTTGATAGAAAAGGAGCTACCTTTAGACATAAAGAGTATCAAGAATATAAGGCTGGCAGAAAAAAAACTCCTGATGAATTAGGCATGCAGTTTTCTGTTCTAAAAGAGGTTCTTGATAAGCTAAACATATTTAGAGTTGAGCTTGAAGGCTTTGAAGCAGATGATTTGGCTGGCACATTAGCAAAGCATGGAGAAAAAAATGGCTTAGACGTAATATTAGTGACAGGAGATAAAGATTATTTACAGCTAATTAATGATAAAACAAAGGTTTTAATAACTAGAAAGGGAATGACAAATTTAGAGGTTTATGATGAAAAAGCATTATTTGAAAGATACGAAGTAACACCTACGCAGTTTATTGATTTAAAAGGACTTATGGGAGACCAGTCAGATAACATACCTGGTGTTCCTGGAGTAGGTGAAAAAACCGGAATTAAGCTTTTGAAGCAGTTTGACTCAATAGAAGGAATATATGAAAATATTGATAGTATATCAGGAAAGAAATTAGTTGAGAGACTAGCTGAAAATAAACAGCAGGCTTTTATGAGTAAAAGACTTGCAACAATCATTACAGATGTGCCTGTGAATATTAATATTGAAGAACTAAAAAGAGAAGAACCAGATTATGATGAATTATACAATCTTTATAAAGAATTAGAGTTTAATAGCTTATTGAGTAAAATTAATAAAGGAAATTTGAACACATACCTTGAAAGTAATAGCAATAATGAAAATAATCTTATTGATTCAATTATAGAGAGAATTGAAGATGAAAAAAGCTTAGACAATCTAATAAAAAAAATACGTGATACGAATGAGCTGTTTTTCAAGATTATCATCAATGGCGAGAATTATCTTAGAGATAATATTATTGGGATTGTTATTAAAACAGACAAAGAAAAAACTTATTATATAGATATCAAGGAAACAGATGATATCAAACATATGGTTAATAGATTAAAAGAGGTTTTTGAAAATGAAAGCATAAAGAAAGTTGGTCATAACTTGAAAGAGGATATAACTGCATTGTTAAGACATGATATCCGGATTAATGGTATTGATTTTGACAGCGTTATAGCACAGTATATTATTGCTTCATCTCAGAGTGATTATGGCATCAATAAATTAGCTGAAGAATATCTTCATATTAATATTGATGGTGAAGAAGAAGTGCTTGGTAAAGGTAAGAAGAAGAAAAGCTTTGGAGATATTTCACTAGATGATAGAATTAAATATTTTAATAATTTTATAAACGTATTATTTAACATCGAAAAAAGACTTAAAGAAATAATAGATCAGCAAAATATGCATAAGCTGTATTACGAAGTTGAGCTACCTCTAATAGAAGTTCTAGCAAATATGGAATATGAGGGTTTTACAGTTGATGTAGCTAGATTAACTGAGCTTGGAGAAGAATTTGATAAGAGAATTCAAGACCTCAAAAAAAATATTTACGATTTATCAGGAGAAGAATTTAATATTAATTCACCAAAGCAATTAGCAGAAATATTATTCGAAAAGCTTGGGCTTCCTGTTATTAAAAAAACTAAAACTGGTTACTCAACAAATGCAGAAGTTCTTGATAAATTAAAAGGAAAACACCCAATAATTGAGAAAATATTAGAATATAGACATGTAGTAAAAATAAAATCTACTTATATTGATGGGTTGATGTCTCAAATAAATGAGAAGACTAATAAGGTTCATTCTAGCTTTAATCAAACAATTACTACTACTGGTAGAATAAGTAGTACAGAGCCTAATCTTCAAAATATTCCAATTAGAACTGAAGAAGGAAGAAAAATTAGGAAAGTGTTTATATCAAGAAATAGTGATTATACATTAGTTGATGCAGATTATTCTCAGATTGAGCTAAGAGTTTTAGCACATATTTCTGATGATCCTAAGCTAAAAGAAGCTTTCTTCACAGGTGAGGATATTCATACTAAAACTGCTTCAGAGGTGTTTAATATACCAAAGGACGAGGTGACCTCGCTTATGAGAAGCAGGGCTAAGGCAGTAAATTTTGGAATAGTATATGGAATTAGCGATTATGGACTTTCAACAGATTTGAATATTTCTAGAAAAGAGGCTAGAAAATATATTGACAATTATTTATCAAATTATCAGAAGGTCAAAGAATATATGGACTCAATAATTAAAATTGGTAAAGAACAAGGATATGTAGAGACTATATTCAATAGAAGAAGATATCTTCCTGAGCTAAAGTCTAAAAATTTCAATCTAAGATCATTTGGTGAAAGAACTGCAATGAATACACCGATACAAGGAAGTGCTGCTGATATTATTAAAGTTGCTATGGTAAAGGTTTATAGTGAACTTAAGATGAAGAAAATGAAGTCAAAGTTAACGTTACAGGTTCATGATGAATTAATAATAGAGGCTCATAAGGATGAATTAAATGAAGTTAAAGAATTATTGAAGAATTTAATGGAAAATGCAATCGAATTAAATGTTCCATTAAAGGTTGATATGGAGACAGGTGATAGCTGGTATGATACAAAATAAATGTAAAACAAAAAAAATCATTGGGCTTACAGGAGGTATATCTACAGGGAAAAGTACAGTTTCAAATATTATCCAGAAAAGAGGCATTCCAGTAATTGATGCAGATATTATTGCAAGAGAAGTAGTACAGGTAGGTAATCCTGCATATTTAGATATAGTTAAAGAATTTGGAAATTCAATTCTTAACGAAGATTTTAGTATTAATAGAATAAAGCTAGGAGAAATAATATTCAATAATACAGAAAGTAGAATGAAGCTAAATAGGATTGTACATCCTAGGGTTGTTAAAGAGATGATAAAGCAGGCTAATAATAGATTAGATGAAAGCAATGTAGTTTTTTTAGATATTCCATTACTAATTGAAGAAAGACTGGTATTAGAGAAAATGGGATTAAAGGTTGATGAAATTTGGTTAGTTTATGTAGATGAAGAAACCCAAGTAAATAGGCTAATAACAAGAGACAATATTAATACTGAAATAGCTTATAGTAAAATCATATCTCAAATGCCTATAGATGAGAAAAAAAAGTTTTCAGATGTTATTATCGATAATTCGGGAAATATAGAAGATCTTAATAAGAGGGTTAATGAATTACTGAAAAAGGTAGTTTAATTTGGAGGGATATAGTTGCCGATTATTGTTTTGAAATATCGAAAAATACTGTTTTTGATAATTATAATTATATTAATAACTACTGCTATTTTAAGTATCAAATGGATTGGTACTTTACTATATCCTTTACATTATAGTGAATATATAAAAATGTATTCTGTTAAGTATGGAGTAGACCCTTTGTTAATTGCGGCAATGATTAAGGTAGAAAGTAGATATTACAAAGATGCTGAATCACACAAAGGTGCTCGGGGGCTTATGCAAATAACTCCTAATACAGGCAAATGGATTTCGGAGCAAATTGTAATAGAAGATTATCATTCTGATTTGCTTTATGAGCCTGAGGTTAATATTATGATGGGATGCTGGTATGTTAGTAATCTGAAGAAACAGTTTAATAATAACATCAAGCTTGTACTAGCAGCATATAATGGCGGTAGTGGAAATGTTGAGAAATGGCTAAATAATATTTCTTATAGCATTGATGGAGAGAGCCTACAAGATATTCCTTTTGATGAAACAAAAAAATATGTAGAAAAGGTTTATAAAAATTACAGGATGTATAAGACACTATATGATGAAGAGGATTTTTAAAAACCTAAGAATATTATATGTATAACATTTTTATCAAGCTGCGTGTCTAACAAAGTATTATTACATCTTTATCTGGAATAATAATTAGAGACAATATAAACAAAGCAATAGATTATCTAGTACGATGAACATATAGGGAGGAATGAACTTGAAAACTAAGCGTATTATAAGCATTATTTTGATTATCGGATTAATGTTTGCTTTTTCTGCTTGTGACAAAAAAAACATTGATGATGATGGGTTAATTAATGAAGATGGTGAGGACATTGTTATTGAGTACAAACCAGCATATGGTGGGAAAATAAATGTTCCAATAACATATATAAAAACATTAAATCCTATATTAAATGGAAATTTGAGTTTGTATTATTTTAACAAATTAATTTTTGAGGGTCTTTTCGATTTTAATGAAACAATGAATGTTAAACCTTTGCTTGCAGAAAAATATGAAATAGGTGAAAATGGACGTATAATAAAAGTTAAGCTGCGCGAAAATATATCTTGGCATGATGGAAATCCTTTCACAGCTGAGGATGTGAAGTTTACGATAGATGTCTTAAAATATGGTTCAACAAAATCAGTGTATTTTGATATGTTATCTAGTATTTATAAACCAGCTAATCCAGATGATTTACTTCATATTTTAAATGTTAAGATAATTGATGATTTTAATATTGAAATTATATTTGATAGAAGTTATAGCAATGCTTTAGAAAGCTTAATATTTCCAATAATTCCTAAGCATCAATTTTTTAACGAAGGGGAAAAAGATAGAACTGCGTATGAAAACGCTTTAATAATGGAAAATTATAATCCAATAGGAACTGGACCATATAGATTTGTAGAATATCAAGAAAATAAAATAGTTAGATTAGAATATAACCCTAACTGGTGGAATGGAAAAGTTTATATTGAAGAAATTGTTGGACAAATTCTAACAGACGAAGAGGTTGCAATAACTGCATTTGAGTCACAAAAAGTTGATTTAGCATTAGCACTCGAAGTAGATTGGGAAAAATATGCTCAAAATAATCAGATTGACATTTATGATTTTATATCACAAAATTATGTTTTTTTAGGATTTAATTTCGCTAATGAATTATTTGCTGGAGAAAAGGGGCAAGCACTAAGAAAAGCTATAGCATATGGTATTAATAGACAGAACATTATTAATAAGGTTTATCTTGGTCATGGTTCACAAATTGACGTTCCTATATCTCCAAACTCATGGTTAATCTCAGATAAAGCTAACACTTATACTTTTAATGTTAATAAAGCTAAAAATGTTCTAGAAGAGGCGGGTTGGGAAGATAAAAATGATGATGGTTTTTATGAAGATGAAAAAGGAAACAGATTAAGTATTCGTTTATTAACAAACTCATACAATGAATTAAGACAAAAAACTGCAGATATAATAGTTGAAAACTTACGAAATATTGGAATCGAAGTTCTTAAAGATTATAGTACTGAAACCAATGAGAATATTTCTGAAGAAATGGCACAAAATCAATGGCAAGAGGTATTAAATAAAATATCTAATGGCGATTTTGATATGACTTTATTAGAATGGGAATTGTCATATATTCCTGATTTAGCTTTTGCATTCCACTCATCACAAATTGAAGCAGGAACAAATATTATTTCATACAATAATGAGAGCATAGATAATCTAATCGTTGATGCATTTCAAGCTGAGTCAAGGATAGAAAAGAAAGAAACGTATGATAGATTACAGTCATTATTGGTAGATGATTTACCATATGTAAGCTTATTCTTTAAGGATTCAGCACTATTGTTAAATAGCAAAATTAAAGGGGATATAAATCCTCAATCGTTTAATATTTATTATAATATTCAAAATTGGTTTATACCAGAGGAATTACAAGAAAAAGAATAGAAATATATGAAAGTATGATAAGTAGCAAAGAGATGCTACTTGACATACTTTCTTTTAATATGTATACTTTATTAAGTGCCGTATATTTTTCGCGAGAGTGCTGGAATTGGCAGACAGGCACGTTTGAGGGGCGTGTGTCGAATGGCGTACGGGTTCAAGTCCCGTCTCTCGCACCAAAAACCAAAAAAAGGCCTGCTATTTTGGCAGGCTTTTATGTATTAAAACAAAATATTATTCGATGTTATTAATATCATTAATGATCACTTCTACTTCGCCAATTTCTTCTTCAAATAGTGATGTATGATAATCGATAATATTAAAAAAATCTTTTTTGAAATCCATTAGCTTTTGTTCAATCTTTTTGATTCGGTTAATGATTTCATTTTCCCTTTTTTCAGCTTCGGCAACTGCTTGATTAATTTCTTTTTCTCTTTCCTCAGCGTTACTTATTAGATTACTTACTTCCATATTTGCATTTTTTAATAATGTATCTGATTCATTTATTGCTTTATTCATAATTCCTTCAATTTCTTTATTGTTTTTTTCAGTCAATTCGTCAGCTTTTCTTTTAGCACTTGTAACTATTTCATCTGCAGTTATTTTTGCAGTTATTATAGCATCTTTAATTAAATCTTCATTTTCCTTGTACGAATTTATTTTGTGTGAGTTTTCCTCAATTTTATTTTCCAAACCAGAAATATCCTCATTAAGAGCTTTGTTTACATTCTCTAGTTTGTTTTTTTCTTCAGATAACATTTTTATTTGTGAATGATATTTTTCAAGTTTTTTGAATAAGTTATTTTTTTCGTCTTTTAAATTTTTATTTATTTCATCTTGTTCCCCAATAGCAAATTCGATTTCCTTTACTTTTTTCTGAAATTCTTTTATGTTTCTTCTAGCTTCGGTTAACTCAATTTCTTTTTCGCTTGAGCTTGTACGAGTGTTTTTCAATTCGTTTTCTAGAGTAGTTATTAATAGTATAATATCGTCAACGAAAATATTAACTTCATCTACATCATATCCTCTTAGCTTCTTTGAAAACTGTTTATTTTTAATATCTTTCATTGAAAGCATATTCTTCCCCTCTCCTTTAGAAATTTTTAATATTAGAAAAATATCAATACAAATAGCATTGAAAGTTTACATAACATTTATATGTATATAATACCAAACTTAATGCATTTATAACTTGTCCAATTTTTGGGGTTTGTTACATATTTAGATAATCATAGAGGGAAAAAATAAAAGGCAGGTTTAAAAACCTACCTTTTTTAAAGTTTATTTAAGTTTAACTGCAGTTCCATAGATAAGTATTTCTGCTGCACCTTGCATAACAGCTGATGTTGAAAATCTGATATTAACAACGGCATCCGCGCCTAACTGTTCAGCTTCTTTTACCATTTTTGCTGTAGCTATTTTTCTAGCTTCTTCTATCATTTCTCCATATTCTTTTAATTCTCCACCTACTAATTGTCTGAAAGCAGATAAAATATCTTTTCCAATATGTTTTGCTCTAATAGTACTTCCCTTAACGATTCCTAGGGCTTCATCAATTTCTTTTCCAGCAATAGTACTAGTATTTACTAAGATCATCTTTTTCCACCTCCTTTTCCTTTATTCTGTCAATGATAAGTTTAACAATTAATATTATTGAGCTCAATATGATTATGTAAAAAATTGGTCTAAAAAAACTAGATGTCAATGCTGATGAAAATTCAGCTAATATTATGCCTCCGAAAAATAATAAGACTAGACATACAATAATTATCCAACTAAGTATTTTTATCATAGAATAACCTCCTTATATTAATTTTAAAATATTTCTATTTATGATACAATAGAAAGAAATATTATTTTTTTTAAAATTCATATATCATTAACAGGAATTTCATATTATTTATTGAATAATATATAATAATATGATGTAAGTTTCATATTATAAGTAATTATTAATATTAAGAGGTGTTATTAACATGGTAGTTAATAAACGGAATATTTATTATTATACTATGGGTGCTTTAAGCTTAATTTCTACATTTATATTTACTTTTTTTAGTAAAGAATATATTCAAATCAATATTCCATTACTAATTATATTAACTTGTGTAGGATTATTGTTGGAAAAAATTAAGCTTCGAATAGGTGAATTTACATTGATGTTTGATGTAGTCGTAGTTGTAGCTTCGTATTTTGTTTTAGGCCTAGTACCTACACTGTGGCTTTCAATAATATTATTTTACTTTTGTGACATATTTATAAATAAAACAAATAAGCTAACCACTTTATCGAACACATCAATGTTTATAATAATATTTATTTTTCTTCATTATTTTTTCAAGATATTTGGGTATGAAATTTCATCAATAACTAAACTCAAAAGCATCATTATTATTGTTTCATATTCATTTGTTGTGTTTTTATTAAATTGGGTATTTATTTTAGGACAATTCAAGTTTCTATTCAATAAATTTCCAGAGGACTGGGTTGAAGGATTTTTATGGGATTTTTATGGCAACTTGATAACAATCCCTTTATCAATTTTTTTAATTCAAGCATATAATTATTATAACTATTTAGGACTAATTATTTTATCGTTATTTATAATTCTATCAAATATGCTGTTTAGGCTTGTAAGAAATCTTGTTTTCTTAAATAAGGAGTTAAGAGTAGTTCATGAAGTCTCAGCTTCTATCAATTCAAGGCTTGAATTGGGTGAAACTACCTTTAATATTCTAGATGGAATCTATGAACTTGTTAAATGTGATTATTGTTTTATTTTATATTTTAATAGAGAAAATATGACTTTTAATACAGTTGCATCAAAAGCTTTTAGAGATGCTGAGATTGGTGATTCTGATATAGATGAATATATGAACAAAAATATTAGAAATTTCCTTTCCTGTAAGAACAGTTTTATTACAAAATCAGATATATCCAACAAGGAGGTAATAGACCTTTGTGAGATATGTAAGGATATAAAATCTGCAGTATATGAACCTCTTATGTCTCAAAATGAATTGATAGGGTGTATTTTAGTATATAGCAATATAACACAAAAGTTTACGAAGGAGCATCTTATTGTTTTAGACATTTTAGCAAGTCAAGCAGCTATTGCAATTGAAAATGCAAAACTATATAAGGACACAAAAAACAAAGCAATAAGAGACTCTTTAACTGGGTTGTATAATCAAAGCTACTTCTTTGATGTCTTAGAATCTCTTACAGGAGAATGTGATGATAGTATTAAAGCTGAGTGTTCTGGATGTAATAGAACCAGCTTGATTATTTTAGATATTGATCATTTTAAGCAAGTAAATGACACATATGGTCATCAAACTGGAGATATTGTTTTGAAACAAGTTACTGATATTATTAAGAATAACGTAAGAAAAAGTGATATAGTATCTAGGTATGGAGGAGAAGAATTTACTGTAATTCTCCCTCATACAAATGAGGCAACTGCATATAAGATTGGAGATCGAATTAGAGAAGTTGTCGAGCAAACAAAGTTTGAGACTATGGACGGGCAGATTATTAATATCACAATAAGTGGAGGGGTTTCAGAGTTCCCAAGCCAAGCAGATTCTGGGTCAACTCTTCTTGCATATGCTGATAGGGCCATGTATACAGGTTCAAAAAGAAAAGGAAGAAATAAAATTAGTAAATATGTCAGCTAGAATGTTATTATTTTCTATTTAGTATATTACCATAACGAACAGGGGTAAAAACGCTTGTTTATTCGTTATGGTAAAAATTTTATATTGAATGTTTTTTAGGGGGTATGTATAATATGAGACAAACAAGGAGAAAGAGAGATAGTAATGATGCGAGTAAGTGGATAATGTATTTTATGTTTATTATAGTTGCACCTTTATTAGCTATATTTATAACAGTAGGACTTTTTAAATATATAATAGTACCTCGGTTTTTCCCTGATAATGAAGTAAGCGTAAATATTAATGATGTTCAAAATGAAAGAAATGTGGAAGATACTTCTGACGGAAGTGCTTCTACGAATACTCCTCAAGAAAGTAATGAAACGTTGACTTTGAGACTAGGCGGGATGAATTTATATAATGTTCAGCTGGGAAGCTTTAGCAGTAAAGAAAATGCTCAAGGTTTTGTAAATGAATTAAGAGAAAACGATATTAATAGTTATATGATTGCAAATGACAGCTTCAAAGTATTTGCGGGATCATTTTTTTTAAGAGAAGAAGCTGATAGATACCTAATGAAGATTAGAGAGTCATATAGCGATGCTTTTATAAAGCATTTTGATATCAAAGGTGCTATGATTGAGTATTCTATATCAGACCAACAATACAAGGATAAAATTATTGATATAGTAAGTAGTTTGAATCAATTTTTTGCTACTGAGTCAGAATTGTGGTCAAATGATATGAATAATGGTAATGCATCGTCAGTTAAAGAATTGATATGTAAAAATAACACAGTTATAAGAAATAAAATAATTGAAATCAAGAAAAATCTAAAAAGCGAAACCTTAATACAATTATTAAATAGCATTGATTATCAACTTGCAAAGAGAGATGAAGTAGCTAATAATCTAATAGCTACAAATGAACAATCTATTAAACTATTTTACGAAGAATATAATAATATTTTATTTGAATATATGAAATTAATCACACAAAGTTAATTATGATGGGAGGTATAAACTTGAAATTAGCTACCGTAAAAGAAATACTGAATGCAGAAGTGGTTACTGGAGAACAATATCTAAATAATGAAGTAAAGTCAGCTTTTGGATGTGATTTGATGAGCGATGTACTAGCTTTTATAAAGGAAGAGACAGTACTTCTTACAGGTCTTGCAAATCCTCAAGTTATTAGAACTGCAGAAATGATAGATGTTTACGCTATTGTTTTTGTTAGAGGGAAGAGACCGAGTAGACAAATTGTTGAAATGGCAGAACAAAGAAATATTACCTTAATGACTACTGATTACATTTTATATACTGCATGTGGTAAGCTATATGAAAAAGGACTAAGAGGTGTTAATGTTAAAGGAGACGTAGTTGATGACTAATAAAAGTAATGCTATCAATCTTGAATTCAATGTTATGAAAGATGATTTTTCAAGAGCTGGTGAAGCTTCTAGTAAAATAAAAAAAATATTAACTCAACTAGGAATAGTATCAAGTGTTACAAGGAGAGTAGCGATAGCTACATATGAGGCTGAAATGAATATAGCTATCCATTCACTAGGTGGTAAAATCGAAGTTACTATTAATCCAAATGAAATTATAATTATTGCTGTAGATAATGGGCCTGGAATAGAAGATGTAAAGCTTGCAATGCAGGAAGGCTATTCAACTGCTACAAATAAAATTAGAGAATTAGGATTTGGAGCTGGTATGGGGCTTCCAAATATGAAAAAATGTTCTGATGAATTTGATATCGTTTCTAAAAAAGGAAAGGGAACAAAAGTTTTTATGAGAATTTCATTAGATTCAAAACCTGTTTAGAAAACCTTTATTAGTTAGAAGGAGATTAATATGAATAAATATTTTCATTCAGTGGTTTTAGATGAGGAAAAATGCAATGGCTGTACAAATTGCTTGAAGAGATGTCCTATTGAGGCTATTAGAGTAAAAAATAAAAAAGCAATTATAATAGAAGAAAGATGTATTGATTGTGGTGAATGTATAAGGGTTTGCCCTTATCATGCTCAGAAATCTATAACAAGCAGCATAGAGATGCTGAAAGATTTTGAGTTTAATATAGCTATTTTCCCAATGTCATTATATGGTCAATTTAGTGTTGATACAAATATGGACAAGGTTTTTCAAGCTATAATGGATTTAGGCTTTGATTATATTTATGATGAAGCTCGAGCAGCTGATATTGTAACTGAGGTTCTCAAAAATATGCTAAAGGAAGATAAACTGCCACGTCCAATTATATCTTCGCTTTGCCCTGCTATTTTACGCTTGATACAAGTTAGATTTCCATCATTAATTGATAATATAGCAAGAGTTGAATCACCTATGGAAATAGCTGCAAGAGTAGCAAAAAATGAAATAATGAAAAGAAATAATCTTTCTTCAGATAAAGTTGGAGTTTTTTTTATTACACAATGTCCTGCAAAGGTAACTAGTATTGTAAATCCAATTGGTATTAAGGAATCATACCTAGATGGAGCAATATCTATAGAAAGTATATATGGAGATATTGTTAAAAAAGCTAATCAAGCAAAAGACGACGTAAAGTTTTCAAAAGGTTCACCAGAAGGAATAGGATGGGCTAGAGTAGGAGGACAGAGCTATGCTATCGGAGTGGACAATTATCTAGCGGTAGATGGAATAGAGAATGTAATAAAAGTACTCGAGGAAATTGAATTAGGTAAATTGAATAATGTAGATTTTTTTGAAGGATTAGCTTGCATAGGAGGATGTGTAGGAGGTCCATTAAACGTAGAAAATCCTTTTATTGCTAAAAGTAGAATTAGGAAATTGTCACAAAACAAAGGAAGTTCGGAAAAAATCAGTAAGGAATATATAGATGATTTATACAATGAAGGGAGTATTTGGTGGACTGAAAAAATATATCCTAAGAGTATAATGACTTTAGATAGTAACATACGGAAGGCAATGGAAAAAATAGAGCGAATAAAGGAAATTGCAAAGATTTTACCTGGTTTAGATTGTGGTTCTTGTGGATCGCCTACTTGTAATGCATTAGCAGAAGATATAGTGCAAGGGCATGGTAAAATATATGATTGTATATTTAAGCTCAGAGAAAATTTCTATAAAGATTTTAGCGATGGGGGAAAGTAAATGAAATTATTAAATATAATCAAAGAAATAGATTTAGAGATAATAGCAGGATTGGATAGTGAGAATCAAGACAATGAGGTAAAAGGAGTATATATATGTGACTTACTAAGCCTAGTTATATCGAAAGCACAACCACAAGACATATGGATAACAATACAAACTCATGTTAATATTATTGCAGTTTCAACGTTAGTAGACATGACTGCAATTATTGTTGCTGAAAATATGGAGATAGATGAAGAAACAATAGCAAAAGCTAATGAAGTAAAAATACCAATTTTTAGATCAAAACTGAGTGCTTATGAGCTTGCTTCAAGATTGAGTAGACTGGGAATCTAATATGAAACTAGCAGTAGATTTACACATTCATTCGGCTTTATCTCCATGTGGCGATGAAGATATGACTCCTAATAATATTATTAATATGTGTTATTTGAAAGGGTTAGATGTTATTTCTGTTACAGACCATAATTCTATGCTTAATATTGAAGCAATCTATGAGTTAGGAAAACAGAAAGATATACTCGTTTTACCTGGTATTGAGGTAACAACTAG
>DAOUQG010000246.1 GCA_030625765.1 Thermohalobacteraceae bacterium | reverse complement strand
CTATCTTATATGGGATTGCCTTGTCCAAATCTATTTACAGGTGGACATAACTTCCACGGAAAATTTGAATACATACCAACCTTTGCTATGGAGAAAGCAGTTCAGGTTATAGTAAGGATAATTGAGTTGAATGCAGAATAATATTTGAATAGATAAAGCCTGAAGAACATATTATGCTCTTCAGGCTTTATAGTTCTATTCATATTCGAGTTCTAATCCTACCCCTACTTCTTCAACTTTTGCCACTTGAGCTAAAGCTATTTTAGATTTCAAATCAGTACAGTGACATGGATGTAAAACTTTTGGCTTTATATGTTCCATATAATTTAAGGTTCCTTCTAATTGTTCTTTTGAAGGGTTAAGTAAATGCAGCCCCCCTATAACATCAATTATTCTATCATCCCCACAAACTTCTTTAGCTTGTTCGATAATATTACATATTCCAGAATGAGAACAGCCTGTTATTACTACTATTCCTTTGGCTGATTTATACGCTAATGCAGTATCATCTATCACGTAATCATCCTTTAACACATCATTTTCAATTATCTTACCAATAGGTTTTTTATTCTCAAAATCATTCTGTCTTTTTATTTCACCAAGAAAAACTAAATTATCAGTCAACCACACTGGTTCTTTAGATAGATTAAGATTAAAATTTCTTGATAATTCATATTCTGATATCATTGAACCAAATTCCCAAGTATTAGTGTCATTTTGTCCTATTTTAGAACTAAATGCTTGAGGATGAGCAACAATATGTGGTCTTTCTTGTTTTTGAATCGCTTTTGTAAAAAAAAGTCTAACTAAATATTGAATCCCCCATGTATGATCATGATG
The DNA here is from genome assembly GCA_030625765.1 of Thermohalobacteraceae bacterium. Classification (GTDB taxonomy): domain Bacteria; phylum Bacillota; class Clostridia; order Tissierellales; family VENL01; genus DAOUQG01. Next base: position 2,617 of record DAOUQG010000246.1, on the reverse strand, counting down.
TCCATGAGAAATTGCAACATAGTCTAACTTTGATAGATCAATATTCATTTTATCAGCATTCTCAATAAATAAATTTGATGATCCAACGTCTAATAATATTTTTTTGTTAGTATCCTCAATAAAAAAGGTTAGTCCCCATTCTCCATGCATTCTAGATATAGTGTTGTTATCAACTAGAACCCTTAATTTCATTCTTTTCATCCCCCTTAATTTAAATTTCAGTACTAATATTAATTTCAACATATATGTATTTTATCCTTTATTTATTACATGGACTTAACAAAAAGCAAAACTGTTAAAAGCTATCATTATGATAGCTTTTAACAGTTTATATATTAGTTTAATTTAAAATTTTATCTGCAATATCATTAAGATTGTGTCCGTTGATATCAGCAAGTTTACTTATTTCCCCTAATTTTGCAGTTTTACAGCCTGCTCTTTTTCCTGCTTCAACATCAGTGTCCATGTCACCTATCATCCAGCTTTCTTTTAAGTCTATATTATATTTTTCAGCTAAATCCAATATCATTCCAGGCTGTGGCTTTCTACAAGCTGACTTTCTTTTAAAATCTGGACAATATCGTATATCTTTTATTGTACAATAAGGTTTAAACTCATCGATCATTTTATTATGAATTTTTCTTAATTCCTCATGTGTCATATGTCCAAGCTCAATTCCTCCTTGATTAGTAACTACAAATATCTCATAACCTGCTTCATATAACTTTTTCAGTCCAATCTTTGCTTCATCATAGATTATTAAATGCTCAGGTTTATTAACATGTTTAGTATTATCGTTTATAACCCCATCTCTATCTGAAAATATTGCTTTTTTCATCAAGTCACCTCTTGAACTATTGAATTTCACTATAGTTAATAAGATAACTATAGCTTAGAGTATTTTTCCCTCATTAACAGCTATTAATACATATAAACTCAAATACTCTTATAGCTTTGAGTCAAGAGGAACCAACTCCTTTTATACTATAGTAAGATCTCTAGAAGAATTATTCATTCTCTCACAGCCTTCTTGTGTAACCACAACAATATCCTCTATTCTTACACCAAATTCTCCCTCTATATAAATCCCTGGCTCAATACTAAATACCATACCAGGCTCTAATATAGTATCACTTATACCTGATATATATGGTTCCTCATGAACCTCTAATCCTAAACCATGTCCAGTTCTATGAGTAAAGTATTCTCCATATCCATTATCTGTAATATGCTTCCTCACTGCTTCATCAACTTCACTAGCTTTAATACCGGGCTTTACAGTCTTTACTCCTATCTCCTGAGCCTCTTTTACTATATTATACACCTGCTTCATCTTTGCACTAGGCTCACCTATAGCTAAAGTTCTAGTTGTATCAGAACAGTATCCCTTATATGTAGCACCAAAATCTAGTACGAGAAAATCTCCATTCTGTAGATTTCTCTCACCTGCACTGTAATGCGGAAGTGCTGAATTTGGTCCTGAGCCTACTATTATCTCAAACGAAGGTCCTTCTGAACCTCTTTTCCTCATTTCATATTCCATAAAAGCTGCTACCTCAATTTCGGTCATTCCTGCTTTAATATTTTTTCTAACCGCTTCCACTACTCCATCAACAATTTTGCCAGAGCTTCTTATCATATCTATCTCTTCCTGAGATTTTATAAGCTTTAGATTACTAAGGATATTACCCATTGAAACTAAGTTTAAATTCGGAAGTAATTTAGCAATTGACAATAACTGCGCGGCCCACATAGTATCATCAACAGCGAATTTACTACTATCTAATCCTCTTTTAGTAAGCTCATTTTTTAGCATCTCATAAGGGTTATCATCATCACCCCATAACACTAGCTCTTTTATCCAAGTTTCGTTCTTGATTTGACTTTCATATAATTTTGGTGCTATAAAAAAAGGTTCTCCTTCACAAGGTACAATAGTTACAAGCAATCTCTCTCCAGGTGATGTGCGAAATCCTGTAATATAATATTGATTCGATGAAGGAAATAATATTACCCCATCTATATCGTTTTGCTTCATGTTCTTTCTTAACTCATTCATTCTAGTAATATAAAAATCCATAGTTACCCTCCTAATTTATTGATTTAACCTTCTTAAATGTGTTTTGTGTCACTACACATATTTTAACATAGCCAGAAGCATAATTGTAGTCTTAATATATCTTAGATGATGACTGTCAGTTCTCATCTCTAATTAAGAAGATTATAAATATTATTTTCGAAAAATCGACCAATACATTATTAGTTGTTAAGTTTTTTTGACGTAGTTTTTTTATATACAATAAATATAAAATATTAACAAATTCCATATTTATTGAATTCTTAGTAAGGTAGTGTTAATATATGAAGTATAGGTAATTTTTACTAAAAAAGGAGGATTCTAAATGAATTTGAGATGGAGTTTAGATAGCTTGTATACATCATTTACATGCAAAGAATTTACTGAAGATTTTAAAAATTTATATGAGAAAATCGATTTTTTAAATGAATGGACAAGTGCTGAATTATGTAATACAGATAACGCAATTACTAAAGCAGAAAAATATATTTATCTCACGATTGATATATCTATTCTTGTTACAAAGCTAATGACATATGC
>DAOUQG010000154.1 GCA_030625765.1 Thermohalobacteraceae bacterium | reverse complement strand
TATTTAGCAGCATCAGCTAGTACTTTTAACTTATCAAATATTTCCACATAATCACCCCTATATTGGTAATTGTAAAATAATTTTACCATAATATGAATAAAAAAGCAAACATACGTTCGGAAACGTGATGTAATTTTTTATAACAGTATCAGAGATAAAAATAAAGCTATATTTCATACTTTGTTATTTTTGTAAAAAATGTTAAAATTCTAGTATAGTCAAAAATATTTTTTGTTAAAGGTAGGACTTTAAGGGACGAGGGGACAGGTACATTGTCCCACATTAATTGATATGAAAGGGTTGATAAGAGTGAGAGATGCGGTTAAAACAGTAGGAAACTTAATAGATAAAGCGAGTAGTTCAATTATAAGTTCTATCGATAATGAGGGTTTCCCCAACACAAAAGCCATGCTACCTCCAAGGATGAGAGAAGGTATAAAATATATTTATTTTTCAACTAATACCTCATCTATGAGAGTAAAACAGTACATAGAGAATCCTAAAGCCTGTATATATTTTTATGACAAAAGATTATTTAGAGGAGTAATGCTCAAAGGTACAATGGAAGTTCTACATGACAGCCAATCAAAAGAAAAGATATGGCGTGATGGAGATGAGATATATTATTCTAAAGGTATTACTGATCCAGATTACTGTGTCCTTAAATTTACAGCACATAGTGGAAGATTATACAGCAATTTTAAATCAGAAAGTTTTGAGGTTATTTAATTGTATTAATAAGATGAATGTATTATTATATTTTGGTAGAGGTATTGAGTAGGACGAGGGGAATTGCTTATGAAAATTGAAAATGTAAAATTTAAAATTACAAGAGCTGTAAAACAAATTAAGAGGTTATTTAAAAAAAGGAGGAATTTAATATGGATAAAAAAATGATTGGAATATGTGGAGCTTATTGTGGAGTTTGTGAGTGGAGAGAGAAAACAAATTGTCCTGGTTGTCAAGAGTCACAAGCTCAAATGTTTTGGGGTGAATGTAAAGTAGCAAAATGTGCCATTGAGAAAGAATTACAGCATTGTGGCCATTGCACAGAATTACCATGTAAAAAACTACAGGATGCATTTAATGACCCTGAGCATGGGGACAACGGAGAAAGACTAATGAATTTGAAAAAATGGGCAAATGGAGAAGAAACTTATATTAAGATAGGCACATTGAATACAAAAAATGATTAACGACGAGAGAGTATTCTGATTAAAGGTGGTAAATACATACTATGACTACGAACTTTTCAAAAAGGCTATTAGAATCATTTATAGGAAATATTGCTATTCTTCTTCTAAATTTACTGTTTCCATTTGTTGTGACTCAGCTGTATGGTTCGGAAATACTGGGAAGGTATACATATGCATATTCTATAGTTATGATGAGTATTTTTATTGCAACACTAGGATTAGATACAGGTTTGCTTTATTTTATACCAAGAGAAGGCAAAAAATATGTAACATCATCATTTGTATTTAACTTTCTAGCTAGTATATTTACTATTTTAGTTTTATTTATTTTTATCAAAGATAACACTGCTAGAGTAATGTTGCCTTTAATATGGTTTTTGTCCACAGAGCAGTTATTTTTTGCTTTGTATAGGGCTAAACAGAATATTAAAGAGTTTTTTATTATAAATATTTCATTCGGACTTGTCCTCAAGATTATTTTAACTTGGATACTTTCTATTTTATTCGAAGTTAATTTATTGAATATAATCATTGCTACGTATATATCAGTTGGAGTATCTTTATTGATATATTTTATTAAGCTAAGAAATATGTTTACGAAATTTGTTTTCAGTAAAGAAGTAATAGCTTATTCGCTGCCTCTAATCGTTGGATCAATGATGTGGGTTATAATGAGTCAAATGGATGTATTAATGATAGGTAATATAATTGGTAAACGGGAAGTTGCCATATATAACGTAGCAGCAAAAATTGCAACATTTCCCTCACTTTTCTTACTTGTGCTTAATACAGTATTTCCACCCATAGTAGCCAAGCTATATTATGATGGTGAATTAGACAAGCTTAGAGATACGTACAAGCTATCAGCAAGAATACTTGCTGCTATTTCAAGTGTAATAATCATATTAATAATTATTTTTAGAAAAAGTATATTAAGCTATTATGGACCTGAATTCATAGAAGGACAATATGTTTTGATTTATAGAGGTATAGGACAGCTTATAAATGCATCTGTTGGAAGCGTGTGGTATATAATTTGTATGACAGGTAGATCAAAAATAAATATGGTAGGTAAAATTTTAGCAGCATTAATTAATGCAGTTTTGAATATATCGTTGATACCTATTTATGGTATTACAGGAGCTGCACTTGCTAGTATGATAGCTGTAATTTTTGTAAATATTCTAGGATATTCTTTAGTAAAAAGGATATTAAAAGTAAGGGTATACGGAATAGTATAGTTAATATAACTACATTCCAAAGATCAGTTTGAAAAATACTTAGATTTTTTCATAATACAACCCCCCACATTATATGAATTTATACTAATAAAATTTTACATTTAAGTGAAATTATGATTAGAGAATGATTAATAATAGAATATATTATTTCTATTAATTTGTCAAAACAAAATTAATTAATAAATAAATATTATTAATAAATACATTGATATTGATTTAAAAATAATAAAAAAGCAATTGAAAAAGCGAATAAATTAATATATAATATTAAACATCAGACGAGGATTGAGTTGGGATTACTAATTTATTATTGAGGGTCTTGATAAGGGGGATATTATGAATATTAATGTAAGGTACGAAACTGTTTATGAGATGTTAGAGTTATGTAAGCAATTAAAAGAAGATAGGCTTGATCTCAAAAGATTGGAAAAATTATTAGAGCATGAAGACTATCAGGTAGAGTTTGCAAGGTATAAAGGTAGAGTGTCAAAAGAAGAATTTATAGATTTCTTTTCAAACTTTTTTAAGCTTAACTATGATGAAATTACTAACGATGATTTCAAAGCACACTATCAAAATTATACATATCTATTTGAAAACCTTGAACTTTATGAGAAGGAATGCGAGAAGCTTAAGGATTATACAGAGGAAATGTTTATTGAACAAACAAAAAAAGCATTACTTGGGTTGCCAAAAGGATTTGAATATGGTGACTTGAATTTCATTTTCACAATTAGTATTGGAATGAGCTTTGGTTGGGTTCACGAAAACAATAGCCATTTTGATGTTATTCAATTGATAAAAATGAACACATTAGAAGGCTTCAAATCATCATTAGCTCATGAAATTCATCATATAGCAATGAATAGAATATTTGACGACGTATTAGATTTTGAAAAGATATCTCCAGAGGAGCTTTTCTACGTATATTTTTCTGGAGAAGGATTAGCTGTTAAATATTGCAATAATGCAGAAGGAAATCTTTCAAAATCAATTTATGATGAACAGAAAAATATAGGATTAGATGAATATACATGGGAATATCTAAACAATGATTTTGAAGATACCTTCAATACATTTAAAAATCAAGTTAATATGATTAGATCAAGAGAAATCAAAGATACTGGAGGAGTTCAAAATCTTATTGGTCAATATTGGATGAATTTTCATACACCAGAACAGGATAAGAATGAACCTCCTAAGTTAATGCAGTGTAGATTGTATTCCTTTGGCAATGAGTTATGGGGAGTAATCCATGATGCATTTGGAAAGGAGAAGGTTTTCGAGACTATAAGAAATTTGAAGGAGTTCCCTAAAGTATATAATGATTCTGTAAAGAAAATTGGTAAAGAAGCATATATGATATAATAACTTTAGTTAGGGGCTTGATTCAAAGTTTAGTTTTGAATCAAGCTTTATTTTAAAATATTGAAGTACAAAGTTATTGAATAATTCAATTAAAGAAGTAAAGATGCTTGACAATTAAGAAAATATTCAACTCAATGCGACTATAGATCCACATGATTGTAAAGCATATTTTTATATTTGACGAATCATCATATGTGTATGTGGAGTCAATCATTTAAATAAGTGTTGATATATACAAATTATGGTGATATTATAGTTAAAAATATTTTTAAGTTATATTATGGAAGTGCTTCTAGGGTTCCGAGCGATTGCTGTCTGGTCCGAGCGAAGTAGCTGCTTTTATGCAGTACACCGTGAGTAAAAAAGACTCTAGCGGTAGGTTCCATTAGGAATCTATCATGGAGTTTTTTTATTTATCTATACGAGGAGGGATTAATGTGTTGATAGGAGAAAAGGTAAGGCTAAGAGGGTATAAAGAGGAGGACATTCAACTAGCATATGAATACATGAATGATCCAGAAGTAATTTTAAATTTGAGTACTGGGGTACCATATCCAGTAACATTAGAGATGGAAAAACAGTGGTTTGAAAGTCAGAAAGAAATGAAAAATACATACAATTTTGCTATTGAAGCATTAGAAGAAGGAATATACATTGGAGGATGTGGGATTAATACTTTAGATTTAAAAAATGGCGTAGCTATTGTTGGAATTTTCATAGGACATGAGGAATATAGAGGAAAAGGATATGGTACTGACGCAATGAAGGTTTTAATTGACTTTATTTTTAACCAAATTAATGTTAATAAAGTACAGCTAAATGTGTTTGGTTTTAATGAAAGAGCAATAAAATCTTATAAGAAAAGTGGCTTCGTGGAAGAAGGTAGAATCAGACAACGATTATTTAGGAATGGGAAATATCAGGATCAAATTGTTATGGGAATATTAAGGGATGAATATTTTGGGAAATATATAAAAGCTATGAAAAGCTAATTTTTAAGCTTTGATGTAATCAAATTACATCAAAGCTTTTTTATTACTAATTGTTGTCTTAGAAAACTAGTTCACATTATAAAAAAGTTACAAGCCTCAGAAGGATTTTGTTAACTTTTGTTGAAATATGTTATTATATGTAGAACCATATTTTTTTTAAGTAGAAGGTTAATACAACAAAATAACACCAAATAAGAAGAGAGGATAGTTATGTTCCGAGACTTATTTATTAATATCACAATTTTGATAACGTTTATTTTCTTAGGAGGACAATTTTTTAAAAAAAATCAATTATCTTTATCATCTTCTTTTAAAAGTAGATTTCTCTCTGGAATTGGAGGAGGATTACTGGGGATTGCGCTAATGTTATATAGCATTAATATTAGTGAAGCAAATACAATAGTTGATCTCAGATATATTGCAATAGTTATGATAACTTATTTGAGTGGAGGAGTTCCATCAATAATAACAACTCTAATAATAATTGCTTTTAGAATATTTTATTTTGGTATAAAATCTTCTCATGAAATTATAATTTTAAGTATATTAGCTATTACATTATGTAGTAATATAATAGTAAATATGAAAATTGACAAAAGGAAAAAATGGGTATTGATGAATATATCTAGTGTCACTAGCGTTATAATTGCCTTATGTATATTATTAAAGGATAACAGTGAGTTAGGTGTAATCATTTCACAATACATGATAGCTTCTGTTTTAGGTGCTACTATTGCTTATCACCTTATTAATTATATTCATGATTCAAATATGCTTATAGAAAAACTGAAGATTGAATCAAAACAAGATTTCTTAACAGGATTAAAAAACGTAAGACAATTTGATTCAAAAATGAATGAATTAATTGAGGAATCAAAAAGAAACAAAAGAGAACTTTCTATGTTGATTTTAGATATTGATCATTTTAAGAAGATTAACGATAATTTTGGACATCCTGCTGGAGATGCCATTTTAAAACAGTTAGCATTTGTTATGCGAGGTTCTTGTATATTTAATGATGAAATTTTCCGTATAGGTGGAGAAGAATTTTCAATTATTTTACCAGATCGTTCAATAGATCAAGCTATGATTATTGCAGAACGTATTCGAAAAACAGTAGAAAAGTATGATTTTGTATTGCCAGACAATACAGTTATTAATATTACTATCTCTATAGGAGTAGCAACATATCCTAATACTGTAACAGACATTAATGACTTAATAAAACATGCAGATGATGGTCTATATAAGGCAAAGCATGCAGGTAGAAATATGGTATGTTATATTAAAAAAAACTAGCATAAATATGCTAGTTTTTCAAATGCATAAAAACGCATCAGTGCGTTTTTTTATTTTTTGATAAATATTTGCTTACAATCTAATAAATAGATGATAGTTATGATATTATATATATAATAAAACTAAGAACATACTTTCGATTTGTGAGAGATTTGATCAAACGTAAATAATTGCTAAAGGCTGATGAAAAATGAATTCAAATGAAAGAAAAGAAACTAAAATATCTGTTAGAAATTTAGTTGAATTTGTCCTTAGATCTGGTAATCTAGATTCTAGGTTTACTGGTAGAAATAGAGCTTCAGAAGGAACGAAAGCTCATCAAAAAATTCAGAAATCAAGTCCAGATAACTACAATGTAGAGGTTCACTTAAAGCATAATTTTGAATATAAAGGCATTGATTTTATCATTGAAGGAAGAGCAGATGGAATAATAATTGAAGATGATAGGACAATAGTTGACGAAATAAAAAGTACAACAATGCCATTAGACTTGATTGACGAGAACTTTAACTTATTACATTGGGCACAAGCTAAATTTTATGGATATATCTATTCTAAGCAAAATGAGCTAGCTGAAATAAACATACAGCTTACATATTATCAATTAGATACAGATGAAATAAAAAGAATAATCAAGGTATTTTCATTTGATGAATTAGAAAGCTTCTTTTTCGAAATAATTGAAAAATATCTTATTTGGGCTAGCTTTACACATGATTGGACTCTTATGAGGAATGAATCTATAAAAAATCTAGATTTTCCATTTAGCACATATAGAAAAGGTCAAAGAAAACTAGCAGTTGCAGCATATAGAACAATAACAGAAGAAAAAAGACTTTTTGTAGAAGCACCCACTGGAATTGGAAAGACGATATCTACAATATTCCCTGCTATAAAAGCTATAGGCGAAGGATATAGCTCAAAGATTTTTTATTTAACTGCAAAGACGATAACGAGACAGGTGGCAGAGGACACAATTAAAAACATGATAAAAAGCAGTTTATTATTGAAATCAATTACTTTAACTGCAAAAGATAAGATATGTTTTAAGGAAGAATCAAACTGCAATCCAGAATACTGTGAGTATGCTAAAGGTCATTTTGATAGAGTTAATTCAGCTATCATGGATATATTAAAGAATGAAAATTTAATAGATAGAGAAATTGTTGAAAGATATGCAAAGAAGCATAAAATTTGTCCTTTTGAATATTCACTCGATTTAGCAATGTGGGCTGATTGTGTAATATGTGATTATAATTATGCATTTGACCCAAGGGTTCATTTAAAACGATTTTTCTCAGATAATAACGGAGATTACATATTTTTAATTGATGAAGCACATAACCTTGTTGACAGGTCTAGGGAGATGTTTTCTTCTGAGCTTTATAAAAAGCCAATGCTTGAACTAAAGAAAATACTAAAAGATAAAA
>DAOUQG010000207.1 GCA_030625765.1 Thermohalobacteraceae bacterium | reverse complement strand
ATTAGCTTCATGTATTCCTTTTTTTACCTGTTCCTCTGCCTTTTTCCTAGACTTATCTAGATGCATTTTAACTATTTCATCATTGTTTTTTTTGATTTTCTCTATCTTTTCACGTGCTTTCTTTCGCTCACCTTCCAAAACTAGCTTCGAAAAAATATTTAGTTTTTCTTCAATAGTTATCATATACCCACCTCATATCTTAAGACCTACTGATTCTCGGATGTATCTAGTTATAAAGTCTCCTTCATGTCTAAACCCATGACGATCTGGTATAACTACTATCAAGGGATATTCAAGCTTTGTTTTTAATTCCATTATTCTGTCATTTATTTTCTCTAGAATTAATTCTGTTATTATTATAATACCAATCTCTTTATCCTTAAGAACTTTTTCTAGCTCTAGAAGGATTTCATCCTTGTCATGAACTATTACACCTCTTATTCCTGCTAATTTTAGCCCCAAAAAAGTGTCTCTATTATCACTTATTAAAAAGGATTTCATAGCTTGATACCTACAACCTTCCTATGATTAGTATTGAAACAATCAATCCATAAATAGCAATACCTTCTGCAAGCCCAACAAAAATTAATGTCTTTCCTAATATCTTAGGATCTTCAGAAACTGCTCCAAGAGCTGATGCGCCTACTGCTCCTACAGCATATCCAGCTCCAATGGTAGCTAATCCTGTAGATAATGCTGCAGCTATAAATCCTAACCCAGTTGAGTCAGTAGGTTCTATTCCATTGGATATAGCATAGGATACCTTAGGAGCTAAAGATACCAGGGCTCCAATCAATAATGGAATAAACACAAATAAATTAAACTTTAGAATTTTCTTTAACCTACTTTTAGTTGTCTTGTACTCTTTATAGAGTAAAAACAATCCAGTAGAAATTGTTATAATAACCATAATAGATGTTGTAATCATAATAAATGTCATTGTAATACCTCCTCTTCTACCTAAATTAATCATTCAAAGTGACTGAATTAAACTCCACACCATCACCTTTGTAATATTTACTAAAAAGCTCATAATATTCTAATCTTAAACCTTGAATAAACACGATCAATCCCTCTAGTCCGATAATAATAATATTTCCTGCGGCTAGAATAATTACACTTGCTATAGGATTATGTAGTAGTTCAGCAATTGTTTCAAATGCTTTAAATAAACCCACGTGAGTTAGGGCAAAAGCTCCAACTCTTATAAATGATATTGTTCCACTTAACATGTTTAATAGAGTTTCAACAAAATCAAAGCTACTTTCTACATAATAGCTTGAAGGAGGTTCATGGTGTAGGGGACGTTTATTTAAAATTAAATTTGATAAGGGTTCCTTTAGAATCATAAAACCGATTAAAGGTATTATCATTATTATCATTATCGATGTTGGTATTATTTCTACAATACCTATACCTTTACCAGCTATGAGCAAAAGCATTATAAAAAATATTAATCCTGTTACCCCATTTCTACCAAATAATCCTTCTTTTAAATTCTTTTGCTTCGCCAAATTTATTATGCTGTATATATAACTTATTACTAAAAGTACTATTCCAATCACTACTGCAGCAATTAAAACTGTGTTTCTTCCTTCAAAGGGATTTAAAAGCAGAGGATGGATTATATGCTCAAACCCAAACACACTACCATATAAAAATCCAAATATCATAGAACTAAATCCTAGTCTACTAAGAATGCCTCCAAAAACCTCAGACTTACCCTTAAGTAATATACTGGCTAAAAGTAATATAAATCCTTGTCCTACATCACCAAACATTGCTCCAAACAAAAACATATAAGTAATACCTAAAAAGGCTGTTGGATCTAATTCTGTATAAGATGGTATGCCGTACATTTTAACTAAGTATTCGAATGGCTTAAACATTATGTTATTTCTTAGCTTTGTTGGTGGATGAAAATCATACTCCATGTCATTCTGGTCCTTAAAATCAACAATTAGATTACCATAAGATTGTAGCCTTTTTTTGATTCTTGCCTTATCTTTTTCTGGTACCCACCCTGATAAATAAAAGAAATTATTACTCGAAACCATTTGAGCTTCTACTTCTTTAATCTTTTCGTGTAGCTTCAATTTACTATAGCATTCCTCAACCTTTTCTCTATTATTATTTTTCAAGATTTGAAGTTGCTGCTGTAATTTTATTTGCTCTTGTTTAACTATCTCTTTTCTAGATTCAAGCTTTTGTATGATTTCAGCTGGAGTACCAACGAATTCATCAGGCATTTGTATCCTATTAAAATTTAATGATCTCAATATTCTACTAGTTTCTGATTCTAATTCCTTAGGTGAAATAACTAAATATACTTCCCCTGTATCACTACTCCCTGTATGTAACACAACTGCAGTTATGTTTTCATAGTTTTTCTTTAATCTATTAATATTCTCCTTGGATAATACTCCAAATGTATAAGTGAAAAATTCTAATGATTTGAGATTTTCTAACTTAACATCTAAATCCTTTAGATATTGAAAATTTTTGTATAATTCTTCTATTTTCTCTATTTCTTCTTCTATTTCTTTTATTTTTTCATTGGGTTCCATTAATTCATTACAAAGCTCATCAATACTTTCATGACAATCACAAAAATTATAAGACTCACTAATATGATTTTTATTTACTTTAAACTCTTCATCATATATCTCTTCTAAGCTTCTGATTTTTACAAAGATATGGCCATCGTCCAAATTTTCACATAAAGGTTTTATCATTGTCATATCTAATAGTTCATCAACGTTTTCTTCAGCTAAGCTTAATGTAAAATGACTTTCTCTAATCTCGTTTAATGCATTGGTAATATCAACGTTTCCCATCAAAACTATTTCTCTCGAAATATCTTCTACATATTCTTTTAAACCTACAACGTTCATCATTGCCATTTTTTCTATGGACATTAAGAATCACTTCCTTCTATTCTCCTAATAAGATATTTCTTCGCTTCCTCCTTATCCAAGTCATACCTTATTGCCTCAGTAATTGATATGATATCCCTCATTTCGTACTCTAAAAGATGTATGTATGCAATTGACTGAGTTATATCCATTTTCCCAATTTTATAATAGCTTAAAAATTGGAAGTACAAATATCTTTCTATCCTTCTCTCCATAAACAAGTCTAGAGTATCCTTATTATCAAATAAAAATCCATACTTTGAATTTATCATTCTAAGTATTAGCTGGTTTTCGTCCTTGGTATAACAAAGATTCTTAACATCATCATACTTAAGATAGTATCCTCCAATTAAAGTATAGTTAATTAGTTCTTCTGGTGATAATCTATAAAATTTTAATCCTCTATATATCCATTCTAGATTTAGTAAATCAATGTTTTTTCCTAAAAGCTCTTTTAATATTTTTTTATCATGTTTTTCTAGTTTTAAAATCTGCTCGTATAAAGCTTTAAAATAATTTCTATCTAAAACCATTTCCATATAGAAGGTGAGTTTCCTACTATCTTCTTTTTCATAAGGTCCTAAAATATTATAGTAAATCGTACCTTTTAAGCTTCTTACAAAAGTCTCTATATCTTTTGCATCTTCCAGTAACTTATAGTTAACTGTACTATAAATTCCAGAATATAGAACCAAATCGTCTAATACCTTAGGATTCTCTCCTCGTGCTAAAGCACGAATAAATAGCTTCAAATCTTCAATCTCGTATCTCATAAATAAAATTCTAAAAAGCTTTCTGTATTCACCAGTAAAATAATGTAGTAGCTTTTCGTATTGCAATACTATGTTTTTTTTCAATATAAGCTCGAATTCGCTGCGATGTATATCATCAATATCTTTGGAGTCTAAGATTCTTCTATAAGAGGTATTTGATTTAAGATAATATGCAACATCCTTAACGGATTTTTTAGATAACATCTCTATATAATCTTGGTTACTAAGCATTTTACCTTTTAGTGCCTTAATTTTTGTATTTACAGCTGCAAATCTTCTCACACCAACCATCTTCATTCACCCCTAGAATCTATTTGCTATAAAGATAATCTATTATATTTTTTGATTCTTAACAGCAAAGAATTGCTCGAAAATTGTACTTTGTATTGTGTCAAACTTTTTATCAAAAACTTCATCTAATTTTTCGATTTTTTGTTCTACCTTTTTTATTATTTCTTCTGCTTCTTTCTTTCCTTCATTGATTATTCTCTCATATTCCCTATTACCTTTTTCTGTAGCTCGCTGTAGATTATCTTGATCTATTAATTGTAACCTTGCTTCAAGCTCTTTATCTTTAAGCTTAATTATTCTCTCTGCTTCTTTTTTTATTTTCACAGCACTCCTATCAATTTCCAATATCTGCTTAATAGTTTTATCCATAAACACCACCTCAAATATTAGTCCTAACAATCTATATAATATGTCTCTTTTCATAATATCATACTCAAATAATATCATACCAAAATAAAAAAAACATCTACGAAATCAGTAGATGCTATTTGTATAACTAAGCCTTTAGAGATGTAAAATCTGTGTTTGAAGTAAAATCAACTCTTTGCTCTGTTTCATTCATGGGTAACCGTACCGTAAATACTGTTCCGACTCCTTCAAAGCTTTCAACTTTAATTGTACCATCATTCTTTTCAACCATTCTCTTTACAATACTTAACCCGTATCCACGCTCATAGCTCTTACCTTTCGTTGTGAAACCTCCTTCAAAAATCTTGTCATACAAATCTGGTGATAGAACCGGGTAAGAGTTTCCTATAGAAATCACGTATTCATCCTCTTCTTCAAAAATATCAATCATTAGGTAAGATTCTTCTGTTTTACACCGTTCTAATTCATAAATTGCATTATCAACTAAATTAAATAGTATTTTACATGCTTCCACTGAGTTTATTTTCAGATACTGTAAATCAGATCTAATATCTAAATCCACAAGAATTCCTATATTTTCTGCTATAGCACATTTTCTAAATAAGGTAGCAGCTATTTCGATGTTTCTAATCTTCGAAATTGAAAATACTTCCTCAACTCTTTCTGATATGTCAAAAATATAATCTAAAGCTTTATCTTTTTTATCCAATTGAAGCATGCCAGCTAAAACATTAAGATGGTTCTTAAAATCATGCTTTTGCCCTTGAAGGGCAGTAATAACCTCCTTGGAG
>DAOUQG010000156.1 GCA_030625765.1 Thermohalobacteraceae bacterium | reverse complement strand
TTTTAAAATATCAATAGCTTCATTCAAATCATATTCACCATTTAAATATTTAACAATTTCTTTGTACCCTAATCCTTGCATAGAGGTTAAGCTTTCATTATATCCCTTGTTAAGTAGTTTTTTAACTTCATCAATCAAACCTTGCTCAAGCATAAGGTCAACTCTTAAATTAATTCTATCATATAATATACTTCTTTCCATATTTAAACCAAACATAGCTAGATTATATTGTGAATTTTCTTTCCTAAAGTTTTTATAGTATTTAGACATAGGGTTGCCAGTTTCGTGATATATCTCAAGAGCTCTAATAATTCGTTTAGAATCATTTATATGTAATCTAGATGCTGACTCTGGATCTATTTTTTTTAATTCGTTATGAATGTATTCATTTCCGAATTCGTTAGCTTCCTTCTGAAATCTTTCTCTTAATTCTTGGTTAGAAACTGCACCAGTAAAATCAAGATCATATACTAAAGAATTGATATATAAACCAGTTCCTCCTACAACCATAGGTAGCTTACCGCTTTCATATATCTTATTAATGTAATATGAAGCTTTTTTTTGGAAGTCTGATACTGAAAATTGTTGATCTGGAAATACTTCATCAATTAAATAATGGGTAATACCCTCAGCTTCTTCTTCTGTAACCTTTGCGGTTCCAATATCCATATATTTATATATTTGCATTGAATCAGCAGATATAATCTCTGCATTAAGCTCTTTTGCAACATTTATTGAAGTAGAAGTCTTCCCAACAGCAGTTGGTCCAATCAATACTAATAATGGTATTTTCTTATTCATTTAGTTCACCCTTTATATACGCTTAAACTTTTTTTCTAGTTCATATTTAGTCATTTTAACAATAATAGGTCTACCGTGAGGACATGTATATGGTTCATCTGCATTTCTTAAATCAATAAGTAGTTTATTTATTTCAATACTCTTTATATTATAACCTGCTTTGATAGCACTTGTACATGCCATTTTCATAATTTTTTCAATTCTTACATCATAGCTACTATTTATGTTTGAACTTAAATTATCAAGAATATCGTGAAATAATTCTCTAGAATCTGGGTTGCCAAATATTGTTGGAACACCTCTTAATATTACAGAGTTAACCCCAAAATCTTCAACTAAAAAACCAATTTTTTCAAAAATAGAAATGTTATCATTTATTAACTCAACCTCACTATTTGTAAGGGTTATTATTTCTGGTGCTAATAATTCTTGAATGATAATATCCTCTGATTCGTACTGATTTTTAAGCTTCTCGTACATAATTCTCTCATGAGCTGCATGTTGGTCAACAATATAAAACACTTCTTCATTTTTATCTTGAGCTAGAATATATGTATCAAATAGATGACCAATAATATTTAGCTCAGGTATTTTATGATTTTTTGTTTCAGTTGATAAATATCGTTCTGTTAAAGGTACATCTTCTTTGATCCTGTGTTCTACTACATTTTCTTTTTTATCTTCTAATTTTTCATCTTCATTGTATATAAGAACTTGTATATCATGTTCATAAGAATCAAACTTGTTGCTAATGTCCATAGTTTTAAAGCCTTTTTTGTTTAAATTATTTGATGAATTTACGTCAGTTAAAGCTACGTCGTCACTGTTTAAATAATTACTGTTATTAAGTATATCAACGAAATTTTTCTGCTCACCTTGACTTTCTTTTTTCTCATTACCTACTCTTATTTCTGGTATTAGACTATGACTTTTTAGAACTTCTTTTACAGATTCTTTTACAACTGAATATAATTTATCAGGTTCACTAAATCTAACCTCTGTTTTAGTTGGATGAACATTTACATCAACCTGATTGTTGTACATTTTTATAAACAGTATAAAAACAGGGAATCTGTTAATTGGTATGAGTGATTTATAGGCTTCTTCAACAACTCTTGAGAGCTTATCATCTTTTATATATCTACCATTAATAAAAAAATATTGATGTTTTCTATTACCTCTGGTAAAAGAAGGATTACATATCATACCGTTTATCTTAATATCATCACCATTATAACTAATTTTAAACAATGAATTTGAGTACTCTTTTCCAAATAAAGTATAAATAGTTGTATGTAGATCATTATTTCCAGGAGTTTTCAATATCATTTTATAATCTTTAATATATTTAAAAGAAATACTGGGATTACTAAGTGCCAAATTAAATATAATATTGCTTATCTGAGCAGCCTCAGTGTTATCACTTTTTAGAAACTTTTTCCTTACTGGAACATTATAAAAAAGATTTTTAACAATAATGGTAGTTCCATCAGGACAGCCAACTTCTTTCTTGCTAATTATTTGGCCACCCTGTAATTTAGCGTGAGTTCCACTTGTGTTTTGCTTAGTTTTAGTGATAATTTCTAAATGAGAAACAGCTGATATACTTGCTAAAGCTTCTCCCCTAAACCCAAGAGAGTTTATATTTTCTAAATCTCTAATATTATTTATTTTACTAGTAGAATGCCTTAAAAAAGCAACGTCTATATCATCATCTTCTATTCCAGTACCGTTATCAGTAACGCGTATATGATCTTTTCCTCCTGAGATTATTTCAATTACAATTGATGTAGATTTAGCATCAATAGAATTTTCTACTAGTTCTTTAGCAACAGAAGCTGGTCTTTCAATTACTTCTCCAGCTGCGATTTTATTGATAGTTTTTTCATCTAAAAGCTTTATGAAGTTCTTCATAATATCACTCCCATAATCCTAAGCATTCTTGCTTTCATTTACCAACTCATACAAAATATTTATAGCATCAAGTGGAGTGATTTTCATGATATCAATGGACTTCAGTGTATCTAAAATTTTACTCTCCTTAACACTAAACAAATCTAGTTGATAGTTATTACTATTCTGTTTTTTTGACTTATTCAAACTTAACTCTTTAACTTTTAATTCATTATTATCCTTTGTACAATCTTCTTTTACTTGACTAGATTTATTTATATCTCGTTTCTCTAATTCTTCTAATATTTTTTTTGCTCTATGAATTACCTCATTAGGAACTCCAGCTAACCTTGCAACTTCTATACCATAGCTTTTATCGGCTCCACCTCTTTTTATCTTTCGTAAAAAGATAATATCTGTTCCCTTTTCTTTAACGTGTATTTTGTAGTTTTTAATTCCATCTATTTTACCCTCTAACTCAGTTAATTCATGATAATGAGTTGCAAAAAGAGTCTTCGCACCAATTTTTGATGGATTACTTATATATTCAACAACTGACCAAGCAATACTCAATCCATCATATGTACTAGTTCCTCTTCCAATTTCGTCAAGTATGATAAGACTATTTTTAGACCCATTGTTTAAAATATTGGCTACTTCACTCATTTCTACCATAAATGTACTTTGACCTTGCGCTAAATTGTCGGACGCCCCTACTCTAGTAAATATTTTATCAACTATTCCTATATATGCCTCCTCTGCTGGAATGAAGCTGCCGATTTGACTCATTAGAGTAATCAAAGCTACTTGTCTCATATAAGTTGACTTTCCAGCCATATTTGGACCTGTTATAATTGATATTCTATTTTCATTATTATCAAGAAAAGTATCATTAGGTACAAACAATTCATCATCAAGCATTTTTTCTACTACAGGATGTCTACCATTAATGATATTAATATAACCTTCATTATTTACAATAGGCTTTGAATAGTTGTTTTTATACGCAACCTGAGCAAGTGAATTAATAACGTCTATCATTGAAATAACTTTAGATGTTTTCTGAATTCTTTTGACCTCTTTCTTTATCATGTCTCGAACTTCTATGAATATGTTATACTCTAATGCCATCATTTTTTCTTCAGAGCCAAGTATTTTCGCTTCCATTTCTTTTAGTTCAGGTGTGATATATCTTTCAGAATTTGCTAGTGTTTGCTTGCGTATATAGTCATCAGGAACAAGAGAGATATTTGACCTAGTAATATCGATATAATATCCAAAAACCTTATTAAATCCAACCTTTAAGGACTTTATTCTAGTTCTATCTCTTTCCGACTGCTGGAGATTAGATAGCCATTCCTTACCTTTTGTAGATGCTTCTCTTAGTTCATTCAGAGCACTATTATAATCATTTTTTATTATTCCTCCATCTTTAATCGAAAGAGGTGGTTCTTCAATTATTGACTCTTCGATTAGATTATGAATATCATCAAGAGTGTCAAGCTGATTAGCGATCTTATTCAATACAGGATAAGTAGGGCTAGTTAGTAAATATTTTAAATCTGGAAGAATCGAAATTGAGTTTTTAAGAGAAATCAAATCTCTAGCATTACAATTACCATATGATATTCTTCCCATAAGTCTTTCAATATCATACACGCTTTTTAGTAAATTTTTAATGTCATCCATTAGAAAAATGTTATTTACAAAGCATTCTACTGATTCTAGTCTATTATTTATTTTTTCTACATCAAGTAAAGGTTCTTGAATCCATTTTCTTAAAAGTCTTCCGCCCATTGCAGTAGAAGTTTTATCTAATACCCATAATAAAGAACCTTTTTTGCTTTTGTCTCTCATAGTTTCAGTAAGCTCTAGGTTTCTTCTAGTATTAATGTCTAACACCATAAAGCTATTAATATTGTAATTGGTTATGTTGTTGATATGCTCTAAAGTTGTTTTCTGTGTTTCATTTAAGTATTCAATAAGAGCACCAGTTACAGCAATCGCATTTTCTTTGTCTTGAATCCCGTAACCTTCAAGTGTTATAACAGACATTTGGTTTTTGATTTTTTCTTTACCTATTTTAATATCAAAGCTCCAATCATTATAACAACTTATAGTAATATCAAACCTCTTTTCTATTTCAATAAGTAATTGTTTATTATCAAATAAAATGCTATTTACAATAATTTCAGTTGGGTTAATTTTTGCTAACTCATCAATTATTATATTTCTAGATTTATCTATACTACACATTATTTCTGAAGTATACAAATCACCAGTAGAAATATCTACATATGAAATGCCTATTCCGTTTTCATTCATATAAATGCAGCATAAATAGTTATTGTTTTTCTCATCTAAAACCTTTGAGTCTGTAATAGTACCAGGAGTAATCACTCTTACTACATCTCTTTTAACTATACCTACTGCTTTGGATGCTTCTTCAACCTGTTCACAAATCGCAACATTATACCCTTTTTTTACCAGCTTCGCTATGTATGAGTTAGCGGAATGATGAGGAACACCACACATAGGAGCTCGTTCTTCTTGTCCACAATCTCTTCCTGTTAATGCAATTTCAAGCTCTCTTGAAGCTAATAAAGCATCATCAAAGAACATTTCATAAAAGTCACCTAGCCTAAAAAATAAAATTGAGTCTTTATATTTGTTTTTAATATCGAAGTATTGTTGCATCATTGGTGTTAATTTACCCAAAACATTTCCCTCCAATTTTCACATATACATAACTATTATACCATAATAAAACTGTAATAAAACGGCTAAGTCATTTACTTAGCCGTTTTATAGATGTTTTGAAGTGCTGAATATCTGAACAGCGAGAATAATACAAATTTTTATAACTACTTTTTTAAATAATATCTTTCACGTTATTTACATTATTTCTAATTATAATATATCTAATACTTCTATTAGATCATTAATTAGATCATTAATTTTTTTCACTTACCATATAACCATCTAAGGTCCATGTTTTTGGAGTGGTTATTTTAACATTTACTAATTCACCTATAAGCTTTCTATCACCTTCAAAGTGTACAAGTTTATTAGTTCTTGTTCTCCCACTTAAAACTGCTTCGTTATTTTTACTAACATCTTCTACTAATACTTCAACAATTTTATCTTTATAACTTTTATTCGCCTCATAATTTAGAGGATGTAAGATATCTAAGAGTCTTTGGAATCTATTATGCTTGACATCGTCAGGAACTTGATCTTCCATTTTTGCAGCTGGTGTGCCTTCTCTTATAGAATATAAGAAAGTATAAGCAGAATCATAACCAACTTTTCTAACAACATCTAGAGTTTCTTCAAAATCTTCCTCAGTTTCTCCTGGAAAGCCAACTATAATATCTGTAGTTAAAGCAATATTTGGTATGTGTTTCTTAAGCTTTGCAACAATATCTAGATAGTGTTCCTTTGTATATTTTCTATTCATTATTTTCAATATCCTATTACTACCTGCTTGGAATGGTAAATGAAAATGCTCGCACACATTTTCGCAATCTCTCATAGCATATATTAGCTCATCTGATAAATCCTTTGGATGAGAAGTCATAAATCTTATTCTCTTGATACCTTCAATATCATTTATCATTCTTAATAATTCAGCAAAGCTGACTTTTTTATCAAGAGTTTTCCCGTATGAATTAACATTTTGTCCTAATAAAGTAACTTCTTTATAACCTTCTTTTACAAGCTGTGTAATTTCATTTATAATATTCTCTGGCTTTCTACTTCTTTCTCTTCCTCTTGTATAAGGCACTATACAATAAGTGCAGAAATTATTACATCCATGCATAATATTCACAAAAGCTTTAAATCCATGCTTCCTTTGAGCTGGCAATCCTTCAATTATTTCATCACCATCTTCCCATACATCTATAAGCATTTGTGAAGACTGATTACGATTAGCAATAAACTCAGGAAGCTTGTGATAATTGTGTGTTCCAAATATCAAATCCACAAATCTATACTTTTGTTTTATGACATTCCTTACTTCCTCTTTTTGCATCATACATCCACAAACTGCAATTATCAAACTAGGTTTACTTCTTTTAAGTGCTTTCAATTCACCTAGATTTCCGTATACCTTTAATTCTGCGTTCTCCCTAACTAAGCATGTATTGTAAATTATTACGTCAGCTTCTTGTACATTGTCTGAATAAACATATCCTAGTTCTTCTAGCATGCCAGCTATTTTTTCTGAGTCGTGTTCGTTCATTTGACAACCCCATGTTTGGATGAGGTAAGTTTTTTGCTTCTTCTGATTTTTAGCTGGTGAAGTAGTATCTAATTTATCTTTCAAAGTAATTCCTCCCTAGTTTACTTGTATTTTCTTATTTTCCCTAATACTAAGTAATTATATCAGAAAAATCTTAAAGTTTAAATATATTTAAGAAATATTCCCGTGGAAATAGTAAAATTTCAACGTTTCAGAGCAATTTGTGACAATAATATGCTATATAGAATAATATATTTTTTACTCTGTCGATTTATAAAATAATAAGCCACTCTATAGTGGCTTGATTAAATTTGAATATAATTGCTTATATCATTATTTTTCCTTTGAATAGTATCTATCTTTCTGATTAAAAAAAGTGATATCAGCGTATCCTGCATATATCTTTCCAGAGTGTTTTACTCCTTCAGGAATATAATATCTATCTCCTTTTGTAAATGTGTTT
>DAOUQG010000093.1 GCA_030625765.1 Thermohalobacteraceae bacterium | reverse complement strand
AACTAAAATTAATAATTAAACTTAAAACCATACCCTTTAAATATGATTCTGGATTACCTACCACTCTATTTGTAAATCCAAATAAAAACATTAAAGACATTAGTGGTGCAAATATAGATATTGTACTCACATATATTGATACACCTTCTAATAATACTTCATTTGAACCTAATAATACTGCAACTTCTTCACTAAATAACCTTCCGACTAATACTATTGCAAAAGATATTATTGTAATAAAAACAACTGCTGTTTTAAATATGTTTTGAGCTTCTTCTTTTTTACCTTCTCCCAAACTTCTTCCTATGAAGCTTAGAGAACCTACACTTATTATCATACTAGAACCTATTATAGCTTGCATGAATGGTTGTACTATATTTACACTAGCCAGTGCATTTTGCCCAACAAAATTCCCTAAAAATATTCCATCTATTATAGTTTGTGCACCTGCTATTACCATAGAAATTATTGCTGGAATTGAAAATTTAATAAATAATTTAGATATTTTCTCTGTTCCTAATATATTTTCGCTCATTCACTTTACCTCCATAAGAATATAACAAAACATGCAGTAACTATATGGCGAATATGTTTTATTCTAATGGAGTACATTATAAACCTTTGTGTTACACAAAGGTCAATATTTTTTTATAGGTATTTGTATTTCAAATAATACTTCTTCACTTTTATCTGTAACACTAATATCTATTTGAACAATTTGAAGGACATCACCACATACTCTATATCCCTCTTTTTCAATATATAAAATCATGTTTTTTAAATTAACTTCTATATCCCAAATACTTCCTTTATAGTACATGCAAGCGTACGTCCCTTTAGTAATCTTTTTAATATAATTTTCATTAATGTTCTTTTTATCTTTGATGAAGAGAAACATAACAATTGACTCTGTATACTTATTCAACTCTATATCCTTTTGTTTTATAATTGCTCCATAACGATTACTTGCAAGTATAGGTGATATTTCTTTTAATGCATTCTCTAATTCAAGGCATGCATAACTTAAGTCAATTTCATTTTTTATGGATTTATTAAAAGTAACTATTTCTCTTTCTTCGATTTCTTTAATAACTATACCTTCAAAATCTGATACCTTAGATATATCTTCTAAGTGTTTTATTTTTTCACTAATACTTTCTTCTAATTGTTGTAATTCTTTTATTTTCTTTCTAAGTTCATCATGTTTATCTTTTAATATATTAACAGACTGTTTTAAATTTCTATTATTAAAATACTTCTTAATTTCATCAATACTCATCCCTAGTTGTCGAAGCTCTTTAATGGTTCCTAATTTTTCATACTGTAAAATAGAATAGTATCTATATCCAGTTTTAGGATCTACTTCAATAGGCTTAAGTAACCCTATTCTATCATAGTGTCTTAATGTTTCAGTGGTAATATTTCTTAATTCTGCAAATTCGCCAATTGATAGTTTATTTTTCACTTTTTCTCACCTTCTCCTAACTCTATTATAGTATACTATCTTTTTTATTAGATTAAAATAGACAGATTTTTTACCTTTTTGGAGTTGTATAATCAAACTTGCTTTATCAATGATCATATTTACATAGAAAAGATACAGAGCGAACTTGTTTAGATTAATATGAATATGGCGGCTATGACCCAATAATTGTATTTTATATAAGTTGAATTTTGTTATTGACAAAGTGAATTTTTTTGCTTATGATTATAAATGAATTTAGAGAGAAATATTGATTAAAATTGAATATAATAGATATTTTTATAATATCAAAGTGTTGAACACCCACTTCAAAAAAAACTAAAAGCGGGTGTTCTTTTTTTTGAAATTGAAAATATTACCAATTAATAAAAATCTTTTCATGAAAGGAGTTTATACATGTCATTTAATTTAATCAAGGAGTATAAGAATAATAAAAGGTTTTATAAGAATTTATTTATAATAACTTTACCAATAGTTTTACAAAACCTAATAGCATCATCACTTAATATGTTGGATACCATGATGATAGGTAAAGTAGGAGAAATAGAGCTTGCGTCTGTAGGTATTGCAAATCAATATTACTTCTTATTTACCTTATTAATATTAGGTATAGTTGGTGGCTGTGGAGTATTAATTGCACAGCTTTGGGGCAAAAATGATAGAGATAATATAAAAAAGGTTTTAAGTAAATCTTTAATTATAAGTTTACTTATATCAATAATCTTTGCACTTGTAGGTTTTATGATACCTGAAAAAATAATGGCAATCTTTAATAAGGATGCATCAGTTGTAGCTATAGGTAGTGAGTACATGAGAATAACAGTTATAAGTTATATATTTACAGGTATCTCTTTTATTTTTGTTTCTGCACTTAGAAGTGTTGAGAATACTAAATTACCTATGTTTGCAAGTTTATTAGGTCTTATTGTAAATGGAATTTTAAACTATGCTCTTATATTTGGGAATTTTGGAATGCCTGAACTTAAAATTGAAGGTGCTGCTATAGCGACTCTTATTGCAAGAATATGCGAGTGTAGTATGATATTATTTGCAGTATACTTTAAAGACAAAGTATTAAATATTAAAGTAAGTGATATAAGAGGATTATCTAAAAACCTAACTAAGACATTATCAACTGTTACCATGCCAATAGTTTTAAATGAGGCCTGTTGGGGACTTGGCAACGTAACATACATTGCAATATACGCAAGAATAGGTACACGTGCAACTGCATCAATGCAAATATGTTCAACTATAATGAACTTATTTATGATAATTGCTTATGGACTTGCTTGTGCTGCAGTCGTTATAATAGGAAATGAAATTGGTGCCAATAGAGAAGATATAGCTATAGAGTCATCTAATAAAATAGCCAAGTTATCTATAATAATATCTTTAGTTTTAGGTATGATACTTTTTATATTAGCAAAACCTATAATTTCTTTTTTTAATGTATCAGATGAAGTTAAGTTAGCTTCAACTTATATACTATATGTATTTTCAATGATTATGACTGTTAAGGTGTATAATATGGTTATGATAGTTGGAATACTTAGAGGTGGCGGAGATGCTACTTATGGTTCTATACTTCAAGGAACTACACTTTGGTGCATAGGTATACCTCTAGCTTTTATAGCTGCATTTGTGCTTCACTTACCAGTATATTTTGTTGTTGCATGTACTGCAATTGAAGAGCTTGTAAAAGTATTATTTATGATAAAAAGATTTAAGTCATTTAAATGGATCAAAAATATGGTGAATGATAATTCAGATGAAATATGTGCTATAGCATAAAAAACTTTAGAAGGGGTATGTAACGATTTTTGTGTGTTTGATAATACCTCTTTGGCATAATAATGATACTAAATTTAAATAACGTTTATTTTGAGGTAAAGAGTTACGTAAGTTTTAGATACTCTTTACTCCTCAAAATAAAACGCTGCTATTTATGGTACGGTTCACCTCAACTATTCTATCGACTATTTTTTATTATATTTTAATATAATAATTCATTTTTAACTATCCCAATTCTTCTATGTTCTGTATTTAGTTTCATGATTCTTTTAATAAAATGTATAATTGGATTATTATAGTATTTCAGCTTTCAATATTTTATAGAACTCATCTCTAGCATGAACTTCAGTCCAAGGACTATGTCCGCATTTTTTAAGCTCATAAAACTTTAAATTACTAGTTATTTTCTCTAAAGAGGCTTGAATACCTACAGATGGGTGAGAGTCATAATCTCCATGGATTGCAACGACTTCACATTTAATGTCTTTTCCCATCTCATACATTAAACCGCTTTTTCTCAAAGCATGAGCTTCTGACCAAACTTTTGTAAATATTTCATAACTATAAAGACTCTCATCATTATCAATTTCCATCGGTTCATAAGAATCAAGTTTTTCCATTAATGCCCCAAACCTTGCAAAGATTTTATTCATTTCTTGACCACTGGGATTGATAAAAAATTGTCTCAAGCTGTTAAGCTCATTTTTTTCCTCTACCGTTAGTTTACTTTCTCTATTGTTACATAAATCTTCATAGTATTTTTCTTCAATAGACCCACTTGATACAAGAATGATTTTTTTTACTAAAGGATTATACTTAGCCGCAAACATGTAAATTAGCATAGCACCCCAAGAATGACCTATTAAAATTATAGGTTCCTCTGTATTTTCTTCTAATATTTTTTTTAATTCATGAAGTTGACCATCAACTGACATTTCAGTTTGAAGAGGTTCTAATACGCCACAAATTTCAGAAAGTTCTTCACATATAAGTTTTACACTCCCTGCAGCTCCTGGTCCTCCATGAACTACAGCTATCTTGTAAGGTTTTTCCCCATATTTTCTAAGATTCATATTTTATTTCTCCTTCAAGAATATGTTAGTCTAGCAATTATCTTTTAAACCAAAATTAAGTTATCCCTATGTATATTGCATGAATTATCATATACCTTAAGCATTTATTAGATATTTCAATGAGTCGTCTATTAATTTTTTCATACTTGAATGTAAATTAGGTTTGTCTTCTTCTGAATCTAGTAAAGATAGTAAGTTTGCCAAATCCATTAATTTAGCTAGTTTGTACCATAGCTCTGTAACTGGATACTTAGCAATATTATTATAGCCTTTTATAAAACTACTTTTTACTTCATTAGACACATATTTCTCCACACGTAAAAATTGTCCAATATCAAAATAACAAGGAACTGATAATGAAAACTCCCAATCAAGTATTCCAATTAGCTTATCTTCCTTAATCATTAGATTTGCAGGTCTGAAATCTCCATGTGCTAATACTGATCTATTTGTCATCTGCAACAAAAGTTTATTATTATTCTCTAAAAATTTATTAATCTTATTTATGGTTGACATTTCTAACCTTTTTCCTGCTTTACCATTAAGAAAATACTCATACCAAGTTAATATTTGAGGAAGTCCTTCTGTTAAATTAAGTTTATTATCAAGTAACCCTTCCATATCATATTCAGTTTGATGTATTAAAGCTAACTTTTCCCCTATTTCTTCTGCTAACTCCTCAGAAAATCTATTACCTTTCTCAATATACTCATCTAATGTGGTACCATCTAAATACTCCATAATACAATAATTTTTATCAATAATTGTTTTTTCAGTATTCACATAGTATATATGAGAAACAGGTACATACTCTCTTACCTTATTGAATATAGCAAACTCTTTTTCACATACATCATTATTTCGTGGATATATCTTTAATACTAACTCTAAATCCAACCCTTCTATTTTTAATTTATAATTAGAGGTACTTTTACCCCCAGTAAACCTTTCAATTTCTTCTACTGAATACTCTGGTTTATATGCTCTAATGAGTTTATTTGCAATATCTTTATCTATTTGAACAATATTATTTACTCTTTCATTATTCATTATCTAATCATACCCTTCTTTTTATCAATGATTAACCCCTCTTTTTACTTTTACATTGAATTTTCTCTTTATAGTACTCGATTTTATAATCAAGAAATTTAATTCCTTCTTTAAGTTGATTCAATTCAACCATTAATTTTTCTCTACACTGTATAGTTACTGCCAATCTATCAGCATAACTTTCATTTTTACTATAGTAGAGTTCTGCATATGACATCATTTCACTTAAAGAAAGTCTTGCATTTTTCATAGATGCTAGGAATTTAATCCATTTGATATCATCTTTTGAAAAGTTCCTTATACCCCGTTTATCTTTTTTTATTCCCCGTATAAGACCCTGTTTTTCATAAAATCTTAGTGTAGAACTTGAAAACCCAGTTTCTTTACAAACATCACTTATTTTCAATACAAATCTCCCCCAACTCCTATATGGTAATTCTATATATATATCTTAGCACTTAAAGTATACTTTAAGTCAAGATGTTATATAAAAATAAAAGCCGCCGATATTTATGATACGGTTCACCCCTACATCACCAAACTGCGATTTTATATATCACATTTACCAACGGTTCTGCTAAACAATGTAAGCTTTTCATTATATAGTTTTAATATACCGAGTTATTTCTGAATGTAGAAATCTTTCTATGTGCAGAATAAAATCTTCGTTTAGCTCAACTTTAAAGTAATCAGCTTTTTGTTTACACAAAGTTATTAATAATACTATGCATAATTTATAACTTTCTGCGATATTCACAATACCAGAAGAGGGAAAGATTTTATTTAATATTTTATTTTCATCATTGCTCATTACTTTATTCAATTTAGATAATTCTTTTACGTGCACTTTCTTTTTTGAAGTTTTTTCTTCCCAGCCAAAATACTTTTCGTACAGTAATACCATAGTATAATCACTTATGTGCTTCCATCGTCTATACATATCATAATCTTTTCTAAAAAGACATTTTGTGAATCGAGGTACAGTAAACAGAAAATTATCAAGTTGATTTTTTACACTATCTTGTTTGATTATGTCTAGTTTTGAATTGTCTTTAGTAGTAAGTGAATTGTCTTTGTAGATAGAGATAAAGGGACCAAAACCAGCTGATATTTTAGTCTCAATACTATCAGTAATAGAGAAATCTATTTTTTGGTACGGTGAAAAATCATTTAACATCACCATTTGAGAAAAATCATTTTCTGTACTATTAAGAAGATATGAACCGATAATTGGTGAAATGTCATTGAGTATTTTCAAATATTTTGACTGTGTTTTTGCCAAATCGTTCGAACATATAATCATATCAATATCGGAGTACTCATCTGATTTATTATCAACCTCTTTACCGAAGAAATATATTGAGTTTATCTCAGCTTCTTTTGAAAACGATTTTATGACACAGTTTCTTAATTCATTACGTGTTTTATTTTTTTGCATATGTTACCATCTCCCCCAAGTATCCTAACTATACTCCTCTATTTCATTCCATGCACAAAACTGCACTTATTTTGGTACGGTTCACCGTAACTATACTATCGGCGGTTAATAAAATATCTAGCTTAATCATATATGTCTTAATTTTGTTCTATATAATAATCTATTTTACCCATCAGACTTCTTATTTTTGAAATTCATAGAGAAGTATATCCCCCTCCCACCGTTGAAAAATCAATTTAAAGACTTTGTAAAATCCCTTTGATCGATAACCATAGAATTTATTATATCCATACATACTGAAAACCTTGTAAAATTGAATTAAGGGTGAACTAAATTACTCTAAATAAGAAAGTTATTTAATCACCCTTATACACTCTTTTTATTGAAACTACCTTATTAATATTTCCTCAAAATCATTTATTATAATATATATATAATTTCTTCATTAAATGGACTATTAAAAAATCTCTCTAACTAAGTTTATAAAAATTAACTGTGTCCTCAATTTAATTTTGAATCATAGGAGTATTAAGTCCTTGGATTCTAAATTATTCTACCGTTAACTCTATCTTTGTCTTTAAGCTAAGCAACACTGGTGACTTCAAAAGAGCAATCTCAGCAATTTCCTTTATTTCTGTTTTGGAAGCTGAAGTTTTTGCATTGAGTTTTAATTTAGGATCAAGAATACCTCCATCTCCATCTTCTAATCCCAAAAATACAGCTGCATTTAAATCTGCCTCCATGTTCACATCTACTGCCTCAAGCTCTATACCCTTTTGACTCGCCATGACTTCAAATGTTATTGCAAAACAACCAGCTGCAGCCCCAACAAGATATTCTACTGGATTTGGTGCAATATCAGTTCCTCCTAATGGTTGTGGCTCATCAACCATTATTGGATTAAAATCTCTTATTGTAAGCTTATTTTGAACGCCATCCTTCCAAGCTACATTGGCAACCCATTTTTTCATTGCTAACTTTGGATCTTCCTTCATTGCTTTCATTGTTTGCTCTACTGTTTTAAAATTAATATTGTTCATATTTATATCCTCCTTAGATATTAAATGTATAATCATATATTATCAAGCACTTCTTGACTTGTATGTAAGAAGGATTACATTAGCTAATTTCTTATTCAGTTTTAATCCATATCCTATTATTATATTGTCGTATTAATCCTTTTTGTATAAGTTTATTTATTAAAAGTGTCACCGTTTCTCTAGTTGATGCCACCATTCCAGCCATATCTTTATGTGTGATAGATATAGGAATTGGAAGCCAGCCTTCTTGTTCCTTATTTCTATCAGCAAGCCTTTTGAATAAAAATAAAAGCCTTTCCTCTACCTTTCCATAAGCAATTTGACTAAGTATTTCTATCATCTCTTGAAGCCTTAATGAAAAATGACTTAAAAGCTCCATAGAAAGTTTAGAATCTTCTTTAACTACCTTTCTGATTTGATCCTTATGAATAGCTAATATTTTAACGTCTGTCAAGGCTTTTGCTAAAACCTCACTATTTTTTTCAGTAAATATGTCAAGCATATGAATAAAATCACCTCTAGATAGAATACCTACAACACACTCCTTGCCATCTTCATGCATATGAAACATATTGGCATTTCCTTCCTTAATAAGATAGATATAATTAGATAAGCTTTGGGGTTTGATTATAGCATCTCCTCTTTTAAATATAATTTCCTTTCCTTTATTCATCCAATCCTTAACTGTTGCTTCAGGGAATAAATTACTAATACTAATTGGATACAATAGATTTGTATTATTCATAGATAGACCCTCCAAATATTGAAATTAAAAATATATTATATAATTAATAGATTCCTTATCTAAGATAATGCACTTGCCATTTTGTCACTTATCTCTTTCAATATTCATATAAACAACTTTATATCTCATATTTTTTATGTAGCTATATGTACCCTTTTCCCTCAGGGGCTTTATAACTAACATAATTCTCTACCTTCCTTAAACCAAGTTAAAAAAAATATATTATTATCATCATAATAATTTTCATATACTCCAATTATTTTATTATCCTTTAAAATTCTCAAATTTTCTTTATATATCCTAAGAATCTCCCAATCATTTATTAACCGATAACATTTTTCTTTTTCTATTTTTTCATTGTTAAAATGAGATAATGTATTTTTTCAGGAACACACTCAGCAAGAAATCTTGATTTATCCTTATGTTATTATAATCCCCTATATATGATTCAGAAACATTCACCTAATATAATTCTTTATTTATTAATAGTGCATTTATATATCTAAGTCCTACTTGACAGCAGTATTTTCTCAGTACCATATTACAATTTTTGAATCTGTATGAATATTTTTTATATTTTCATATATATCAATGAATTCTTTATCAACATCTTCAAAATAATCATATGCTGAAACCTCTTTTAGTATTTTTTCAAGCCATTCTATCCTTTTTCTAAGTCACATTTCAGTATAGATTTCATATATTGGTCCAATTGAATAATCTTCTCTAAAATTTATTATTTCACCCTTAAGTTCATTTTAATTATTTGCAAAAAAATATTTTAATATTTCTGCTGCCGAATCACCAAAAACAATATAAACAAATTTATCTAATTCTTATTTCTCCTTTAAACTCATAATATATTTTTATATAGCTTTATTTTATATTATAATATGAAGACTTACAAAATAAAAAAACTATTTCCCTTTATTGCCAATAAAAATGAGGATACTCAAATATTACACCAGTGGCTACCCCAACACCCATGGGCAGTTTAAGAAAGCCTTTATCAAAAACCACCGTTACTTATGGTACGGTTCACCCCTACTTATCCTAAATTCTCTATAAATTTGCTCCAATAAAATAATCCTCGTCAACTGATTAGGAAATGTCATTTTTGAAAAGGATAGTTTTAAACTACTATGATTTAGAACTTCTTGTGATGATCCAAGTAAAAAGGGCTAGACTTTACTAATTTACTTATTCAACTTTTAAATACTCTAGATTTTATTTCTCAATATGTGATATCCTATATCATTTATTGTTTCATTTTTAAACTAATTTTCACTATTTAAACTCCATAAGTAGTAGGATAAATTAAGATTCAGTTAGTTTTGTGATTTAATTATATCAGTTTTAGTTGATTAATAAAGTGTACAAAAAAATGAACCGTTAAACCGGTTCATTTTTTATCTATATTAAGCCAATCTATTGAAAAAGTCTTTTATTAATATTTTGTATAACTTCCTCTAATGCATCAAGAACTGTTTTTTTACCTTTTTTAAACTTATATCTGAAATAAAAACTACGAAGTAGATTTTTTACATTTTCCTTCCAATAATGAGCAGCAGGATATTCATC
>DAOUQG010000256.1 GCA_030625765.1 Thermohalobacteraceae bacterium | reverse complement strand
AGCATAATTTATTGTAGCAGCAACCTCCTTACCAAGACCATGTAAAATTCCAGACATAGTATGCTGTAAAGAGAGAAAAATTGTTGCATATCCCATTATACCAATATATTTTCCTATTGTTGCATCTCCATAAAAAAACATAGCAATATTATTGGAGAAAAAAACAAAGATTAATGTTAATGGTATGGATACAAAAAGAGTTATTCTAATACATAGAGAAATATTTTCTTTAATTAATCTGAATTTTTTCAATGTAACATGCTCTGAGAGGTTAGGAATTATGTTAATTACTAAAGCAGAAGTTACTATGAAAGGAAGAAAAATTATTGGTAAGGTCATTCCTGTAATTCTTCCAAAAGATGCAATAGCTTCTGACTTTGAAAATCCTGCAACAATGAGTCTTTGAGGAATTAAAATTGCATTTATCATTTGAAGAACTACATTGATAATTCTTGAAATAGTAATTGGAGCAGCAATTAAAGAGAGATTATATAGAATTTTCATCGAACTAATTTTTATTGTAGAACTTGTATAGTTTTTCATTTTGGTCATTTTATAATTTATTAATAACCAAATCAGTCCAAAAAATTCTCCTACACTTACTCCACATACAGCTATAAATGCTCCAAGTTTAGAGGATACTGGATAGAAAAAGTAAATGGTAAATAAAACAAAAGCTATTCTTGTAATTTGCTCTATTATTTGAGAGCTCCCAGCAGGATTAATTTTTTTCAAACCATAAAAATATCCCCTGATTACAGATGCAGTAGAAATTAAAAGTATAGCTGGAGCTAGAAAAAGTATAGATGGATATAGCTTTTCATTTTTTAATATTGTATAGCTTATATATTTGCTAAATAAAATAATTATAAAACTTAAAAACAATGAGATAGATACAGTTAATAAAACTGCGACTCTGAAAATTTTATTTATTCCACATCTATTATTGGTGGAATTTTGCTTTGCTACAAGCCTTGAAACTGCGATAGGAATTCCAGCTGTAGTTATTGTGACAAATACCATTAGTACTGGAAAAACCATTTGATATAGACCAATTCCTTCTGCACCAATTGTTTTTGACAGTATAATTTTGTAACTAAATCCTAATGTCCTAACGATAAAATTTACAATTGCTAATATAAGAGTTCCATACAAAAAACCTGTTCTTTTCAAAGTATCACCTCATATTGTAATCCCTTAATCATATATAAATATAGATATTCTGAAAGCTATAAATTAATACTATAAAAGTGATTTGATGTATCAAATAGAAAAAATATTAATTGATATGATTTGTCCTTTATATGTGATACAATTTAATGAGAGATTAAAGTGGAGGGGAGAAATAGTGAAATATCGTATAATTGTTGTCACAGTTCTTTTATTACTATTAGTGCATTCAATAATTGGGAGTATTTCTTTGGGTGATTTTGTAAACTTAAAAGCTTTTGAATTAATTATTGCAGGGATATTATTATCACTTATTATTAGTTATCCGATTGATACGTTGATTTCCACTGTTAAATTAATTAAAGAAAGCTTTAAGAATGATATTAATTATGAGGTAGCTGTATATAAAATATATAGATATGCTGTTAAAATTAAGAGAACTGGTTGGATAAAGCTTCAGTCAGATATAAATGCTGAAGAAGATTCATTTATAAAAAATGGTATGACATTGGTCTGTGATTATGAAAAATCAGAAGATATTGAAACAGTCTTAAGTAAAGAAATCCACGCTAAGGAAGTTAACCTTTACAGAACATATAATGTTCTTAAAATGGTAGCACAAGTGGCACCTGCTTTTGGACTTGTTGGAACCTTGGTAGGTATGGTAGGGCTCTTAGGACATATTAATGATCCTCAGATGATTGCATCAAATATGGCTACAGCTTTAGTTAGTACTTTATATGGTGCATTAATTGCAAATTTTATTGCAGTTCCAATTATGGGTAGAGTAAAAGATTTTATTGATAAAAAAATGCTGTTGTACAGAATAATAATGGAAGGAATAGTTTTAATTGCTAATAATGATTCGACTAGAAATGTTTTTGATAAGATGAATTCAATGCTTATGGATGATCAAAAAATAAGTTATCCTGACCTTAGCTCATCAGAAGGGATGAGAAGCATATGAGATTTTTTAACAATTATAAGAATGAAGAAATTGACATTTCTAGCAATTGGATTCTAACATATAGTGATATGGTTACAATAGTATTATGCTTTTTTATAATATTTTTTGTGACATCAGCTAACGAGAATAGTATATTGTACGAAATAAAGCAAAACCTCAATAGCAAGGTTAATATTTTAGAGTCTGAAAAAGAAAGTCTTGAAAATGATTATGAAAGCTTAACTAAGGAAAATGAGAAGCTTCAAAAACAAAATATTACTTTGGCAGAAGAATTATTTAAGCTTAAAAATATTGAAGAAGATGTAAATTCTTCAAATGAAGAGTTTATAGAATACTTACGAGAAAATGATCTTCTAGATGATGTGTATCTTATTCAAAATGACGATGGCTTACTAATAAGATTTAAAGACAGTGTACTATTTGAAAGTGCAAAAGCAGACTTAATTGATGAAGGATATATAATATTAGATAAAATATCTGACAAGATAAAAGATATTGATAATAAGATTAGAGTTGAAGGCTTTACAGATAATAGAAATATAAATACTGAAAGATTTCCATCAAATTGGGAGCTGTCTGCAGGGAGAGCAATTAGTGTCGTGAGATATTTTGTTGAAAAGAAAGGGATTGATGCAAGTAGATTTTCCTTTACAGGATGGGGTGAATATATGCCAATAGCTTCTAATGATACTCAAGATGGAAGAAGTAAGAATAGGAGAATTGAAATAACTATTTTGAAATAGAACAATTTATCCTAATTTTACATTTATCAAAAACTGATACATATATATATTCTCACTGG
>DAOUQG010000176.1 GCA_030625765.1 Thermohalobacteraceae bacterium | reverse complement strand
ATTTAAGAGTTGACCTTATGCTTGAGCAGGGTTTGATTGATGAAGTAAAAAAACTACTTAACAAGGGTTATGATGAAAGCTTAACTTCTATGCAAGGATTAGGGTACAAAGAAATCATTAAATATTTAAATGGTGAATATGATTTGAATGAAGCTATTGATATTTTAAAAAGAGATTCACGAAGATTTGCTAAAAGACAATTAACTTGGTTTAGAAGAGACAAAAGAATTAAATGGATAAATGTTGATGAATATGA
Source organism: Thermohalobacteraceae bacterium (assembly GCA_030625765.1). Taxonomy (GTDB): domain Bacteria; phylum Bacillota; class Clostridia; order Tissierellales; family VENL01; genus DAOUQG01. The sequence goes on along the minus strand of DAOUQG010000176.1, from coordinate 6,075 downwards.
TAGTAAAGATGAAATAGTAAAAGATATTGTTTGTTATTCTAAATTAAGCTTAGGTTTAATTTAATTATTTTATAAAAATTATGGAGGGGATAAACTTGAAAAATAATATTAACTTACAGGATGTGTTTCTAAATAATGTAAGAAAGGAAAACATATCTATAACCATTTTTCTAGTTAATGGATATCAGCTTAAAGGCTTTGTAAAAGGTTTTGATAACTATACTATAGTATTAGACGCTGAAGGAAAGCAGCAGCTAATATATAAACATGCAATTTCAACGATAAGTCCAAGTAAGCAAGTGAGTTTTTTAAATAAAAATACTTTTAAAGAACAATAAATAAATACATGTCATTTATTCAATCCCAATCTAAGAATCTTTAGATTGGGATTGTTTCATAATGATTATTCTTAAAGATAGTTAAAATAATCTAGTATAATAATCAAATTTACAATTCTTCTAGCATATTATAATAATAGTAGCCTTTTTGTGATATAGGTGAGAGGTGATTTATTATGAGTAATAATATATTAGATTTATATAAATTTGGAAAGGTAAGCCTTAATGAAACTTTTAACCAGCTTTTTTCATCTAAGGCAAAAGAAAAAATTCTTAAAGGACAAGAAGATAACAGTGAAAATATAAAAAGTATTTTGATTGAGCTCAATGATTTAATTGGGTTAGCAAATGTAAAAGAATTAGTAAAGGAAATAATCGCTTTTGTAGAAATTCAAAAAAGAAGAAAAAATGAGAATATGCTAACCGAACCTATAGTTCTACACATGATATTTAGAGGTAATCCTGGAACAGGTAAAACTACAGTTGCAAGAATAATCGGAAGGCTTTTTCGTGAAATGGGAGTATTAGAAAAAGGCCATATTATTGAGGTAGAAAGAGCAGACATAGTAGGTGAGTACATAGGTCATACTGCTCTAAAGGTAAAACAACAAATAAAGAAAGCAATAGGAGGAATTCTTTTTATCGATGAAGCATATTCACTTGCGAGAGGAGGAGAAAAGGATTTTGGAAAAGAGGCTATAGATGCCCTGGTAAAATCTATGGAAGACTATAAAGACAATTTGATTATGATTTTAGCAGGCTACGAGTACGAAATGGATGTCTTTCTAAGAACAAATCCAGGGTTAAAATCAAGATTTCCAATACATGTAGATTTTAAGGATTATACTACTAACGAATTAATTGAAATTGCTAATATAATGGCTAAACAAAGACAATATAAGCTCACTAATAATGCAATAATGAAACTGAAGCAATTATTAACAACCTACAACGATTCTTATAATAGTGGAAATGCAAGACTAGTAAGAAATATAATAGAAAAATCATTTAGAAAACAAGCCCTTAGACTTAAGAAACAGAGTTATATTTCGAAGAAAGATCTACTAGATATAAAAGCCGAAGATATTGAAGGGAATGATAATTATTGAAAAAATCTATAATTATTGGAAAATCAAATGTAGGGAAAACTCTTTTTATGATTAACTTTGCAGAGTTTTTAGGTCTAGAAAAAATTTACATAATTCAAGAATTCCCTGATGGCAAAAAATTAAACAGAGAAATGTCTATTGAAGCGGCTCGTGAGTATCTTTCATCTAGTTCAAAATATAAAACTCAATGTATTCAATCAATAGATATCAGTATACCAGTATATAAAGGAAAAAAAGAAATAAAAATTATGGATACAAGCGGTCTAATTGATGGTATACATCCTGACATATCAATAAGAAGTGGAATAATACAGACTTTAGAGAGACTGCATACCTGCGATATTATCATACATATCATTGATGTTTCATTATTAACTCAAGGTATCCTTTTAAGTCAAATTGATAGACAAATTATAGAATATGGTATTAGTAGAAGAGGTTATATATTGCTTGCCAACAAGATTGATTTAGATAAAGCAAAAATTGGTTTAAATAAATTAAAAAAAGACTATGAAGAAGTATATATACTACCAATGTCAGCCTTATATAAGACAGGTCTTGATGAGGTGAAAGCATTTGTTATTAGATCTATATGAAATAAAAATGATTTTGTCAATAATATTAAGTGCAATAATAATTAAATTATTAGATGATTACTTAGACAATGATAATTCCTTTCTTACACCAATCATTAATAAAATGGGAAAGGGTATATTACCTTACAGCTTAATATTTTTCTCATTTTCATGTTTATTGAATGCCCAAATTACAATTTCTCTAGTTGTATGTGCTTACGTTATAGGAATGCTAAATGACATACATAGAAAGCTTTCTTTCAAACTCAAAGGTTATGAAGAAGCATTAGTTGTTTTAATCTTCTCTATACTTTTTCTTGGATTCTTAGAAATTATTACATCGTTATTAATAATTCTTCTAGTTCAGCTGATTGATGACATAATTGATATTAAAAAAGATAGATTTTATAATAATAATAACCTAGCGATAAAGTTTGGTAAAGTTGAGATTATCACAACTAGCATGATTTTAATACTTATATTAATTAAACTAGACTTTAAAAAAGCATTTGTTTGTCTTTTAGTTTTTTCATTGTTTCAATATATTGAATCACGTTTGAATGTGGAGGAAGAGAAATGGATATAATCTCTTATATAATTTTTTTCTTATTATTTTTTTTGATTGGGTTTAGCTCAGGTCGAAGGATTGGTTACAAAAATGGTTTTAAAGAAGGACGAAACTTTGCACCCATAGATATTAGAAAACAAATGCTTAAGATAGGAAAATGTCCAATATGTGATAATAAAATTGAAGATTAAATTTTAATATGATAAAATACAAAAGATGAATAATTAGAAAAGGTGGATTAACATGAATAAAGATACCATAAATATATTATGTAACCAATTCGATGTAAAAACAGAGGTTATTAATTTTATATTAGACAAGGAAGCAAAAATTAAAGAAAAGTTTTGTGAAATTGATAAGATAAAAGAATACAATCAATATAAAATAATTAATGCAATGCAAAAAGCAAGACTAAATGCTACTCACTTTTATTGGACAACTGGTTATGGATATGATGATGTTGGAAGAGAAAAAGCTGAAGAAATATATTCGTATGTTTTTAATACAGAGGATGCATTAGTAAGACCTACGATAGTGTCTGGTACACATGCAATTACATTGACTTTATCAGGTATTCTACGACCAGGAGAAGAACTTTTGTCAATAACAGGGAGTCCATATGATACTCTTCAAAAGGTAATAGGCACTAAAGGAGATGCAAAAGGTACGCTTTTGGATTATGGTATTTTATATAACGAAATTCCTCTTGATGAAAACGGGAACATTGATATTAATAACGTACTTCAAAACATATCAAACAAGACAAAACTAATACTAATTCAAAGGTCCACAGGATACAGTGATAGAAAAGCAATTACTATAGATGACATTGAAAATGCAGTAAATGCAATTAAGAAGTATGATAAAAATATTATTATCATGGTTGATAATTGCTATGGTGAATTTATTGATAAAATTGAACCAACTGATGTAGGAGTGGATATTATTGCTGGTTCGTTAATCAAAAACCCAGGTGGTGGGTTAGCTTTAACAGGAGGCTATATTGCCGGCAAAAAAGATTTGATAGAGTTAGTTGCAAATCGTAGTACTGCTCCAGGTATAGGAAAAGAATGTGGATTAACCTTTGGGACTACGAGAAATACTATGCAAGGATTGTTTTTAGCTCCACATATAGTTGCAGAGTCATTGAAAGGTGCATTATTAACTGCTATAGTATATAAGGAATTAGGTTACAAAATCATTCCTGAGATAGATGATATCAGAAGTGATATTATTCAAGGTGTTGAGTTTAATTGTAAAGAAAGCTTAATTAAATTCTGCCAAGGCATTCAAAGTGCATCCCCTGTTGATTCTTATGTATTGCCTGAATCTTGGGATATGCCTGGATATGAAGATAAAGTAATCATGGCTGCTGGGGCTTTTGTTCAAGGATCATCTATTGAACTAAGTGCAGATGCACCAATAAGAGAGCCTTACATAGCATATTTTCAGGGAGGACTTACATATGAACACTGTAAGCTTGGAATAATTAAGAGCTTGAATAATTTATATATAAACAATCTTGTGAAGTTATAGTAAAACTCAATTAAAAATCTTCTCATAAAATAAGCTGACCTCATGGTCAGCTTTAATTTAGCCTTCTAAATACACCAATGACTTTACCCAATATCTTAACATCTTTAGATATGATTGGTTCCATAGAGCTATTTTGTGGCTGCAATCTTATATGATCTTTCTCTTTGTAAAAAGTCTTAACAGTAGCTTCATCCTCTAAAAGTGCTACAACAATATCTCCATTTGATGCAATATTTTGTTGTTTAACTAATACGTAATCTCCATCCAAAATACCTGCTTCAATCATACTTTTCCCACTTACACTCAACATAAAAGCAGAATTGTTATCAACAAAATCTACTGGTACTGGGAAAGTATCTTCAATATTTTCTACAGCTAAAATAGGTTGACCTGCTGTTACTTTTCCAATTATAGGAACGTTAACAATTTCTTTTCTAGTAAAAATCTCATCCTGGTCTTTGTCTAAAATTTCAATAGCTCTTGGCTTAGTAGGATCTCTTCTAATATATCCTTTATCTTCTAATTTTGATAAATGTCCATGGACAGTAGAAGTAGATTTTAAATTTACAGCTTTACATATTTCTCTAACAGCAGGGGGATACCCTTTAGTAATTATTTCATTCTTAATAAAATTTAATATACACATTTGCTTTTCCGATAAGTCTTCGTACATATTAGCACCCCACTAATTCATTTTAATGATATTATACCACAGGTATAGGTAAATATCAAACATTCGTTCGGATATTTGGGTTTTAATTACTAAATGTTATCTAGATTTGAAAGAATTACTAAAATAAATGTTGACTTAGAACGTTTGTTCGTTTATAATATAATTATAAACGAACAAACGTTCTTGGGGGATGATAATGATGAGATCAAAAAAAATTATAATAGTAAGTAAAACAAGATTTGTAATTTTTGTCACACTAGTATTATTAATCTTAGGATTTATATCAAGTGAGTTTTTCAAGTTTGAAAAAGTGTATAGTGCTACATATGATAAATGGATTGAAATAACAATTAGCAAAGGAGATACACTTTGGCAAATTGCTAAAAATAATAATCCCAATAATCATGACATTAGAAAGGTTGTGTTTGAAATTATGGAATATAACGATATGGAGGATGCTAATATAATGCCAGGTGATGTCATAAAAATTCCATTGACAAACTAGCAACGTTTGAAAGTTTCAAAAGTGCAATAATCAAATGGATAAACTATAAAAATGAGTAAAGACAGCTATTTTACAGGAACATGATAAAGCTGTCTTATTTATTTGTCGAAATTCGCAATTCTAAAATTACTTAGATTTCTACAAATTATAAAAAATATTCATAAATATACAAAAATATTCATTGACAATTTTAGATATTGAAATAAAATTAATTGACTTTTTGCGACATTTTCTTAAGAATACTAAAGTTGACTTTCAATTATATAGAGAGTATAATGATGTTGTTAAAAACTTGTTATAATGGGAAATTTGTATGTGAAATTTTAATGTTTTGATTTTTAAAATATCATAATAAATCTTCATCTTTTCATTATAAGCTTGTTGTTTAAAAACAGGAGGGAGTAAAATGATAGAAAGTATAAGTAAAATATCATCTGAAATTGAAGAAAAAATCATAAACTATAGAAGAGATTTTCATCGTCATGCTGAAATTGGATGGACAGAGTTTAGAACAGCATCATTAGTTGCAAGACGTCTAAAAGACTTGGGATATGAGGTGAAAATAGGAAGAGAAGTCATAAGTAAAAATGATCGAATGGGACTACCTCCAATAGAAACACTAGAGCAATGTTGGCAGCGAGCTATAAATCAGGGTGGAGATAAAGAATTCTTAGAAAAAATGAAGGGTGGATATACTGGAGTAGTTGGAATAATTAGAAATGGTGATGGTCCAACTATTGCAATGAGGTTTGATATGGATGCTCTTGAAAT
>DAOUQG010000073.1 GCA_030625765.1 Thermohalobacteraceae bacterium | reverse complement strand
TAAAGCCTAAAAAAACTGTAGGGTCTAGTTCAGAATAGGACGGTACTCCATACATCTTTACTAAGTGTTCAAATGGTTTGAATAATTTTTTATTTTTTAATTTAGTAGGAGGTTCGAACCCATCATTTATATCATCCTCTTTTCTAAATACAATTATCAAATTATCAAATTTATCAAGACTTTTTCTAATCTTTTCTTTATCATTTTCTGGAGTCCAACCTGAAAAGTAAAAGAAAATATTGCTTGAAACCATCTGTTTTTTTACTTCTTTTATTTTTTCTTGAAGCTTTAGTATGCTATAACATTCTTCGACTTCTTTTCTATACGCCTTCTTGAGTTCAGAAAATTTCTTTTTATATATAATAAGCTCTTTTTCAATTTCTTTTCGTTTTATTTCTAGCTTATTAATTATTTCTATTGGTGTACTAACAAATTCTTCAGGCAGCTCTATCTTATGAAAACTTAAAGATCTTAATATTCTATTTGTTTCCAGTTCTAATTCCTTTGGTGAAACAATTAAATACACCTCACCTGTGCTACTGCTCCCTGTATGAAGAACAATTGCAGTAATATTTTCATAATTTTTTTTGAGCTTCTTAATATTTTCCCTAGAAAGAATTCCAAAGGTATATGTAAAAAAGAATAGTTCATTCAAAGTCTCAAGTTTTATATCTAAATCTTTAACATAAATGAAATTTCTATAAAATTCATCTATTTTTCTTAATTTATCTTCTGAAGCTATTATTTCTTTATATAAGTTCATTAATACATTATATAAAGCATCAATGTTTTCTGCTGATTTCTTAAAGTCAATTTCCTTTGTTATATGCTTTCTGTTTACAATGAAGTCTTCCTCATAAATATCCTCTAATGCTTTGATTTTTCTAAAAACATTATCATAATTATTATCTTCATGTAAAGGCTTGATTAAAGACATGCCCACTAATTCATCAACATTTTCTTGTGTTACACTTAATGTAAAATGACTTTCATTTATCTCGTTTAAAGCATTTACGATATCTACATTTTCCATCAAGACTACTTCTCTAGATACATCATTTACATCCTCTATCAAACCTACTACATTCATCATTACCATTTTTTCTATGGCCATCTATAACTCACTTCCTTTTATTCTCCTAACAAGATACCTTTTAGCTTGATTTTTATCTAAGTTATACCTTATTGCCTCAATTATAGAGATAATGTCTCGCATTTCATATTCTAAAATATGCATATATGCTATTGATTGAGTTATATCCATTCTTCCTTTTCTATAATAACTAAGGAACTGAAAATATAGATATCTCTCAATCCTTCTTTCCATGAATAAATCTAAGGTATCCTTATTGTCAAATAAAAAACCATAACTGGAATTTATCATCCTATCGATTAATTCTTTTTCATCCTTTGAATAGCATAAATTCTTAATATCGTTATACTTTAACATGTATCCTCCAATAAGAGTATAATTAATAAGCTCTTCAGGAGATAATTTGTAAAATTTTAGCCCTCTATATATCCACTCTAAATTTAATAAATCAATATTTTTACCTAATAGCTCCTTTTGTACACATTCATCATGTTTATCTAGTTTTCCGATCTGATTATATAGGCTTGTAAAATATAGTCTGTCTAGAACCATCTCCATATGAAAGGTTAACTTGCTATCCCTTTCCTTTTGAAAAATCTTTAAAACATTGTAATAAACTGTTCCTTTAAGATTATTAATAAAACTATAATATTTTGTGAGCTTGCCAATACCTCATGATTTACGATACTATAAACTCCTGAATAAATCACTAAATCCTTTACAGCTTCCAGTTTTTCACCACGTGATAATGCTCTTATATATAGTTTTAAATCTTCAATCTCGTATCTCATAAATAATATTCTAAATAACTTTCTATATTCATCTACAAAATAATGAAGAAGCTTTTCAAAAGTTATAACAATATATTTTTTTAAAAGCAGTTCTAGTTCTCCACGATGAATAGTGTGTGTATTTTTATCTACTAATACTAATCTATATGAAGTATGTTCTTTTAAATATTCTGCAACTTCACTTACAGAACTCTTAGAAATAAGCTCCTTATAATCTTTTTGAGTAAGCATTTTTCCTTTTAAAACTCTAATTTTAGTGTTTATTGCTGCAAATCGTCCTACACTACTCACATAACTCACTCCCAGAATTCATATGTTTAATATTTGCTGTTTTCAGAAATAATTTTTTCTAACACCTGACTCTGTAATTTAGATGATTTTTTAGAAAATGCAATGTCTATTGCATTATATTTTTTTTCGCCCTTTTTTAGAATTTTTTCCACCTCTTTTTTTCCCTCTGTGATTATTCTATTATATTCTTCTTCTGCAATTTTATTTGCTTTTTCCATTTTATCCTTCTCCATTTTATAAAGTTTTTCTCTCAGTTCCTTTTCATTTTTTTTTATTATTTGTTCAGTTTCTTCTCTCATTTTTAAAGCCTTTTTGTCAATAGCAACTATTTTCTTAATTATCTTATCCATTAATTACACCTCATCATATTAGAACAATATTTCTAACCATTTTCTCTCTTTTTTTATCATTCCCATAAATTTAAAATACAATAAAAATTCTTATTTATTTATATTTCTATAGTGGTTTGTTATATGACTTTTTATTAAAAATAAAAAAACACCTACATTTTAATGTAGATGCATACTCATAGTATTTTAGTTTATAATCATAAAACTATCATTATTAATTTTCAACAGCTCTATATACAGAAATTATATAATATCAGCTTTTTTTATACAGCTTTTCATTGGTAAATAAACAGTAAACACAGTTCCAACGTTCTCATAACTCTCTACAATTACTTGCCCTTTGTTTTTTTGAACAATATTCTTCACAATACTCAATCCATAACCATGTCCGCTGCCCTGTTTCTTTGTTGAATATCCACTTTCAAAAACCTTTTCATATAAATCCTGAGATAAAACCGGAAAAGAGTTGCCTATGGCAATACTATATTTATCATCTAATTCATGAATATCAATTGCAAGGTCTTTGTCATCCTCTTTACACCGTTCTAATTCATATATAGCATTGTCAACTAAGTTGAAAATAATCTTACAAAAATCTATTGGATCTATTTTCAAATGCTCAAGATTTGTATCTATATCTAAATCAACATTAATTCCCTTATTCTCTGCTATTGCGCACTTCCTAAATAGTGTTGCTGCAATCTCTACATTTTCAATTTTTGAAATTGAAAACACTTCTTCTACTCTTCCTGATACATCAAAAATATAGTCTAACGCCTTCTGATCCTTCCCTAACTGAATCATTCCACCTATTACGTTTAGATGATTATTAAAATCATGTTTTTGACCTTGAAGGGCATCAATTACTTCTCTTGAGTTGTTCAGCTTTAAAATAGATTCCTTTTCTTTTTTCACAAATTTAATTATGTAAAATATTGAAATAATTCCTGTTCCACCTAATAATTCTATAAACATCATTATAAAATATAGATATTTATGTGCTACTATTATTTCCTCCAACAAATTTAGAAATATTTGATTAGTAATTAGTATTACTACTAAGCTTTGTAATAATACTACTAAAACTAAGATATATGCTTTAAAATATTGCTTCATAATATACACCTACACTTCTTCCTCATCTCTTAGACTATTAAAATCAATAAGAGTAATTTTTTAACATAACCTATAATAAAAAATATGATTAAAGGAACATCTGTAAGTAAGCTAGCAATCATAACTATTCCTGACTTGCCTCCAATTGTTATTGGGTCAAGTTTCAGAAAATTTAACATCAGAAATAGAAAAACTACTTCACTTAAAACTAATAATCCTAAGCTTATCAAGGTAGCTATAATGCATCTAATATTTTTTGTTTCCCAATAATAACTAATAATATTATAAAACATGCACACAAAATAAACGTATAAGTTCCAAATGCAATTAGGGTATGTAATCCTATTGATAGTTATAATAATCTTTTAAACATAAGAATCCCCCTTCTTAAAAAATAATTTATCTAAAATCATTAGTCACTCACTTCTTTAAGTGGGTGTTACAGCTTCTTCTACTTAGGTAGGAGTAGAAGAAGCTACCTAAGTCTCGATGTTTTGCTTTAGGTAAACGAGTTCACTTTACTCGTATTATTTTTTAACTTATAGAATTTATCTTATACTCTCATTTACATATTCTACATCTTTATAGATTTTCCTTCAAGAATTGGATAAATATAAAAAAGTGCCTGCTTTTTTGAATTATTGAACTTTTAATATAGCAAGTAAAAAAATAAGACAACACGATAGTTTGTCTTAAATAATTACTTATATATTATATTAAGTTTATCATCAACTTCAATATTGTTCCCACTTGATTCTTCATTAATTGTCCTACTTGATAGCTCAATAATGTATTTAGCTGGTTTAATATATGGACTAATCTTCCAAGGTTTTAGCCCTTTTATGACTTTAATAACTTTATAGTTATTATCAACAAATATGACATCAATATCAAATCTCATGAAAAAAGTATGTATACTTTTACATGGACTAATACACATGCCTTGATCTGTTTGTAATGTTTTTTTGCCCATTAACCCTATCAGTCTACTAAAAAAACTATCTGCAATCATGCAGTTTTCAATTAAAATCATATTTTTTGTTTCGTTAATAATCTTCGCTTTTCTCATTTTCAACCTCCAAAAGCTTCCATGAATTTTATAACAGCAGGTCCTAATAATACAGCAAAAATTGATGGAAAAATAAAAAATATCAACGGGAATAATATCTTTATTGGTGCTTTCATAGCTTTTTCTTGAGCTCTCTGTCTTCTCTTCTGTCTCATTTGTTCTGATTGAATCCTTAATACTTTGCCTATGCCAACACCTAATTGGTCTGCTTGAATTATCGACCCTACTAAAGTTGTCAAATCAGACACCCCACATCTTTCGCTCATATCCCTTAAAGCTTCACTTCTTGTTTTTCCCATCCTCATAGAGCCTAAAACTTTTCCAAACTCGTGTGATAGTTCTCCTGGCATTTTTTCAACTAATCTTGAAATTGCTCCATCAAATGATAATCCTGCTTCTACGCTAACAGTTAATATATCTAGTACATCAGGTAAAGTTTTTGTTATTTCATCAATTCTTTTCTTACTCGCTTGTGTTAAATATAAATTTGGAAAAACATTTAATATTATAATAATAAATAACAGCATTATTCCAGCTTTACTAAATAATATTTTGGTTAATAACCCATATACTAATATTATTAAAGGCAATACTATCCCTAACATTCTTTTTACTAAAAACCACTGATTTACTCCTAAATTGTAGGGGTTGCCTGCTAAAGCTAGTTTTACTTCTATACGGTTTTTCGTACCTTTAGGAGTTGTTTTAGAAATCGCTTCAGAAATATTTCTACCAATTGGCATTATTACTCTCTGATAAAAAGGAGCTGATAATTCGTCCATATTATCCTTACTATCTTTCCTGCCTTTTACCTTATCGAGTCTGTATAAAATGCTTATTTTATTCTTATAAGCAATCTTTAGAATTGATATAAAGATGGTAAAAATAGAAATGAAGAATAAAAGTATTATTAATGTTAACATATTTTCACCCCTAAACCTCTATCTTAACAATTTTATTAATAACAATAATTCCAATTAATTGATTTACAAATGCTACAACAATGATTATTATTCCTATTGTGGACTTAAATAACCCTGCCATATAATCAGGATTAATCACATATAGAACAGCTCCTAATACTATTGGAAGCAATGAAACAACAATCCCTGACATTCTACCTTGAGCAGTTAAGGTTCTAACTTCACCTTTTATTCTCACCCGTTCTCTTATGGTATTTGATATATTATCGAGAATTTCAGAAAGATTGCCACCAATCTCACGTTGTATTAAAACTGCTATTATCATTAATTCTAAATCATCACTTTCTACTCTTCTAAGCAGATTATTTAATGCCTCCTCCGTTGAAACTCCAAGCTTCATTTCCTTTAACATTTTTGTAAATTCTTTAGAAATAGGTTCTGGCATTTCTCTTGCAACAGAATCAATCGCTTGAATAAGACTGTACCCTGCTTTAAGAGAATTAGATATCAATATAATAGCATCTCCTAGTTGATTATTGAATTGTTTATATCTTTTCATTTTTTTTATTTTTATAATCTGTCTGGATATTATCAGTCCTAGCAAAACTACTAGTGCAATAGCTACAAATGATTGTGACCAATTTAAAAATAATAATACAACTACAAATACAATCAATACTTGAATTGCTAGAAATTCTTCTCCTTTTAAAGGTATACCAGCCCTAATAAGCTCATTTTGAAGCCTCTGTGTATATGATTTTATCGACGATACATTGCTCATTTTCTTTCCAAGCTCATTTAGAAATTTTCTTGGATGTATTTTAATTTTTGATTGATTGTTATGTAATTCATCAATTGCTTTTTCTACTTCAAAGTATTTTTTAATTCTATCTGTAGACTTTTCTTTTATTAAAAATAATGATAATAGTATATAAGTTACTATCGCTATTGAAAGAAAAATAAATACAGTTTGAATTATTACCACTTTCACCACCTCTATCTAAAGATATTTATTACAGAATTTTTTCCCTCTGATTCTAATCTTTCAAGAATCTTTGGTCTTATTTCAGAAAATTTGAACTCACCAATTATTTTCCCTTTGCTGTCAAATCCTTTTTGATGAAATCTGAAAACATCCTGAAGAATTATGACATCTCCCTCTAGCCCTTGTATTTCTGTTATGTTAGTAATTTTTCTACTCCCATCCTTAAGTCTAGACTGCTGAATAATAATATCTATTGCAGAAGCTATCTGTTCTCTTATTGCTTTTACGGGTAAATCCATTCCTGCCATAAGTACCATTGTTTCAAGCCTTGATAACATATCTCTAGTAGTGTTCGCATGTCCGGTAGTTAATGATCCATCATGTCCGGTATTCATAGCTTGAAGCATATCAATTGCCTCTCCAGATCTAACCTCTCCAACGACTATCCTGTCAGGTCTCATTCTTAAACTATTTTTCACTAGATCTCTAATTCCGATTTCTCCCTTGCCTTCTATATTAGGTGGTCTTGTTTCAAGCCTAACCACATGATCCTGAAGCATTTGAAGCTCTGCTGCATCTTCAATGGTTACTATCCTTTCATCATTAGGTATAAATGAAGATAATACATTTAAAGTTGTTGTTTTACCACTGCCAGTTCCTCCTGAAACAATGATATTTGCACGGCCTTCAACACATATCCTTAAAAACTCAGCCATTTCAGATGTTAGGGTTCCAAAGCCTACCAAATCGCCAATTTGAAAAGGTTCTTCTGAAAATTTCCTTATTGTAATAGTAGGCCCATTTAAAGCTAAAGGCGGTATAATAGCATTAACCCTAGACCCATTTGGCAGTCTTGCGTCAACCATTGGAGAGCTTTCATCAATTCGACGTCCCAATGGAGAAACTATTTTTTCTATTACATGAAGTACATGCTTATCATCCTTAAACTTAGCCTCTGACAAGACTAACTTTCCTTTTTTTTCTACGTATATTTGATTTGGTCCATTAACCATAATCTCTGAGACATCCTCATCTCTTAATAAAGCAGTTATAGGCCCAAAACCTAAAATTTCATCTACTATTTCATCGACTATTTTTATTTTATCAGCTCTTGTAATATTGATTTCTTCATCATCTAAACTTTCTTTGGTTATTCTTTCAATATCATCTCTTAAATTTTCTTCTTTTTCATTCAAGTCTCCTAAATCAACTGTCAATTCTTCTATAATTTTATTTTGAATTTTATTCTTTAATTCAAGGTGAGGATCTACTTTAGTACTTAGCTCCTTTTTTGAATCATGCTCTAAATACTGGTTTTCTTTTTCAAGTCTTTTTCTAAGAGACATTCATATCACCCTCTAATTTAATATATACTACTTAACAATACTCATTGTTAGCTTTTTTATGCTTTTATAAATCTTCCCATTTTTCCTATGTCTCATAAAAGGATATCCTCTATTAATTGAAGTAATAACTGTATTATTATCATATGGTATCATCACGTTTATATCTCTTTGAAATACATCTTCAATATCTTGATATTTGATTCCATATTTTTGTGTTGCTTTATTTATTACTAATTTCACTTTATCCTCTGGATAATTCAATGAATCCATAACTTCCAAGCCTAATTTGACATTTTTTATTGAGTGTAAATCCATAGTAGAAATAATAAATATTTGATCTGATTTATCTAAAGCTGTTAGAGTAATATCATCAAAATTAGTTCGAGTGTCGAAAATTATGTATTGATATTCTTCTTTTAGTACCTTTACAATTTTATTTATATGCTCAGGTGTTATATAATCCGCTTGCTCTGGTTTTATAGGTGCAGCTAATATCTTTATACCTGGAATATACTCATACATATATTCTTCCACCATTTCTATATCAATATTGGATAACTCTTCAATTAAATTAACAATAGTCTTATAAGGAGTAATGTTTGTAACTAATGAAACATCTCCAAATTGCAAATCAAGATCAATTAATGCTACTCTTTCTCCTGTTTGTTTTGCTAGGCTTATTGCAGTATTTACAGCAATTGTAGTTTTACCTACTCCTCCTTTAGTGCTAAACATAGTTATTATCTTTGTTGGTTTCTTTTCTTCCTTTGCAGAAGATATTTTCTTAATATGCTTTTGACGATTTTGTTCTTCCTGATATGTAGTTATAATTGTATTAATTAATACTTCTAAATTAAATGGTTTTACTAAATATTCTTTGGCTCCAAAAAGCATAGCCTTTTTTAGATATTCTACTTCACTCTGTACCGACATAATTATAACTAAAGATCGAGGAACTTCTTTACTAATTACTTCTGTAGCCTTTAATCCATCCATCTGTGGCATATTAATATCCATTAAAATTACATCTGGATTGAGTTTTTTAGCTAGTAGAATAGCTTCCTTTCCATTTGGTGCCTGTCCAATAACCTCTATCCTTTCATCAAAAGAAAGCATATCTTTAATAAGATTTATTGTATCTTCAACATCGTCTGCAATTAGTATTTTTATTTTTTGAGACATAATATCACCTCTATATCTACTAAGTTCTATTCTGCTTCATCTATTACTAAACTTTCTTTTGATACCCAAGATGTATCAATTTCCTGTTCTTCTCCTAAAGGCCTTAAAGCTAGATTAATAATTCCAGCATTACTCCCTAAAACTAGCTTTTGCCCATCTGATGGAGATACTGCCAAGGTTACTGAGTATACATCTGGAGTATCGTTTCTTTCGTCATCCTTTCTGAGTTGTTCTTTATCAATAGCTAAAACCTGTATGTTTTGCAATATAAGCTTTGAGATATCAGAATATTCAATATTATCAATAACAACTTCTGATACAGTTGCATATACATCCACATAATCTCCTGGCTTGATAAGATCAGCTACTCCATTAAACTGATCAACCGCTACTGATATAGCTCTTTTATTCTCAGGAATATTTATACACAAATCTGTTTTACTTTCTTCCATTATCCTATCCTGTGGTATTACCTCCCCCATTAAAATTCTTTCTTTAGTATACATACCCACTATTTTACTCTTATCTTGAACTGATTCTGTTAAATAACTTCCTTCAATAACCTTTACTTCATTTACCATATCAGAGGTTATTTTTGTTCTAGGAAAAATATCTGTAGCTGCAACAATAATGGTAGTATATTTTACTTCTGGTTCTGATTTCTTAACACCTTTCAAATAATTGTAGATTAAATAAGTCGTTAATAAAGAAAAGATAATTGCAATTAATATGATTTTTTTATTTAAATTCTTCATTGATATTTCCTCCTAAAACTATTTTACCAGCTTAACTCCATTTAATCCAAAACTTGCTTGACTCTCTCCTATATCTCCATTTGTTGTAAACTCTATAAACCTTCCAGTTATTTCTGTATGTCCTCCATTTTTACATACATCCTCTATGAAAAATTGAGCAAATCCTACAATTTGTACTGATTCTCTTCCTTCAACATATAATGAATCAACCACAGGTACTGTCCATAATCTTGCTGAATCTCTTGAATAATTATCAAATGTACTGTAATCATATCCTATAACAAACTCAACCCCTTTAATGGTAGCCATTGTCATGTTTCCTGTCTCAGTTTTAATCCAGTCTCCTACTTCAAGCTTACTATTATAGCCATATTTAATATTTCTTTCATAAACACTAGTACCTGTACCCCCTAAAGCTACAGCTCCATAGTTTCCTGTAGTCCCATCTGGTGCACCTTCTTTTATTACAACCTGAGTACCATATACAAATTGCTGTTTTTCTACTACTAATGGTCTTATCCCCTCATAAACTGCTGTTACGGGTGCGATTATCGCTTTAGAGCTTACAGAAACATCCGAATTATTTATTCCTAATAATTTTGCAAAAACATAATTCACCTTATCTTCAACATTTACCTCAAATGATTTATTATCTTGTGAAACTATAATCTGAATTTTATCTAGTGAT
Organism: Thermohalobacteraceae bacterium; assembly: GCA_030625765.1. Taxonomy (GTDB): domain Bacteria; phylum Bacillota; class Clostridia; order Tissierellales; family VENL01; genus DAOUQG01. Next base: position 670 of record DAOUQG010000073.1, on the reverse strand, counting down.
ACTCCATTTTTTTTACAGTATTCTTCTGCAACTTTTACTGCTTTTGATGGGTTTCTCGGTAATTCTTGTGCCCCAGCAAGAGCTGCCGCATCAGCTGCATTTGCTAACTGTTCTTTTTCTAAAAAAACTGTTCCTATATCAATAACTAGCGCGCCAAAACCCATAATAACTGTCATAAGTAATGCAGTAAGAACATACGTAGCTCCTCTATTGTCTTTAATAAAATTCATAATATCACCTCTACTCAACTCTCATGAATGTTTCAGCTTCAAGATGAAGTGGATTAGGTATTATATTCTCAATAATAGGTACAATGATATCAACATCATATTCTACCTTAACTGATACCGCTGTCCCTCTTGTACGACTAATTTTATCAGGAGTTATAGATATATTTACACAAGAGCTATTTAATGAAGAAAGGGATTTATTTATTATTTCAACTATTTCTTCATCACTTGCTCCTACTGAAGCACTTCTTACTCCCTCTCTTGATGCATAAGTGATAACTAGTTGCGCATTCATAATCCTTCCAAACTCAAAAATACCCATAAGCATAATTAGAAGAAATGGAATTAATATAGCAAGTTCAACTATAGATTGTCCTTTTTCATTTTTTATATTTTTAAATATAGCCACTATCTCTAATCCCCTTTCTTTCTTTTTACTT
>DAOUQG010000001.1 GCA_030625765.1 Thermohalobacteraceae bacterium | reverse complement strand
TATTATTTTCTATAATATAAAAAATTCAGCAGAAGTTATTACCTCTGCTGAATTTAGTTTCACTTTATTTTGCATATTCAATCGCTCTTGTTTCTCTAATTACATTTACTTTTATTTGTCCAGGATATTCTAACTCGTGCTCAATTTTCTTAACAATATCTCTAGCTAAATGTATAATTTCTAAGTCATCTATTGCATCAGGCTTAACAATAATTCTTATTTCTCTACCTGCTTGAATTGCATAAGATTTTTCGACACCTTCAAATGTATTAGCTATGTCTTCAAGTCTTTCTAATCTTCTAATGTAAGATTCTAACGTTTCACGTCTAGCACCTGGTCTAGCAGCTGAGATTGCATCTGCTGCTTGTACTAGGACTGCTTCTATAGTTGTTGGTTCAACATCCCCATGATGAGCTTCTATTGCATGTATAACTTCTTTTGACTCTCTATATTTTCTTGCAATATCAACACCAATAGCAACATGTGGCCCTTCTACCTCGTGATCAACAGATTTACCTAAATCATGAAGTAGTCCTGCTCTTTTTGCGATTTTCACATTTGCACCAATTTCAGCTGCCATAATACCTGCAAGTTGAGCTACTTCAATTGAATGCTTAAGAACATTTTGACCGTAACTTGTTCTATATTTTAATCTACCTAACAACTTAATTATTTCTGAATGTAACCCATGTACTCCTGTATCAAATGCTGCTTCTTCACCTTGTTCTCTAATATGGTTTTCAACCTCTTTTTTTGATTTCTCAACCATCTCTTCAATTCTAGCAGGATGTATCCTTCCATCCACAATGAGCTTCTCAAGAGTTATCCTTGCTATTTCTCTTCTTATTGGGTCAAATCCTGAAAGGATTACTGCTTCAGGAGTATCATCAATTATTAAATCAATTCCAGTTAATGTTTCTAAAGTTCTAATATTTCTACCTTCTCTACCAATAATTCTACCTTTCATCTCGTCATTTGGTAGATTAACTACTGTTACTGTAGTTTCTGCAACGTGATCAGCTGCACATTTCTGAATTGCATATGAAACAATTTTTCTCGCTCTTTTATCTGCTTCTTCTTTTGCCTTATTTTCAATTTCTTTTATCATTATAGCTGCTTCATGGTTAATATCTTTCTTAATGTTACTTAAAAGCAACTCTCTTGCATCATCAGAAGTCAATCCAGATAACCGTTCTAACTCTTGTACTTGCTTTTCATATAGCTTATCTACTTGAGCTTTTTTACTTTCTACCTCTTTAAGTTTCTTGTTAAATCGGTCATCTTTCTTTTCTAAAGATTCACTCTTTCTATCTAACGACTCTTCTTTATGAACCAGCCTTCTTTCAAGCTTTTGAAGTTCACTTCTTCGTTCTCTATTTTCTCTTTGAATTTCATTTCTCATTCTGTGAACTTCTTCTCTAGCTTCAAGAAGAGTTTCTTTTTTAGTTGTTTCAGCTTGCTTTTTCGCATCATCTATGATTCTTAGAGCAACTTCTTCAGCGTTTTTCAGCTTACCTTCTGCAATAACCTTCCTGAAATAAATCCCAGCTGGAACGCCTACAACTAAGCCTGCTACCCCTACTACAATATATTGAAAAATGATAAAGCACCTCCTTCGCTATTAAATTTTCAAGTTTCATTTGTTAATTTTTCATGATATACAACAATTTCATCAGCAAGTTCAGATAAAAGATAAACCGAGGAGTCTCGGTTTATGAGGTCCTACTTATTTTATTTTGAAAGATACGTAATACTTTTTTAGAATATATCTAATATTCGTCTTTAATTTTATTACTTTTTAACAAATATGTCAAGCTATTTTAATTTGACCATTCTTACTTTTATATTCTTGTTATACATAAAAAAATAACTCCTAAAAAAAAGGAGTTATTTTACTTTTTATCTTTAGATTTGCTATTCTCATTTTCATTTTCGTTTTTCTTTTCTTCTTCTGTTTTTACAATTTGTAACTCATATTTATTTCTAATTTTTAATTCAATTTCTTTTGCAATTTCTGGGTTATCTTTAAAGAATTCCTTTGCATTCTCTCTTCCCTGACCTAATTTAATATCATTATAGCTATACCATGAACCTGCTTTATTTACTATATCACATGAAACTCCTACATCCAAAATATTTCCTTCTTTAGAAATCCCTTGACCATACATAATGTCAAACTCTGCAATTTTAAATGGAGGAGCTACCTTATTTTTTACTACTTTAACTCTCGTTCTATTTCCAACCATTTCGTTACTACTCTTAAGCGTTTCTATTCTTCTTACATCAAGCCTTACAGAAGCATAAAACTTAAGTGCCCTTCCACCAGGTGTTGTTTCAGGGTTTCCAAACATAACACCAACCTTTTCTCTCAACTGATTGATAAAAATAGTAGTTGTGTTAGACTTATTAATAGCTCCTGATAATTTTCTTAACGCTTGCGACATTAGTCTAGCTTGAAGTCCTACATGAGCATCTCCCATTTCACCCTCGATTTCTGCTTTAGGAACTAATGCTGCTACAGAATCAATTACTATTACATCTATAGCTCCACTTCTAACTAGAGCTTCGGCTATCTCTAAAGCCTGTTCACCTGTATCTGGTTGCGACACAATTAAATTTTCAACATCTACGCCAAGTTTTTTAGCATAGCCTGGATCTAAAGCATGCTCTGCGTCGATAAAAGCAGCTGCTCCTCCGTTATTTTGAGCTTCTGCAATAACATGTAATGCAACTGTTGTTTTACCTGATGACTCAGGTCCATATATTTCAACTATTCTTCCTCTAGGTACACCACCAATACCTAAAGCTATATCTAACTCTAAAGAGCCTGTAGGGATTGCATCAATGTTTAACTTAGAATCCTCTCCAAGCTTCATTATTGAACCCTTACCAAACTGTTTTTCGATCTGATTTATAGCCATTTCCAATGCTTTTTTCTTCTCTAACATATATTCCCAGATTTCTCTGGTTTCACCTGCCTTTCAATTATCTCGAACGTCTGTTCTATGAATATTATATAACATTATTTGGTTGTGGTCAAATATTATTTTAAATTATTTTTTTCTATTAGAAACTTTCTTACTAGATTAAATGCTGCATTCGAAACCCTATTTTGTATTGACTCCCTGCTACCTGAAAAATCAAACTTTAAAGCACATAAATAATCCTCAGAAGCAAGTGCAATATAGACTAAGCCCACAGGCTTATCCTTTGTTCCTCCATCAGGACCTGCAATTCCTGTTACAGATACAGCTATATCAACTTTTTCTCTAATTAAAAGTCCTTTTGCCATTTCTTCAGCAGTTTCTTTGCTAACAGCTCCAAACTTCATTAATGTAGTTTCAGAAACATTAAGCTCTTCAATCTTTGCATCATTACTATATGTCACAATACCTCTATCAAAAACAGCAGAGACGCCAGAAATTTTAGTTAATCTACTAGAGATTAGCCCCCCTGTACAGGATTCACAAAATCCAATTCTTAATTTATGCTTAGCTAATAGTTTAAAAACAACCTTTTCTATAGATTCTCCATCATGAGAGTAAATACATTTACCTATTAATTTATCGAGTTTTTCTAGTACAATATTGATCCGCTCATTAGCTTCTAGTTTATTCTGTTTTTGACATGTTATCTTAATATCTACTAGTCCATCTCCAGCATATGTTGCTATAAAAAGGTCTTTATTATTTTTAATTATATCATTTATTTTTTCTTCTAAAGAAGATTCTCCTATTCCAATCGTTTTTATAGTTTTTGAAATTATTACATAGTTTAACTTATTCTTCAGAATAGGAACAATAGTATCATTGAACATAGGTTTCATTTCTTTAGGAGGACCTGGTAATAAAAAAACAAGCTTGTTATTATAGTTAATAAATACTCCTGGAGCTGTGCCAAATGCGTTAGGTAATGCTTCTCCACCTTTAGGAATAAAAGCTTGCTTCAAATTGCTTTTAGGTATAGTAATATGTTTCTTCTCAAATATTTTTTCAATTAAAACCACTATATCTTCTCTAAGCTCTAAGTCAATATCTAATACTTCACATACAGCTTCCTTAGTTAAATCATCTTGAGTTGGACCTAACCCACCTGTATATATTAATATATCTGACCTTTGAAGTCCAAACATAGTAGCTTCTATTATACTTTCTTTTATATCTCCTACCGTTGTATGATAATGAGCTTGGATGCCAATTTCCATTAATTTTTCTGAAATATATTTTGTATTTGTATTTAGTATGTCACCCGACAATATCTCATTACCAACTGTAATTATCTCGACTCTCATATATTCCTCCTAAAATAATAATAACGTAAAATGCTCAAAACACAGTGATGTGTGAAATCTACACACTCTAAAGAAGTGATGTAAATCTGAACAACTAGGGAATAATCTAAATCCCTATTACCACTTTTTTCAAATTAACAAACATGTTATAGTACGCTCAAACACAAAAAGTTATGAAAGCAACGACACTAGGATTTGGATGATTAACCGACTCGCGAATCATATACATCACTTCTCTCCTTTTATTCAATCAAAAGAAGTGATGTATATCTGAGCAGGGAGGGTAATTATCTAAATCCTTAGCACCACAGTAAAATCCACTTCTTTCAGATTATTATAAACTACAGCTCAGTAACAAAAACCTTTCGGTTCTTATAGATATAATCAAAACCAGAAATAATGGTAAAAATAGTAGCTAGCCAAATGACAATCATATCAACAGGTATATTTATTAATGCAAAAGGGAAATTATCTATTAATAACAAAACAATCCCTACCATTTGTGTAGCTGTTTTAATCTTTCCCCACCAGCTTGCAGCTAGTGTTATCCCCTCAGAGGCAGCAAGTACTCTTAGACCAGTTATAGCAAATTCTCTCGCAATTATTATCACTACTATCCAAGCTGATATCTTTCCCATCTCTGTTAGAGAAATGAGAGCTGCTGAAACGAGTAATTTATCAGCTAATGGATCCATAAATTTCCCAAATTTTGTTATCATATTTCTACTACGTGCAATATGTCCGTCCAAAGTATCTGTAATTGCAGCTATTATGAAAATACCAGTAGCAATAATCTGTCCGTACTTAAAGTCAAATAGTAAAAATAACATGAAAACAGGGATTAAAATAATTCTAAAAATAGTTAGCTTATTAGCAATGTTCATTATCTACATCTCCTATCAAATCATATTCTAGAAAATCGGTAATTTTAACATCTACAAATGTGCCGATCTCTATATCTTTATTACTACTAACATAAACAACACAATCTATTTCAGGACTATCCATATAAGTTCTACCTATAAATACTCCGTCTTCAACTTTTTCTTCGATCAAAACAGAATATACTTTGTTAACTCTTCCTCTATTCTTATTAAAAGAAATTTGTTTTTGCATTTCCATAATCTTACTTTGTCTGGCATTCTTAATTTCATCATCAACTTGGTTTTTCATCTTCGCTGCTGGAGTGTCCTCTTCTTTTGAATAAGAAAACACTCCTAATCTATCAAATTCTATCTCTCTAATATAATCAAAAACCTCTTCGAATTCTTCATTAGTTTCACCTGGAAATCCAACAATAAGTGTTGTCCTAATAATTATTTCTGGTATTTCCTTTCTCAATGCTTTTATTATCCTTGTAATCATTTCCTTAGAGGTTCTTCGATTCATTCTTTTTAGAACGTTATCATTTATATGTTGTATTGGCATATCCACATATTTAACTACTTTATTATTTCTTTTCATACTATGAATCAAATCATCTGTAAAAGCATCTGGATAAAGATATAATACTCTTATCCATTCAATCTCATCAATTTTATTCAGCTCATCCAACAATCGAGGTAATCTATATTCACCATAAATATCAAAGCCATATTTACTTGTATCTTGAGCAATCAATATTATTTCCTTAGCACCATTCTTTGAAAGCTCCTTAGCCTCAGATATTATAGCCTCCATTTTCCTACTTCTATATTTACCTCTCAGCTTAGGGATTATGCAGTAAGTACAAAAACTATCACAGCCTTCTGCAATTTTAATAAATGAAGTATAAGATGGAGTATAAGAAATTCTGTTCATATTCTCATAATAATCATTGTCAATATTGCCTGTCCTGATTACACGTTTACCATTTAGCGACTCATTAACAATTTCCGTAATCTCATTAATATTTCCAGTACCTATAACTGCATCCACTTCAGGAAGTTCCATTAATATCTCTTCCTTATACCTTTCTGCCAAACAACCAGACACAACCAATAACTTACATTTTCCTTCAATTTTATAACTTCCAGCTTCTACAATACAATCTATAGACTCCTCTTTTGCATCATTAATAAAGCCACATGTATTCACAATTATTATATCTGCTTCATCTAAATCATCAGTAAAATCAAATCCACTCTCCATTAAACTCCCTGTCATTAGCTCGGAATCAATGAGATTCTTAGAACATCCAAGTGATATCATTGAAATAGTATAACTCATGGTACATCTCCTTTCACTTTACAGGCTATGATTATTTGCAAATTCTATGAGCTTGTTTACTGCTTCCATTTCTTCTTGATATTCAATAATAAGATCATATTTTTCAATCTTGTTAATAGAATGATTATAAAGTGGGTCATAGTAATCAACCATTAACCCTTCAATTACTAATTTATATTCTCCTTTATCTATTTGTTCAATATATTCATCAGCTTTATTATTACTTAATCTTTTCCTCAATTTGTTGATAGCAGATTTTAACTTTTCGTTTTTATCAGGAAGATCAGTGTTAACATAATCATCCTCTATAATTTTGACTCTATTTTTAATATTTGTACTTATTAAAATATGATAGCCACTTTCCATATCACTAAATAAAAATTCTGGTAGAATAACTCTTCCAACCCGTTTACTTTCACTTTCTGTAAAAACTATATTATCTTTCATCTCGTGAAAATTTTTAAATAATAGTGATTCAAACATTTTCTGTGAATTTGATTCATTATTAAAAGCTAAACTACCAAAAACTGATCCACTATTTTTAGCTAAACCCTCTAAATCTAGTACTGACATTCCATTTTCATTTAATATTTTTAAAAGCTTTGTTTTGCCTACTCCAGTATGACCATGTAGAACTATATACTTAAATTTTTCAGCGTAATTTGGAAGTGAATTTATAACAAAATTTCTATAGCTCTTATATCCTCCAATTATTACATATATATTAACATCCATAATATCTAAAATATTTGCAACTGAGTTACTTCTGAGTCCTCCCCTAAAACAAAATAGGGCTACTTTCTTCTTCTCACTTAGAATTTTCTTAATTTCAACATAAAAATCTACTAATTTTTCCGACGCATATTTTAACCCTACCTCTTTAGCCTTATCATGACTAACATGTTTATAAAGATAACCAACATATTCTCTTTCTTCATCATTTAATATTGGCATATTTATTGCGTTTGGAATAGTATCTTCATGATATTCCTTAGGACTTCTTACATCAATAAAAACCATATTTTCTTCAAACAACACTTCTTGTATATCAACCTTGTTTATCATTAGTATCACCTGCTTTGTTAATCAAAAGTATATTACATATCTAAATCCTCTTTTGTTACAAGAACTTTTCTAGGTTTACTACCCTCGTGTCCTCCAACTATCCCTCTTGTTTCCATTTCATCAATCAGTCTTGCAGCTCTAGAATATCCAATTCTAAGTCTTCTTTGTAGCTTTGATATTGAAGCCTGCTGGTCATTTACAACAATATCTATAGCTTCAGGTAGAAGCTTATCACCTGCATCTGAGCTTATATTAGTTTCATGGTCTATATTATTAACTATTTCATCCTTATAGCTTGCCTTACATTGTTGCTTTAAAAATGCAACAATGCTTTCAACCTCTTCTTCATCAATAAATGCTCCTTGTATTCTCATTGGCTTTGAGGCTCCAACAGGATGATATAGCATATCTCCTTTACCTAAAAGCTTTTCTGCTCCTCCCATACCTAAAATAGTTCTTGAATCTGGTTGAGAAGATACTGCAAAAGCTACTCTAGAAGGTATGTTAGCTTTTATCGTACCTGTGATTACATCCACAGATGGCCTTTGAGTAGCAATAATCAAATGTATGCCAGCAGCTCTTGCCATCTGAGCTAATCTACAAATATAATCCTCAACTTCAGAAGGAGAAACCATCATTAAATCCGCTAATTCGTCTATTATTATAACAATTTGAGGAAGCTTATCAAATTCTTTTTTAATTTCAGCCTTTTTATTATAGCTAGTAAGATCTCTTACATTGTTATCTGCAAAAAGCTTGTATCGTTTTGTCATTTCTTGAATAGCCCAATTTAGTGCACCAGCAGCCTTCCTAGGATCAGTAACAACTGGTATTAGTAGATGTGGAATACCATTATATACACCCAATTCTACCACCTTTGGATCAATCATTAATAGTTTAACCTCATCCGGTCTAGCTTTAAACAAAATACTTGTAATCAATGTATTGATACAAACACTTTTTCCTGAACCTGTTGCTCCTGCTATTAATAAGTGAGGCATTTTTTCTATATTCGCAACAATTGATTTTCCTGCAATATCCTTTCCTAAAGCAAAAGGAACCTTGCATGCAATATTCTTATACTCATTGGTTTCCAATACTTCTCTTAATAATACATTTATCTTTGATTTATTAGGAACTTCAATTCCAATAGCTGATTTACCAGGAATTGGAGCTTCAATTCTAATATCAGAGGCTGCTAATCCTAAAGCTATATCATCAGATAAATTAACAATTTTACTAACCTTAACACCTGGTGCTGGCTGTAATTCAAATCTTGTAATTGTTGGTCCTTTATTGATTTGAGTAATCTTAGCATTAATACCAAAATTCTCGAGCGTTAATTCTAGCTTTCTTGCTTTAATTATAATATCTTTTTTGTTTCCTTGACTGTTAAGTTTTTTTCCACCTTTTAATAATTCTATTGATGGATAAATATAGTCTTCGAAATCCTCACCAGTAGCTAGGTTTAAATCATTAATCTTTTCTTCATCTATACTTTTATCTTTTTTTAGACTTATCTTACTTATAGGAATAATTTTTTCCTTTTCTTTAATATTTGATTCCTTAGTATAATCAAGAATTTTTATCTTCTGATCAATTTCATGATTTTCATGAACGCTTATGTCATTGTAATCAACTTTAAGTATTTGTTCAATATCCTTATCAGGTGATCTCTTCGTGAATTTCTTAGTTGATTTCTCATCAGAAGTATCATTTTGAACTGTAAAACTATCTTTTACTACTACACAAGTCCTTTTTAATATAAGACTAATTTTACCGAATAATAAACGCATTAGATTAACAAAGCTTATATTAGTTAAAATTAAAAAGGATATAATTAATATACAAGAGATAATAATATAAGAACCTATTATCCCGAATAGTTTTAATGTGAAAAATGAAAATATTCCTCCTAGAGCTCCACCGCTTTCTCCTATCTCACCATATTTAATAGACAATTTAACATTGTGTAAAAATGACAAATCTGTATTTAAACTGTTATCGATATACTTGATATCGCTAAAATAATTAATATCGATTATTGTAAGAAAGCAAATAAACATAACTATTATAGAAATTGCTCTTTTTTCTTCACCTACCTGCAATCTATTAAATACAAACATAATCCCAATCAACATAATCAAATATGGAATAAAATATCCTCCAAAGCCTGCAAGCTTCATGTTAAAATTTCTAATAAGACTACCTATCTCACCAGTTGAATAACTGTACATACTAACTAAAGATAATATACCAAAAAAAACTGTAATAATTCCTAACAATTCCTTATTTATTTCACTTTTTTTAACTCTGCTAGTTTTTTTCGTTCTCTTTCTGTTAGTACTTTTAGTTTTTACCATTGTAATCACCTCAAAAAGTTATTCTACATTGAAGTCTAAAATCCTTTTAAGAAGATGAATAAGCCATATTGTTTTCTATATATACTGTGTTATTATAATTACTATCCCTACAATCCATACATAATAGGAAAAATAATATAGTTTTCCTTTCTCTAATACTTTTACAAGAAGCTTAATAGCAAATATACCAGTAATAGTAGACAAAGCAACTCCGATTAGAAGAGGTAATGAGAAAACTACTGAGCTATTACCTGAAAAAACCTTCAAAAGTTGTAATAAAGACGCAGCTAATATAGCAGGTATTGATAGTAAAAATGAAAACTTTGTCGCTATTTTTTTATCCAATCCTCTAAATAAACCACCTACAATAGTTGACCCTGATCTTGATACCCCAGGTATTATAGCAAAGCCTTGAAATGTACCTATGATTATTGCATCCAAAAAAGTTATATCTCGTGCTTGCTTTTTTCCTGAATTTACTTTTTCAGAAACCATTAATAAAATTCCAGTTATAATAAGTGCTATGCCTACAGCTAATAATGAGCTATATAAACTTTCAAATAAATCTTCAAATAAAATTCCTATTATACCAGTAGGTATTGTACCAATTATTATCATTATTGCTAAGACTCTAAACTCATCATCTAGAATTAATCGTCCTTTATTAAACAGGTCTGAAATAATCTGAAAAAACGAAATTACTATTTTAACTATATCCTTAAAATATACAATAAATACAGATAGCAAAGTACCAAAATGAAGCATTACAGTAAAAAACAATTCTCCTTCTTCAACATTGAAAATATTCTGAAGTAAGACTAAGTGCCCGGAGCTGCTAATTGGTAAGAATTCTGCTATCCCTTGAAAAATTCCTAATAATATTGCTTGTAAATTCGACAATTTTATCCGCCCCCCTAAATAATTTAAGTGTTAATGACTAGCATTAACACTTATACTTATGTAATTATAACATATTTAATATATTTATACTATTCTATTTATTTATCCTATTCTTCCTTCTTCACAATATTTTCATCAATCATTGACTTTAATTTATTCAAAGCTGTACTAAACCCACCAACTTCATTTATGAGTCCAAGGTCAACTGTTTCTTCTCCAACCAATATTGTTCCGACATCATTTGCAATTTCATCAGTGTCATACATTAACTTCATAAAATCATCTCTATTTATTTGCGATGTTCTGAGAACAAAATCCACTATTCTTTCTTGCATTTTTTGAAAATATCTAAAAGTTTGAGGAACCCCTATTACTAATCCAGTCATTCTAATAGGATGAATAGTCATAGTAGCTGTAGGAACTATATAAGAATACTCACATGAAGTAGCTAATGGAACTCCAATACTATGCCCTCCTCCTAAAACTAAAGAAACTGTCGGTTTACTTACACTGTTTATCATTTCAGCAATAGCTAATCCTGCTTCTACATCACCACCAACAGTATTCAATATTACGAATATACCTTTTATTTTAGGGTTTTGCTCTGCTGCAACTATAAGAGGCATTATGTGTTCATATTTAGTTGCTTTTTTTTGAGGAGGTGAAACAGTGTGCCCCTCGACTTGACCAATTATAGAAATGAACTGGATATCTTCAGGAGGAGCTGAAAGGCTAGTTGTTCCTATTTCTTTTAAATTATCTAATTTATCATTTGTCAGATTAGGCATTTTATTATCATCATTTTTTTCAATTGGATTTTTAGTTTCTTCATTTATTATCAACATTGACACTCCTCTTCTATTATAAGATTCATATATATTGTTTACAATTTAATCAAATATATGCTTTGAATTGACAAAACAAAAAAGTAGAAATAATCTACTTTAGTTTATGGAAACTCGGAAAATAAGAATCTATTTATAATATTAAAGGTACTAATTCTATTAATTAGATTTAGATGCTTTAGTATATAATTTTGATAAATTAAATTCACTGTGAAGTGCATTTATTGCCTTTTCTAAATCCTTAGTTTTAATTAAACACCAAATAGTAGTATATGAATCAGTTGTTTGTAATATTTCTATCTGTTCCTTTGTAAGAGATTTCACTACTCTTGCCATAACTCCAGGAATTCCGCGCATTTTGTTTCCAATTATACTTAGTTTACAACAATCTCTAATGATATTATAATGATATTTATCTGATTTTAAAATGCTCTCAATATGTTCAATATTATCCTCATCAATAGTAAATATTTTTTGGTCGATAAAGAAATTTATTAAATCTATGCTAATGTTTTTTTTTGATATTTGATACATAAATTTTACAGTAGTACTTGCATTGCAATCCTCAATGATTATTTGAGCTCTATTTTTTTTATAGGTTATTGCACTTACAATTTTCTTGCCACAATTATTATATGCAAAAAGGTTATCGTAATCCATAATTATAGTACCAGCATATTCGTTTAGAGTATTTCTTACAATTATTTTTATATGGCTTCTTTCCGCTATTTCAACTGCACGTGGGTGTATAACTTTAGCACCTTCCTCTGCTAATTGATAAATCTCTGAATAACTTAACCTTTCTAATACTCTAGCATCTGGAACTATCTTTGGATCTGCAGTCATAACTCCATCCACATCTGTAAATATCTCTACATATTCACAATTTAATGCTTCACCTAGTAACACAGCCGTTGTATCGCTGCCTCCACGTCCTAGTGTTGTTATTTCTCCGTCCTCAGTCGCTCCCTGAAATCCAGCGACTATAACAATTTTACTCTTTTTCAAATTTTCTAAAATTGTTTCACAGTTTATTTTTAGTACATCAGCTTTTCCAAATTGCTTGTTTGTGATTATCCCAGCTTGAAAACCTGTAAGGACAATAGTCTCATAGCCCTTTTTATTTAGTAAGCAAGATAAAACTACAGCAGATATTATTTCTCCACATGATAATAATAAATCCTTTTCTCTTAGATCGATTGGATTTTTGCCTATTATCTTAAGAAGTGTATCCGTAGCATAAGGAGCACCTTCTCTGCCTATAGCAGATACTACTACTACTGTTTTATATCCAGCCTCATATTGCTTGATGATTTTCTTAGCAACCTCTTCTCTGTTTTCATCATTCGCAACAGAGGAACCGCCAAACTTTTGAACAGCTATCTTCATAATTTCACCTCTAACATAAAATAAAAAACTATAACACACAAAAAAGTATGTTATAGTCTATAATATGCAAATCGGCAATCAAATGAGACTAAAAAGAATATTTTTTATTAATCTTATCGTTTTCATCAAGCTCAATTATTATCATATCATTACCTATTTTCCGTATAGCATCCCATGGAATTTCAATTTCATATCTATCACCAAAAAACTTAAATTGACTTTTTCTCTCTGGTATCAAAAGTGCCATTATTTTTCCCGATCCTTCATCTATGATCAAATCTGAATCTGCTATAACTCCTAATCTACCTCCATCATTTAAATTGACGATTTCTTTTCCTCCGAGCTTACTAAATCTCATCACAATCCTCCTCGTTTCTAAAACTCATATTTAAAGAATTTAAGATAAATAGAATTTAATATAAGTATATATTTAATACATATTATGATACGATTAAGAAAAATATTCTTAGAATTGCGATGAGATTTTTTACGCATCTATACCCCTGTATGACCAAATCCACCTTCAGCTCTTTTACTTTCCTCTAAAACCTCTACTTCATGTAGTTGGACTTTTTCATACTTCATAATTACCATTTGAGCTATTCTGTCGCCATTATTAATAACGAAATCTTCTTCTCCTAGATTAATTAAGATAATTTTTATTTCTCCTCTATAATCACTGTCAATTGTTCCAATGCCGTTTACTAGTGATATTCCATGTTTAATAGCTAGTCCACTTCTTGCTCTAATCTGCGCTTCATATCCTTCTGGAAGCTCAATATGTATACCAGTGGGGATTAATTTTCTTTGCATAGGTTTTAAAACAATCTGTTCTTCATTATTTGCATGAAGGTCTAGACCTGCCGAACCCTTCGTCTTATAGCAAGGTAATGGTAGATTACTTTTATTTATGATTTTAATATTCATAACAGCACTCCTTCTTATTTAAAAATGATTTTTATGTAAAAAGAGTTTACTATTCTATTTTAAAGTTGTCAATAGAATTATTTAAATCTTTAATACCACTTCTATAAAAAAGATTTCTTTCAAAATATACGTAAAAAAGCTAAAACAAAATGATATTCTCTCCAAAAACCTTCAGAGATAATTTTGACTTAGCTTCTTATATTGAAAAACATATAAACAATTATATATCAAAAATATTACATTTGATTTTGATTTGATAAAAAGAAAAAATATTATTTCATAAAACAAACTTCTTTAATTTTTTGATCAACTTCATCTTTATTTTTAAGCTTACCAACGTATGCTATGTTCAATTTGTTATAATCAAAAACTTTATCTGTTACATTCTTTATATCTCCTAAAGTAACTCTATCAATTTTATCTAGAATCTCTTTAGGTGAATATATTTCACCTAATAATAACTCAGATTTTCCTAGAGAAGTCATTCTACTCGATGTACTTTCTAACCCCAACATATAGTTTCCCTTCAACTGTTCTTTAGATCTATTAATCTCTGTTTCACTTAAATAGTCGCCCTTGATTTTATTTATATCATGAAGAATTAAATCTATAACATTAAGCAGTTGATTTGGGTTAAGACCAGCATAAATTGTAAAAATACCGGTTTTTTTATATGATGAAGGATATGAAAAAATTGAATAGGCTAGTCCCCTATCTTCTCGAATCCTTTGGAAAAGCCTTGAACTCATACTTCCACCAAAAACATTATTTAATACTAACAATGAGTATAATTCATCACTGCCTTGTGATACTCCTTCTAACCCAAGACATAAATGTAGTTGTTCAGTATCCTTATTTTTACTACAAAGTCTTTGAGTAATTTTAGGTAAAGCATCTAAGGTTGGATTTTCTCCTTTTATGCTCCAATGCCCAAAAAACTCTTCTAACAACTTTTTAGTTTCTTTTATTTCAAAATTTCCTGCTATTGAAATAACAGTATTCTCAGGAGTATAATATTTTTTATAAAACTCCATAATACCATCTCTATTTAGATCTTGAATAGTATTAGCATTGCCTAAAATTGGAAAAGAGAGTGAACTGCCATCAAATATTGTTTTTGAAAGTAGATCATGAACAATATCCTCCGGAGAATCGTCATACATATTAATTTCTTCAATAACTACGCTCTTCTCTTTTTTAATTTCGTTCTCGTCAAACTTTGAGTTTAATAACATATCCGACAAAACATCTATAGCTATCGGCAAATGATTATCTAATACCTTGGCATAGAAACATGTACATTCTTTACTTGTAAAAGCATTTAATTGACCACCAATATTATCAATACTTTCAGCTATTTGCTTAGCAGTTCTGTTTTCTGTCCCTTTAAAAAGCATATGCTCAATAAAGTGAGAGGTACCGTTATTAATTATATTCTCATATCTTGAGCCTGTTTCAACCCAAATCCCTATAGAAACAGATTTCATATGAGGAATTTTTTCAGTTACAACTCTTATTCCGTTATTCAAAACAAATTTATAATACATTATATCCTCCTAATTTAACTTCAGATAATCGGACATGCCTTTCGCATGTTCAAGGCGCAAAAAAGTAATTAAGCTACGTATTCCGAATTTAAATTCTTATCTGATAAGTATAAGTAGATTACACAAATCTTCGATTTGTTGTAAGTCACTTAGTAGCTTCATCAGACAACCAAAATCTGTGATTTTGTGTTGGTAACTTAGTTTCATCACCAGTCGTGAATTATTTTAGTGCTTCTTCCATTAATCATCAATTAAAGAAGTACTAAAATACCTGAACAGCGAAGATAAAAATTTAAATTCTTTCAGATTACTATATCATTATAATGTAAATTTACTATTCTTTCAACTTTAAATATTTCACTTGATTATATCACTAACTCTACCAATACTGTAGCCCTGATTATGTAATGACTCAATTATAGCTGGTAAAGCTTTTATTGTTTCCTCCTTTGGATGCATTAGTACTATAGCTGAGTTATGTGTTTTACTAACTACTCTATTAATAATTTTATCACTCGTACTATCCTTTCTCCAATCAATTGTATCTATGCTCCACATAATTACTTTGTAATTTAAATCTTTAGCAGCTTTAATGGTTGCATCATTATATGCTCCAGATGGTGGAGCAAAAAAAATGGGGCTAGTATTTATTATGTTTGAAATTATATTATGTGCTTTACCAATTTCCTGCTTATTATTTTCATAACTTAAAATACTGTAATCACGATGTAAAAAGCCATGATTGCCTATCTCATGACCATGTTCACTTATTTTTTTCAATAATTCTTCATTTTGGTCTGCCCATTTCCCAGTTACAAAAAATGTTATTTTTATATTGTTTTCTTTGAAAATTTCTAGCATAAGAGGAATATATTCATTTCCCCAGTCAACATTACATGTAAATGCAATAGTTTTATTATCTACATTTCCCTTGTAAAAAACATCATCCGTGATAGTAAAGGTTTCTTTTCCTTTATTTTTATTATAGTTAGATATAAATATAAGTAATATAATCATAATAATCATTCCGGCTAAAATTTTGTATATTGTACTATTTTTTATAAAAACTATTCTCATATCTCTACCTCCCGAATATTTCTTTATTATATTAATATTCATATTAAAATTAATTATCATTCATTTTTTAGAAACAAAGGGGTAAAAAAAAGACATAAACCTTACATAGGTTCATGTCCTTATTTATTTTCCTCTTTTTCATCAGGTAATGCATCTTTTCTAGATAGATTTATTCTGCCTTGATTGTCAATATCAATAACTTTAACTAATATTTCATCTCCAACAGAAAGAACATCCTCTACCTTATTTATTCTTTCCTTAGCAATCTTTGAAATATGCACTAACCCTTCTTTTCCATTTAATATTTCAACAAAAGCTCCGAAATTAACTATCCTAGAAACTTTTCCTAAATATATTTCACCTTTTTCGACTTCCTTTACTATATCTTCAATCATATGCAATGCCTTTTCGCCGGATTCATTATCGTCTGCAGATATAGTTACTTTACCATCATCATTTATATCTATTTTAACTCCAGTTTCATCAATAATCTTATTTATTACTTTTCCACCAGGTCCAATAATATCTCTTATTTTATCTGGTTCAACGTCCATCGTCAAAATTCTTGGTGCATATGGTGATAGTTCTTCTCTAGGTACATTGATTACTTCTTCCATTTTACTTTGAATAAACAGCCTACCAATTTTAGCTCTTTCTAATGCTTCTTTTAATATTTCTCTGTTTATTCCTGCAATTTTTATATCCATTTGTATTGCAGTAATTCCTTCTCTAGTTCCTGCTACTTTAAAATCCATATCTCCTAAAAAATCCTCTAACCCTTGAATATCTGTCAATATTACTACCTTATCATCAGATTTAATAAGTCCCATAGCAATACCAGCAACTGGTGCTTTAATTGGTACCCCTGCATCCATAAGAGCCAGTGTACTTGCGCAGACACTTGCTTGGGATGTAGATCCATTTGAGCTAAGAACTTCTGAAACTAAACGCATAGTATATGGAAAATTATCTTGACATGGTATTACTGGCTCGAAAGCTCTTTCAGCCAAAGCACCATGCCCGATTTCTCTTCTTCCTGGTCCTCTTAAAAATCTTGTCTCACCTACACTATATGGTGGAAAATTATAATGATGCATATATCTTTTTGATTCCTCATCACTAAGACCATCTAGTATTTGAACATCACCAGGTGCTCCTAAAGTAGCTATGGTCATTACTTGTGTTTGACCTCTATTAAATAATCCTGAACCATGTGTTCTAGGTAATAAGCCTACTTCACAGGAAATCGGTCTTACTTCATCAATTTTCCTATTATCTGGTCTAATACCTTGCTCAATAATCATCCTTCTAACTTCTTCTTTAACAATATTATATAGAGTATTATCAATATCTTTATCATTCTCTGGATATTTTTCTATAAAATATTCAAATACTTCCTGTTTAACCTTATCCATATTTTCTTTTCTTTCCAGCTTATCAAATGTTTGAATTGCCTCAACCATTTTTGCTGTTGTATATTCTCTTATTTCTGCTTCTATTTCTTCATCAACTGTAAATAATATAACCTCTTGCTTTTCCTTTCCAACTTCACTTCTGATTTCCTCAATAAAATCACATATCTTCTTAATCTCTTCGTGAGCAGTCATTATTCCTTCTAGCATAATCTGTTCAGATAATTCATTTGCACCTGCTTCAACCATCATAATTGCATCTTTAGTGCCAGAAACAACTAAATACATATCTGACTTTTCTCTTTCGTCACTTGTAGGATTAATTATGTATTCTCCATTTATTAAACCTACAGCTACTGAACCTGTAGGGCCATTAAAAGGAATATCAGATATAGTTAATGCTATAGATGAACCTATCATAGCTACTACATCAGGTGTGCAATCCTGGTCTACAGATAAAACCGTTGCAATAACTTGTACATCATTTCTATACCCTTTGGGGAATAGAGGTCTTATCGGTCTATCTATAAGTCTTGATGTAAGAACTGCTTTCTCGCTAGGTTTACCTTCTCTCTTCACAAAACCTCCAGGTATTTTACCTACTGAATATAATCTTTCTTCATAATCAACACTTAAAGGAAAAAAATCAATACCTTCTCTAGGTTGTTTAGAAGCTGTTGCATTAACCATTACAACGGTATCACCATATTGAACTAAGCAAGAACCACCAGACTGCTCTGCAATTTTTCCAGTTGTGATAGTAAGCTTCCTACCTGCCAAGGTGTTACTAAATTTTCTCTCCATAACTTACCTCCTCAATGAAACATTCTTTGGTATCTAATTATTATATCCATTAAAACAATAAAAAATAAATAAATTTGTTTTTAAAAAAACAAAAAAATAAAACAATAGAGCGGGTGTCCCCGCTCTCATTATTTTCTTAAGCCTAATCTAGCTATAATAGAACGATATCTTTCAATATCCTTTTTAATTAAATAATTAGTAAGTCCTCTTCTCTGACCAACCATCTTTAAAAGTCCTCTTCTTGAGTGATGATCTTTTTTATGCTCTTTTAAGTGATCGTTTAGCTTTCTAATTCTATTAGTTAAAATAGCTATTTGTACTTCTGGTGAACCAGTATCACCTTCATGAGTCTTAAATTCTTCAATAATACTAGTTTTTTCTTCTTTACTTAAATTCATTAATAATACCTCCAATTTAATTTTTATCCTAAAGCCAAGTAAACGCCGAGGTAACGTAAAACTTAGCAAAAGGCTATTACCAAAATTATTCTATCACACATGCAATATTTTGTAAATATATATTTTATTATGCCTTTGCATGTCTGATGTCATCTTTAACTTGTTTTATTAGCTCATGTTTATTATTAAACTTCTTCTCTTCTCTAATATACTTATCAAAGCTTACACTTAAGGTGCTTTCATATAAGTTTTCATTTAAATTAAAAATATGTGTTTCGATGCTTATTTCATCACTATTAAATGTTGGGGCATATCCAACATTAGTTATACTTGAATAACTTTCACCTTTATAATAAGTAGTAGTTTTATAAACACCTAGCTTAGGCAATACATAATTACAATTCAACTCCAAGTTAGCAGTTGCAAATCCAAGCTTTTTACCAATACCTTTTCCGTTTACAATCTTTCCTTCTAACGTGAATTTCCTTCCAAGTAGATGATTTGCATTTTCAATTTCCCCTGCTTTTATTTGTTGTCTTATCAAACTACTGCTAACAACATTACCATCGATAATAATTGGCTTAATGACAATTACCTCAAACCCATATTTTTTACCAAAAAGTTTTAATTTATCTGGATCACCTTCACCCATAAAACCAAATCGATAATTAAAGCCTACAACAATCAATTTAGCATTCAACCTATTGACAAGGATTTTCTTTACAAAATCCTCTGGGCACATCTGCCTGATGTCCTGTTTGAAATCAATCATATACAAAAGACTTAGGCCCATATTTTGTAAGATTTCTTTCTTTTGATCATTGTTTATCAGATATCCAAAGGAATTATTTTTTAAAAGTCTAGAAGTATGATTACTAAATGTAAAAACAGATGGTATTATACTTTTTTCTTTACTCTCATCAATAACCCTCTTAATCAAAACCTCATGTCCTAAATGTATACCATCAAAATTTCCTAGAGCAACAGCTGTAGGGCTTGAAACACTTACGTCTTTATTTATTATAATGTCCATAAAAATCACCTTTATAACAAAACTTTATCCATTTTTAAGTATTTTCTTTGAGTATAATGTATAACCCCTATTCCAATAAAGGTATCCTTGCAATATACTCTTACCTTTTCATTCTCACTATAAATACTACTTTCAGAGCGAATATTGTTATCTAATGATACATTCCCACCATTCTCAATTATTTTAAAATATTTATCATCTAAAGTCAACTCTTTGTATTGAAACAAAGCATAATCTAAAGGAAATAAAATATTATCGATATTACCTTCGTCACAAGTTTTTTTAATTTGTTCTAAAGTACATGAATTAAATATACTAAATTTATCTACTTGAGTCCTAATTAAGACAGACATATGACCATATGTTCCCAGCTCATTACCTATATCATCACAAAGTGTCCTAATGTAAGTACCCTTAGAACACTCTACATCAAATAAAATTCTATTACCAGTAATGTTTATTATTTCAAGCTTATATATTGTAACTTTTCTAGGACTTCTTTCAACAGTCTTTCCTTGTCTCGCTAACTCATACAATTTTTTTCCTTTAATTTTAATAGCTGAATACATAGGAGGAATTTGCATTATATCTCCCATGAATTTTTTAAATACATTAATAATCTCATCTTCACTGACGCTTTTTTGTGATTCATTTATTACTTGTCCATATTTATCTTGAGTATCAGTTTGTTGACCAAGTGTTAACTCAGCTCTGTACGTTTTTTTCTTATCAGTAAGATATTGAGAAATTTTTGTAGCTTTCCCGACACAGATAGGTAGAACACCCGCAGCGTTTGGATCTAAAGTACCAGTATGTCCTACCTTTTTTATATTCAAAGTCTTTCTAATAAAATACACTACATCATGTGATGTCATGCCTGTAGGTTTTAGAACATTAATTATACCTTTCATAATATCACCTAAAAGCCTTTATAATCTCTTCAATTAATTGTTTTTTTGCATTGTTTACATTGCCAAATATTGTGCATCCAGAGGCTTTGGCATGACCGCCTCCTCTAAATTTTTCACAAATTTCTGCGACATCTATATCTGTTTTGGATCTTAACCCGACTTTAATTTCATTACTATCCAATTCCTTGAGAATACATGCAACTTCAACAGAACTAATATCTCTGACAAATTCAACAATACCATCAACATCTTTTATATCAGCATCGCATGATTTTAGCATATCTTGTGTTACTATTACAACACCAATTTTATTATTCAGATACATTTCCATGCTATTAATACTCTTAATAAAAAGTTTAGTTTTACTTAAGCTTCTGTTTTGATATATCTGTGTAGTAATTTCATTCTTGTTTATATCTTTTTCTAATAGTTCTGCTGCTACATTATGAGTAAATGAAGATGTATTGTCGTATTTAAAGCTTCCTGTATCTGTTGAAATTGATACATATAAACATGTTGCAATTTCTTTATCAATATCAGTATTCATATTTTTTAATAGCTTAAAAACTAGCTCGCCAGCTGAACTGGCTTTTGAATCAACTATATTAATATCTCCAAAATAATCATTACTTTTATGATGATCAATATTTATAATATAAGAAGAATTATCTGAGACATATTTACATGAACCTAATCGATTTAAGTCACTACAATCCAATGTAATAAGCAAATCAAATTTATCATTATTATCAATATTCTGTAAATAATCTATGCGAGGTAAAAATTTATATTCATTAGGAATATCGTCAACTAAAGCTAAGCGAATATCTTTTTCATTATCTCTTTTAAGAGCAATACCTAACCCGAGTAGCGACCCAATGCTATCACCATCAGGGTTGACATGTGAGATTATGCAAATTCTTTTGCATTCTTCAATTTTCGATATGGCTAGGTTAAAAATGTTATTATTGTTCATCCTTTACTGCCTCTTCATTTTCATCCTTTTTATTAACCTTTTCAATAAGCTTTGAAATATAAAGTCCATGTTCAATTGATTCGTCTAAACAAAATACTGGTTCAGGTGTGTATCTCAAATTGAGTTCTTCTCCTATGCCTTTTCTAATAAAGCCCTTTGCTCTTTCTAAGCCTCTTAAGGTATCCCGCTTATTAGCTTCATTACCTAAAACTGCAAAATATATTTTTGCATATCTTAAGTCTCTCGTAACTTCTACTTTAGTAATACTAGTCATTGGAGAAATTTTAGGATCTTTTAATCCATTTCTAATAATACTACTTGTGATTTTTTTTATTTCTTGAGAAATTCTCATTATTCTCTTAGAACCCATATAAAGTACACCTCACTTAAGCATCTCAGCTTTTATCTTTCAATTTCTTCCATTACGAAAGCTTCTAATACATCGCCTTCTTTAACATCATTATAATTTTCTATACCTAAACCACCTTCATAACCAGTTAGGATTTCTTTGACATCATCTTTAAATCTTTTCAAGGATGCAATTTCACCCTCATGAATAACAATGTTGTCTCTCAAAAGTCTTATCTTAGAGTTTCTAGTTATCTTACCCTCTGTAATGTAAATCCCAGCAATCATACCAGCTTTTGGTACCTTGAAAGTTGCTCTAACTTCTGCACGTCCAAGAACTACTTCTTTATACTCTGGATCTAGCATACCTTTTACTGCTGCTTCAATATCTTCAATTGCTTTATAAATTATTCTATATGTTCTTACATCAACAGACTCTCTCTTAGCTGCATCCATTGCAGAAGAAGTTGGTCTTACGTTAAACCCAATTATTATTGCATTAGATGCAGATGCAAGCATGATATCAGTATCAGTTATTGCACCTACTCCACCATGAATTGGGTTAACTCTTACTTCTTCAATGCTTAATTTAAGCAAGGATTGTTTAACTGCCTCAATAGAACCACTTACATCAGCTTTTATTATTATGTTTAATTCTTTAACTTCTCCTTCACTTATCTGATTGAATAGATCATCCAAAGAAACCTTCTGTGAACTCTTTAATTTTTCAGATTTTATCTTATCTATTCTATTTGAAACTATTTCTCTAGCTTTTTTCTCATTTTCAACCACATATAAATGCTCTCCTGCACTAGGTACCTCTGATAATCCTAGAATCTCAACTGGTGTCGAAGGTACAGCTCTCTTCACTTTCTTTCCTTTATCATCAAACATAGCACGTATTTTTCCATGAGCAGTACCAGATACAACTACATCACCTACTCGTAGAGTACCTTTTTGTATAAGTACAGTAGCAACAGATCCTCTACCCTTTTCTAATTTTGCTTCAACAACTACGCCCTTTGCTTTTCTATTTGGATTTGCTTTTATTTCCTGCATTTCTGCAACTAATAAAATCATTTCTAAAAGTTCATCAATACCATCCTTAGTCATAGCTGATACGGGTACACAAATTGTTTCTCCACCCCAATCTTCTGGTAACAATCCATGCTCAATTAGTTCCTGTTTTACTTTATCAGGATTAGCATCTGGCTTATCTATTTTATTAACAGCAACTATTATTGGGACATTTGCAGCCTTAGCATGGTTAATTGCTTCAATTGTTTGTGGCATTACTCCATCATCAGCAGCTACTACAAGTATAGCAATATCTGTAACCTGTGCACCTCTGGCTCTCATTGACGTAAAAGCCTCATGTCCAGGAGTATCTAAAAATACAATTTTTTTATTATTTATTTTAACTGTTGATGCACCTATGTGTTGAGTTATTCCACCTGCTTCACCTGAAATTACATCAGTCTCTCTTATAGAATCTAGAAGAGAAGTTTTACCATGATCAACATGACCCATTACAGTTACAACTGGAGGTCTTAATACCAAATCACCTTCGTTATCTTCAAAATCTAAATCCAAATCTTCTTTAGGAGAATCATCAGTTTCTACCTCATTTGATTCTTGTTTAACTGCATAACCATATTCTTCAGCTAGTATACTAGCTGTGTCAAAGTCTATTTCTTGATTAATACTAGCTATAACACCTAATGAGATCAGTTTTGTAATTATTTGATTAGTATTAACTCCAAACTTTTCAGCTAAGTCTTTTACAATAATCTTATCACCTATCTCAATTTCATTGGCATTTTCATTGGTATTTTCATTGGCATTTTCATTGGTATTTTCATTGGTATTTTCATTGGCGTTTTCTTCTGCATTTTGTTTGTTATTCTCGTTTTCATTCATATTTTCTTCACCTGTTTTATTAGACTTATCTTTTGATTTCTTAGTATTTTTCGATTTTATCTCTTTCTTAATGTTTTTATTTTGGTTAACATCTTTTTTACTAGTGTCATGATTATTATCTTTTTTGTCTTCTTCATTATTATTTCCATTTAAAAGTTCTTTTATTATTATTACATCTTCATCTTCTATCGAACTCATATGACTCCCAATATCCATATCTAAAGTAGATAATTTTTCTATGAGTTCTTTGCTTGACATATCTAATTCTTTTGCTAATTGATATACTCTCATTTTAGTCAAACCAGCCACCCCCTACAAATTTCAAAACAATGCCTTAATCAATGCTATTTAGAATCGCATTTGAAAACTTCAAATCTCGTATAGAAATTACAGCAGTTAATTCTTTTCCAATTGCTTTTCCTAAATTAGCTTTTTCACCGAAACAAATATATTTTATCTTATGTTTTTCACACAAGCCGTCGAATCTATCCTTAGTGTTATCAGATGTATCCTTAGCTAAGATAATTAATTTTGCTTTCTTTCGTTTAATCTCTTGAATGCACCCTGTTTCACCTGCAACAATATATCCTGCTTTTTTACCTAAGCCTAGCAAAGAGTAAACTTTATTCATTATTTTTTAGCTCCATAAACAATTTTTCGAAAATTTCGTTAGGTATTTCTGTATTAAGAGCTCTATTAATTCTTTTTGTTTTTTTTGCCTTCTCTAAGCAACCTACATTATTGCAAATATAAACTCCTCTTCCATTTGCTTTTCCGGTTAAATCTATACTAATTTCTCCCTCTTTATTTCTAACAATCCGAATTAACTCTTTTTTAGGCTTATTCTCATTGCATCCAACACATTTTCTAATAGGTATTTTTTTCATTCTTCATACCTTCTTTCTTTATTTCTACATCATTATATTGATTATTCTATTTCTTGATTATTTTCTGAATTATTTTCTACGTCATCTTCTGTATTATTTTCTACATCTTCTTGTTTTAATTGACTCTCACTCTTAATATCAATTCTCCAATTAGTTAGCTTTGCAGCAAGACGAGCATTTTGACCCTCTTTTCCAATAGCTAATGACAATTGATAATCAGGGACAACAACTAAAGCTGACTTTTCTTTATCATTTACGTCTACCTTTACTACCTTTGCAGGACTAAGGCTATTAGCAATAAACACTTCGGGATTTTTGTCCCAAGTAACAATATCAATCTTCTCACCATTTAATTCATCAACTACTGCTTTTACTCTTGCACCCTTAAAGCCAACACATGCACCTACAGCATCTACATTCTCATCGTTTGAACAAACAGCAATTTTAGTTCTAGATCCAGCTTCTCTAGATATACTGAAAATATCAACTACTCCATCATGGATTTCAGGTACTTCTAATTCAAATAATCTCTTTACTAAACCAGGATGAGTTCTAGATAATAGTATCTGTGGACCTTTTGTTGTCTTCTTAACTTCTAAAATATAAGCTTTAATCCTATCTCCTTGTTTATACATCTCACCTTCAATTTGTTCAGTAGGTTGTAAAACACCTTCAGTTTTCCCTAAATCAATTAAAACATTATTTCGACTTACTCTTTGAATCTGGCCTGTTATTATTTCACTTTCTCTATTGGAAAATTCACTAAAGACTATTTCTCTTTCTGCTTCTTTTATTTTTTGCATGACTACTTGCTTTGCTGTTTGAGCTGCAATTCTACCAAAGTTTTTAGGAGTTGCCTCAATAATAACAACATCCCCTACTAAATAATTTAAATCATACTCTTTTGCTTCTTCTAAGCTAATCTCTAATACATCATCCTCAACATCTTCTACTACAAGTTTTTTTGCATAAACGTGAACTTCACCAGTTCCGTTATCAATTTCAACCTCTACGTTTTGTGAGGAGCCAAAATTCTTTTTATAACCAGATATTAATGCAACTTCTATTGCTTCAAGTAAAATCTCCTTTGCAATCCCTTTCTCTTTTTCAATCTCTTCAAGAGCACGAATAAATTCGGCTTTCATCCCCATAAACCTCCCTATTAAAATTTAACAGCTAAATTAATTTTCGATACTATATTTCTATCTATTTGTATTTCGCCTAATTCATCATTTTGAATGATAAAATTAGTATCATTAAAACTAACTAGTATTCCTTCATATCTCTTTTTTCCATCTAGCGTTTTGTAAAGATTTACTTCAACATCTTCATCTAAAGCTTTCTCCAAATCTTGTTCTGTTTTAAGAGGTCTATCAATTCCTGGAGAAGATATTTCTAGAAAATAATTTTCTTCAATAGGATCAAGTTTATCTAACTTCTCACTTACCTTCTCACTTGCCTTTTGGCAGTCATCTATACTTATTCCTTCTGGCTGATCTATGTATAGTCTTAAATACCGATTTGGACCTTCTTTTACATATTCTACATCAACTAGTTCATAATTTAATTCATCTAATATAGGAACTGAAATGTCTCTAGTTAATTCTTCGATTTCTTTTCTTGTCATTTTTTCACCTCCATACATTTATATTCATATTTTTTTCTTAAAATAAATAATTATTCTGCCTAAAAAACTAAAAAAGTAAGAGTGGGTCTTCCCCACTCTTTCAGCAAACGATTATTGACTTGCCTTTAGAATATCACATTTAATAACAAAAATCAAATATTAAATAAACTAAGTTGATTACTTTGATACATACCATCTAAACAACCATGGCTTTTTAATGCCTCAATAACAGTTTTTGTAACTTTACATCTATTCTGTATATCTTCAATAGATAAGAATTCACCTTTTTTTCTTTCCATTACTATACTTTTAGCTGCATTTCCTCCTACACCTTGAAGAGATTTTAAAGGAGGCAGTATACCGTCCTTTTCAATTATGAACTTATCACTATCAGAGGCATATAAATCTACCCTTTTAAATTTAAAACCTCTTGAAAACATTTCTGAAGCAACCTCTAAAACCGTTAATAAATTCTTTTCTTTTGCAGTTTTATTATTACCCATTTCTTCTAATTCTATAATCTTTTCTTTTACTATTTTATTACCATTTACTATGAGTTCTGCATCAAAATCCTCTGCCTTCATAGTAAAATAAGTTGCATAAAAAGCTTCAGGATAATGAACTTTAAAATATGCTATCCTAAATGACATCATTACATAAGCTGCAGCATGTGCCTTTGGAAACATATATTTTATTGTTTTACATGAATCTATATACCATTCAGAAACCTTAAATTGTCTCATATATTCTTCATCTTCTTCACTTAGACCCTTACCTTTTCTAACCTTTTCCATAATTACAAATGACTTCTTTTTGTCTAATCCCTTATATATTAAATATGTCATAATATCATCTCTTGTAGAAATAACCTGAGTTAAATCAGCTATACCTTTTCTAACTAAATCTTGTGCATTATTTAGCCATACATCGGTACCATGAGATAAACCACTAATTCTAACTAATTCTGAAAAAGTAGTTGGCTTAGTATCAAGAAGCATCTGAATAACAAACTTAGTACCAAATTCTGGTATTCCAAACGTGCCAGTCTCGCAATTTATATCCTCACATGTTACACCTAAAGGCTCAGGACTATTAAAAATCTTCATTGTTTCTTTATCATCTAACCTTATCAGTTGAGCGTCTACACCTGTTAGATCTTCAAGCATCTTAATGATAGTAGGAGTATCATGGCCTAAAATATCAAGCTTTAAGATTCTACCACTTATTGAATGATAGTCAAAATGAGTAGTTACTACACCTGATTTTGAATCGTTTGCAGGATATTGAATGGGAGTAAAATCAAATACATCTTTATAATTTGGTACTACCATAATTCCACCAGGATGCTGCCCTGAAGTTCTCTTTACTCCAGTACACCCTTTTACTAATCTATTTGCTTCAGCTTTATTTAAAGACATTCCTTTTTCATCAAAATATTTTTTCACAAAACCATATGCAGTTTTATCAGCAATAGTACCTATAGTACCTGCACGAAATACATATCCTTTTCCAAAAAGCTCCTCAGTATATTGATGTGCAACAGATTGATA
The DNA here is from genome assembly GCA_030625765.1 of Thermohalobacteraceae bacterium. Taxonomy (GTDB): domain Bacteria; phylum Bacillota; class Clostridia; order Tissierellales; family VENL01; genus DAOUQG01. The sequence goes on along the minus strand of DAOUQG010000001.1, from coordinate 31,594 downwards.
TTCTCCTGCAAAGTTTAAGTCGATATCAGGCTCCTTATCACCTTCAAAACCAAGAAATGTTTCAAAAGGAATATCATGTCCATCCTTAATATAATCTGTCCCACATTTTGGACATTTCTTATCCTGCATATCTACTCCAGAGCTAACAGAACCATCTGTTATAAATTCACTATTCTTACACTCTGGACATACATAGTGAGGTGCGAGTGGATTAACCTCAGTTATATCACTCATTGTAGCAACAAACGAAGAACCTACTGAACCTCTTGACCCAACAAGGTACCCATCCTCTAAAGACTTTTTAACTAATTTTTGAGCAATAATATACATAACAGCATATCCATTCCCAATAATCGAATTGAGCTCTCTATCTAGTCTATTCTTAACTAATTCAGGTAAGGGATTCCCATAAATGCTTATTGCTTTTTTATAAGTAATTTCCTTAAGCTCTTCTTCAGATCCTTCAATTTCAGGAGGGTAAGTTCCATCAGGAATAGGTAACATCTCATCTATATTATCAGCAATTTTATTTGTGTTCTCTATTACTACTTCTCTTGCTTTTTCTTCTCCAAGATAGCTAAATTCATCAAGCATTTCATCTGTTGTTCTAAAGTACAATGGAGGTTGGTTATCAGCATCAGAAAAGCCTTTTCCAGTCATTAAGATTCTACGATAAATCTCATCCTTTGGATTTAAGAAATGAACATCGCATGTAGCTACTACAGGCTTATTATATTTCTCTCCTAGTTTTACAATTTTCTTATTTATATTTTGCAGTTCTTCTTCATCCTTCACAAGTCCATTTTCAATTAAGAACTGATTGTTGCCAATTGGTTGAATTTCAAGAAAATCATAAAAATTAACTATACCTTTCACATGATTATCAGGTTTTTTTTCTAGTATAGATTTATATAGCTCACCAGCTTCACAAGCAGTGCCAAGTATTAAGCCCTCTCGATATTTGCACAACAGGGATTTAGGAATCCTAGGTCTTCTATAGAAATAATTAATATGTGATTCAGAAACTATTTTATATAAATTCTTAAGCCCAATATAATTCTTTGCAAATATAATTATATGATATGTTTTACCAGTTTTATAATTAACACTGTCACTAAATATTGTATTTACGTCTGATAGTTTACTAACACTCTTTTCCTTAAGCAAAAGAATACTTTTTAAAAGTATATGAGCTGTTGCTTCTGAGTCATCAACTGCCCTATGATGGTTTTTTAGTGATATATTTAAATGCTTAGCAACAATATTAAGCTTATGACTTTTTAGCTCCTTAAAAAGCTCTCTTGAAAGCTGAAGTGTATCTAGTACAGGATTTTCTAAGGTGATTTCTAGCTTAGAAAAACTCTCAATCATAAAGCCCATATCAAATGATGCGTTATGTGCAACTAGTACACTATCTTCAATAAATTCCAAAAAATTTGGTAGTACGTCCTCAATAACAGGTTTATCCTTGACCATTTCATCAGTAATACCAGTTAAATTAACTATTTTTTCAGGTATTTTGATTTCTGGATTAACTAACTGACTAAATCTATCTACTATTTTCCCTTGACTTATCTTGACAGCACCAATTTCAGTAATCTTATCTTTACGGGAAGAAAGTCCAGTAGTCTCTATATCAAAAACAACATAATCACAATCTATATCTCTATCTTTTAAGTTTGTTACTATCGGTATAGTATCATTTACTACATATCCTTCTAAACCATACAAAATCTTGATACCATACTTTTTAGCTGCATTCATACCTTCAGGAAATGCTTGAACAACCCCATGATCAGTGATAGCTATAGCTCTATGACCCCATTCAGAAGCTCTTTTAGCTATGTCTCCAAAGCTTGACATTCCATCCATATCACTCATAGTAGTGTGTAAATGAAGCTCTACTCTCTTTTCCTCACAGTTGTCTTGTCTAGATGCAGGTTTATCCAATATCATAATAGCTTTAGCCATAATTATAAGCTCCTTTAAAAAGCTATCATATACAACATCTCCTTGGATTCTAGTAAATAATCCTTCATTTAACTTACCATCCAATTTATCTTCTGTTTTTTGATGTTCAAATACTTTAACAGTTATAGAGTTAGAAAAATCAGTAATGTTAAAAATATAAAGCTTCTTATTTCCTTTTATTTCCTTTACTTCTAGATTGAAAATTTCTCCTTCTATTGCTACTGTTCCTGTATTTGTATTTATTTCTGATATTTTAGTGATTTCATATGAAATCTTTTTACCATATATCATATTAGAAGTAGCATTATTACTTTTTTTAGCTTTGTTAATACTTTTGCCTTTCTTTTTATTATCTTTATCAACATTATTATTTGAAATTTTACTTATGAAAGCTAATTCTTCTTTCTCTTTTAGTTTTTCATATTCATCATACAGCTGTATGTTTTCATTTTGTGAATTACTCTTAATTGATACTGATATATCTAAATTAAATTCTTCTCTAAATATTTTTTTAATATGCCTATCAATTTCTTTATTTATTAACGCATGTTTAGCAATGTCATTATTAATTATTATATTAAACCTTCTGTCTACAACTAGCCAATCTACAGATTTTAACCATGCTGAGCTTGAAGGGATTTCTTTCTTAAATAAATATTCTATATTATTCCAATAACTCTTAATCAAATCTTCCAGATTATACTCATAATCTCTGTAAATAACTTTTATATCTACATTCTTAAAATCCTCAAAAAAAACATTTAATGCTTCTTTAATAGTGTCTAGTTCTTCATACAATATTATTTCATTTGAAGCTAAAATAATATTTACATTTCTTTCTTGAACATTAACATACACTTTTTTCACTAAAGCATTATAAATATGTTTATTAGTTATATTTATTTTAGTTTTTTTTATTAAATCACCAAAAATCTTAGTCTTTTGTAGATGCATTTAGTCATAGTTCCTCCCCCTAATTTTTTTGTGATACTTCAAAGACTCCCTCAATTTTTTTCAACTCACGAATAATATCAAATTCCATTATTGAATCTGGAACCTTAACTAACATTCGTATTATTATAGTATTATCTTCTTCATGCTCTAGATTAATGTTAGTAATATCTACACCTAAACAACCTAAAGCTTTACCAATCTCTCCTAATTGCCCAGGCTTATTTATTGAATATATTTTGATATTGACATAATTTCTTCTAGACTTAATATGCTTTTCTACTTTTGAAAATAAATACAATGTAACAAAAACAAGTGCTGTTGTTAAAATAGCACCTAAATAAAAACCTACACCTACAGCTAATCCAATACAAGCTGTTGCCCACAAACCTGCTGCAGTCGTTAATCCTTTTACTGAGCTTCCTTCTCTAATTATTGTTCCAGCTCCCAAAAAACCAATTCCACTTATAACTTGAGCTCCTAATCTGTCAGGTTGAATATTAGCTTGATGTTTAAATAAATCAAAAATATATAGAGATACTAGCATTACCAAAGTAGATCCAACACATACTAAGATATGTGTTCTAAAACCTGCTGGTCTTTTTATAGTTTCTCTTTCAAAGCCAATTAAACTCGAAAGTCCAATTGAAACTAATAACCGTATTAAAATCTGACTAGTAGTTACCATAACAAACCCCTATTTATCAATATTTATTAAGTTCTTTCTTGAAACAAATTTTATAATATCCCAATACATTTTTATTCTTTCTCTAAAACCTTTCACAATTCCCATTTTTTCTTCCTTCATCACATGTGTTACATTATCTAATATGACTTCCAAAACATCTATATTACTTTTTGAAACATATTGTGTTATTGCCATCTCTATGCCAAATCTAGTTATATCTATATGTGCAATGTCTTCAATTATTTTTCTTTTAAGTGCTCTTTGTCCTGAAAGATATGGTGTTACCATTTGTGCAATATCAGTTATTACTCTCCCGTTATTAAAAACTCCTATGGTCATATCTGAATCATCACAAATAATAGGTAATAGCAAATCAGTAATATGCTTTGAAGTAATACCTATAAGATCCGCGTCTAGAAATAAAAGAATATCAGACTTAGTCATTTCGACAGCCTTTAGCAAAGCTTTTGATTTGCCTATGTTATCTGAAAGCTCTATAACCTCTACACCTTCATATAATCCTGCAATTAAAGCTGTATTATCATTTGATCCATCACTTATTACTATAATGTAGTCAATTAAATCTACTTCCTTAACAGCCGAAATAACACTTCCTATAGTTTTTTCTTCATTATATGCTGGAATAATTGCAGCAATTGAGCACATTATTTCTTCCACCTTTAAATTTCATATTTTTCTATCTCTTCTATAAGTTCATCTACTAATTTGTCTTCCTTTACCTTTCTGAGAATTTTTCCCTTTCTAAATATTAAACCACTACCTTTTCCACCTGCAATACCTAAATCAGCTTCTCGAGCTTCACCTGGTCCGTTTACTGCACATCCCATTATTGCAACTTTAATAGGTTTATATATTTTTTCTAACCTCTGTTCAACCTCTTTAGTTAGTTTTATTAGATCTATCTGAGTTCTACCACAAGTTGGACAAGAAATAATCTCAATTTTGTCCTTCAATAATCCTAAGCTTCTTAATATCTGTTTTCCTACTCTTACTTCCTCTAATGGGTTTCCTGTTAAAGATACTCTAATAGTATCGCCAATTCCCATTAGTAATAGTGATCCAATACCAATCGATGATTTAATCGTTCCACTCCATTCAGTTCCAGCTTCAGTTATTCCTATATGTAAAGGGTAATCTACTAAACTTGAGATTTTTTTATAAGAATCAACAGTCAACCTTATATCAGATGCCTTTAGAGAAATTATCATATCTTGATAATTCATATCTTCTAATATTCTGATGTGCTCAAGTGCACTCTCTACCATAGAATCAACAGTTACTCCTCCAAATTTATCAAGCTGTGTTTTATTTATTGAACCAGAATTTACACCAATTCTAATAGGAACATTATTTTCCTTACATGCATTTACTACTTCTCTTACTCTATCCCTAGAACCGATATTGCCAGGGTTAATTCTTAAACCATCAACTCCATTTTTAACTGATTCTAAAGCCAATTTATAATCAAAATGTATATCAGCAATTAATGGAATGCTAATACTACTTTTAATTTCTTTTAAAGCTTTTGCAGCTTCAAAATCTGGTACAGCTACTCTTATTATGTCACAGCCTGCCTCTTCCAGTGATAGTATTTGCTTTACTGTTTTATCTACATTTCTAGTATCAGTGTTTGTCATAGACTGTACTGTAATAGGAGAATCTCCTCCTACAGGTACATCTCCATAGAAAATCTTTCTTGTCTTCTTTGACATTATTTTCACCTACCTATAGTTTCCAATTCTAGTAATATCAACATATGATATAAATATTACTAATATTAACATACATACAAACCCTATAAAATGAATAAGACCTTCTTTTTCAGGATCAATAGGTTTTCCTCTAAATAATTCTATTATTCCAAACATAATTCTACTTCCATCTAGTGCAGGTATAGGTAGTAAATTTAGGAAACCTAAATTTACACTTAGAAATCCTGCAATATATAATACATTTAAAAATCCAAATTGAGCCGCCTTTCCTACTAATGAAATCACTCCAACAGGTCCTGCAACTTGATCTACGCCAACTTTTCCTCTTAATGCACTACCTATAAACTCAAACATTAATCCTATAAAGAAAAATGTTTTTTTAAATCCACTTATTATCATATCTCCAAGATTTCTACTTATCTTAGGAGTAATTCCTACTATAAAATCTTTTACTCCATTTTCTATTTCTCTAATCTGTGGAACTATAGAAAAAACTTTAGTTTGACCGTCTCTCAGTACTGTAATAGTTAACATATTCCCATCTGATTTATCAATCTCATTTACTATTTCATCCCAAGAATCAATGTTTTCTTCGTTTATTTTAATAATCTTATCACCTGATTTTAACCCAGCTTGATAAGCAGGAAGATCTTGATTTAATTGGTCTATAATTGTTGTTGCTGCTCCAGAATAGAAAGAAATAATACTAAAAATAACTATCGCTAAAATGAAATTCATAGTAGCGCCAGCGGCAAATACTGCAATCCTTGATAAAACTGGTTTTTTATTCAAGCTTCTTTCATCATCTGAGTTCTCATCTTCACCTTCCATTTTTACAAATCCACCAAGTGGAAGCGCTCTTAATGTATATTGTGTCTCTCCTTTTCCAAATTTAAATATTTTGGGACCCATGCCAATAGCAAATTCATGTACCTTAACACCAATTAGTTTTGCAACTGTAAAATGGCCAAGTTCATGTACTAATACAATAATAAAAAATACAAAAATAACTGCTAAAGCTGTTACCAAATAAAACACCACCTATCCTTTTATTACTTCTTGTACCCTTATACGTGCCCATTTATCACTTTCTAACACGTCTTCTAATGTAGGGTTATAAATAGTTTTGTGACAATTCATAACTTTATCTATTATTTTAGGTATTTCTACAAATTTAATTCTTTTATCAAGAAATAATTTAACTGCTTCTTCATTTGCTCCATTTAGTACAGTAGGCATAGTTCCACCTTCTTTTATTGCATCTATAGATAATTTTAATGAAGGAAAAGTAATAATATCTGGTTGTTCAAAAGTTAAATTACCTACCTTTACCAAATCTAATTTCTCAATGTTAGTCACTTCTCTATTAGGATAACTTAAAGCATATTGTATAGGTATCCTCATGTCATGTACTCCCATTTGACTTATTATACTTCCATCAATATATTCTACCATAGAATGTACTATACTTTGAGGATGAACTATCACATCTATTTTTTCAATATCAATTTCAAATAACCATTTTGCTTCTATGACCTCTAATCCTTTATTCATTAGTGTTGCAGAGTCCACAGAAATTTTCTTTCCCATAGACCAATTAGGATGAGCTAAAGCCTCTTCAAGAGTAACATTCTTTAAATAATCAGCGGTTTTACCTCTGAATGGTCCACCTGATGCTGTAAGAATGATTCGCGAGACTTCATTATCTTTACCACTTTTCAAGCATTGAAATATCGCAGAATGCTCACTATCTACAGGAATAATTGAAACCTCATTCTCATTCGCCAGCCTTGTAACAATTTCGCCAGCTGTAACTAGGGTTTCCTTATTAGCTAATGCTATGGTTTTATTAGACCTTATGGCTTCAAGTGTAGGGATTAATCCGACCATACCGACAACTGAATTTAAAACTATATCTGCAGAGTCTATTGAAGCTACAGTTTTCAATCCCTCAGTACCAGCTAGTACTTCAATATTCTCGCCTTGTAATCTACGTTTAAGTATTGTAGCTCGCTTAGTATCACCTACTGCTACAACTTTAGGCTTAAATTCTAAAGCCTGTTTTTCTAGCAAATCTATATTAGAATTTGCTGATAATGCAACTACCTCATAGTTATTGGAAAATCTAATAACATCAAGCGTCTGTGTACCTATTGAACCTGTTGAACCCAATATACTTACTTTTTTCAAGCTATCACTCTCCGATTCAGTTTAAAAAGCATATAATAATTATAGTATTTGTAAATCAAGTTTATTTCAAGAAAAAGATCATATAATAGTATACTATTGGAGCAGTAAAAAGTATGCTATCAAATCTATCTAATACTCCGCCATGACCAGGCATTATATTTCCATAATCCTTTATTCCTGCAGCTCTCTTAATTTTTGAAGCAGTCAAGTCTCCAATTTGAGCCATTATTGAGCATATTATACTCAATATTCCTAATTTAAATACATTACCTACACTAAAAACATATGCTACTATCAAAGTAACAATCAAACTACCAAGAATTCCAGCAATTGAGCCTTCTACAGATTTTTTTGGACTTAGTACTGGACAAAGCTTTCTCTTGCCAAATTTTGTTCCAATAAAATATGCGAAAGAATCTGTTGCTATAGCAATAATAAAAACAAACCACAGGTAAATACTGCCATTAAGTAATGAAATATGATAAAAAAGAAAAGCTACATATGCTCCTTCTAGCATAGTTGCTGAAACATCAAAAAAAGTTTTTTTGCTATTTAATACTAGCATGCTTAACAGTGTTATAGTATATAAAAAGAAAATAATCTGAATAAAACTATTATTATTAATTATATTCATAATAAAAAAGCTAAAGGCTAAAAGATAGTTGACTATTGAAATAGGTTTTAGGTTGTTAATCTTTTTCAGTGCATTATTAAACTCATATATTGCTATACTAGAAACTATTAAAACAGAAAAGTGTAATAAAATGCCTCCAATTTTTAAAATAGCAATTAATAATGCTCCTCCAATTAAACCACTAAGTATTCTTTTTTTCATTTATTCATCATCCTTTATTCCTCCATACCTTCGATCTCTTTGCTGAAAATCTATTATTGCTTGATAGAGGTGTTTTTTAGAAAAGTCCGGCCAATAAATATTCGAAAACCAAAATTCTGAATATGCAATTTGATATAAAAGAAAATTACTTATTCTTAATTCTCCACTTGGTCTAATTAACAAATCAGGGTCTGGCTGACTACCAGTATAAAGATATTGCTTAAAGGATTCTTCATCTATGCTGTTAATATCTAATCTACCATCCTTTACATCCTTAGCAAATAACTTTGCAGCTCTAACTAATTCAGATCTGCCACCATAATTAAGTGCAATATTAAGAATTAGTTTATTGTTGTTTTTTGTCATTTCAACTGCTCTTAAAATTTCTTTCCTAGGCAATGTCTGGATTTGAGAAATATCACCTATAACCTGTATCCTTACTTCGTTTTTGTGTAAAGTCTTCAGTTCACTTCTTATGTAATACAATAACAATTTCATAAGTGATTCAATTTCTTCCTTGGGCCTGTTCCAATTTTCAGTAGAAAAAGCATACAAAGTAAGATATTTTATACCTAAATCTCCTACCGTTTGTACAATTTCCTTTACTTTATCAACACCCGCCTTATGTCCAGCCGTTCTAGGTAAGAACCTTTTTCTAGCCCATCTACCGTTTCCATCCATGATTATTGCAATATGTTTGGGTAGTTTATCAAGCTCCATCTGTTTTATCAAATCTTCAGTCATAAATCAACCTCCACTAAAAATCACTAAAAACCCCTTCTTATTAGTAGAAGGGGGTTAAAAAAATCCAATTATAACCTCAATTACATCATTAATCATTGAAATTTTAATAATTCGGGCTTCTTCTAAATCATTAGCTTCACTTTTTCTTGTTCCTTTAGTTTCTGTAATATTAATTTCAAAATCTCCAAATGCCCTTATTTGTTCTAATCCATCATCAATTTTTAAACCTATTACGTCTAATTTATTAAGTAACTCTGTAGCAATAATTATACCTCCATTATTTCTTCTTCTTTTTTTTCTCTTAATTTATCAATTTCTTCTACATATTTATCAGTTAACTTTTGTACTTCGCCTTCTGATTGTTTTAGATCATCTTCAGTTATCTCACTTGTTTTTTCCATTTTCTTTAATATATCGTTCGCTTCTCTTCTTTCATTTCTTATTGCTATTTTTGCATTTTCAGTAACTTTCTTTAGCAATTTAATAATATCTTTTCGTCTTTCCTCTGTAAGCTGTGGAATAGATAACCTAATAACCTTGCCATCATTTGATGGATTTAGACCTAAATCAGATTTAAGTATTGCTTTTTCTATGTCTGATATTGCATTTGAATCCCATGGTTGAATAAGCAAAGATCTAGGCTCTGGAGCAGAAACATTTGCAATTTGCTTGAGTGGTGTAGGAGTTCCATAATACTCCACTACTACTCTGTCTAACAAAGCAGGATTAGCTCTACCCGCTCTAATTGCTTTGAGTTCATCCTTGAAAACGCTAATAGTTTTTTGCATTTTTTCTTCAACTTTCTTATGAACTTCTAAATACATACTATCCCTCCTTAACAAAAGTTCCTATTTTTTTACCATTAATAATCTCTAGAATATTATCTGATTTATCTATTCCAAAAACAATTAAAGGTATATTATTATCCATACATAATGAAGTAGCTGTAGAATCCATAACTCCCAATCCAAGTTTTAAAATATCAATATATGTCAAAGTATCATATTTTTGAGCACTAGTATTAGTACGTGGATCAGAATCATATATTCCATCAACACCTTTTTTTGCTAATAATATTACTTCAGCTTCAATCTCAGCAGCTCTTAAGGCAGCAGTTGTATCAGTTGAGAAATAAGGATTTCCTGATCCTGCAGCAAAAATTACTACTCTCCCTTTTTCTAAATGCCTTACTGCTCTTCTTCTTATGTAAGGCTCCGCTATTTGTCTCATTTCAATTGCAGTCTGAACTCGTGTAATAACTCCAATTTTTTCAAGTGCATCTTGTAAAGCTAATGAATTTATTACAGTACCTAACATTCCCATGTAATCTGAAGTAGTTCTGTCCATACCTTCAGTGCTTCTTCCACGCCAAAAGTTTCCACCGCCTACTACAATAGCAATTTGAACACCAATTTCCTTAATTTTCTTAATTTCTTCAGCAATATTTGAAATTGTATACTCATCTATTCCAAAGCCTACAGTTCCTGATAAAGCTTCCCCACTTAGCTTTAAAATAATTCTATTATATTTTGGATTAGCCAATTTGAACACTCCTATTTAAGATATTCTATATAATACTAATATTCCCTCTTTTTTATTCAAAAATATTATTTCCACTTTTATCATCTCGTTATTCAAATGGAGAACACAAACGTGTTCTCCATTACAAAAACTAGCCTTGAATTTGCTTTGCTACTTCATCTGCAAAATTTTCTTGTCTCTTTTCAAGTCCTTCTCCAACTTCATATCTAGTAAATCTTCTGATTTTAATATTCTCACCAATTCTAGCTATTTTTTCAGTTAATAGCTCATTTACAGTAACGTCTGGGTTCTTAACAAATTCTTGTTCTAATAAACAAACTTCTTTATAGTATTTCTCAATTCTTCCAGTAACCATTTTTTCTGCTATATGTTCTGGTTTTCCTTCATTTATAGCTTGATGCTTTAATATTTCTCTTTCTTTTTCTATTTCTTCTTGAGGAACATCTTCTCTAGCAACATACTTAGGATTTTGTGCAGCTACTTGCATAGCCATATCTTTAACAAATTGCTTAAATTCATCATTTTTTGAAACAAAATCAGTTTCGCTATTTACTTCTATCAATACACCAATTCTTCCACCGTGTATGTAAGATTCTACTATTCCTTCTGCTGCGATTCTTCCAGCTTTTTTAGCAGCTTTTGATAACCCTTTTTCTCTTAAAAATTCAATTGCTTTTTCTATATCCCCTGCTGTTTCTTGTAATGCTTTTTTACAATCAAGCATTCCTGCCCCTGTACGTTGTCTTATTTCTTTTACCATTGAAGCTGTTATAGCCATTTTCATCTCCTCCTACCTTTTATTAAACAAAATGGTAAGAGCCGTAAGGGAAAGTTCCCTTATAACCCTTACCATAACATTACTCTTCTACCTGTTCGCCTTGTCTTCCTTCAATTATTGCATTTGCAATAGTTTGAGTAAGTAATTTTACAGCTCTTATAGCATCATCATTACCAGGAATAACAAAATCTACTTCATCAGGATCACAATTTGTATCAACTATAGCAACAACTGGAATACCTAATATATGAGCTTCTCTTACTGCAATCTTTTCTTTTCTAGGATCTACGACAAATAAAGCTTTAGGCAATTTTTTCATTTCTTTAATTCCACCTAAAAACTTTTCAAGTCTTTCAGCCTCATGTCTAAGATTGATTACTTCTTTCTTAGGAAGAACATCAAAAGTACCTTCTTCTTCCATTCTTTCTAGCTCATGCAATCTATCAATTCTTTTCTTGATAGTCTTGTAATTAGTAAGCATTCCACCTAACCATCTTTGGCTAACAAAATGCATGCCACATCTTTTAGCTTCACTTTCGATCGCCTCTTGTGCTTGCTTCTTTGTTCCAACAAAAAGAATTTCTTCGTTGCTTTCAGAAATTTCTTTAATAAATCTATATGCCTCTTCAACCTTACCTACAGTTTTTTGAAGATCAATGATATAAATCCCATTTCTTTCTGTAAAAATATATTCTGCCATTTTAGGATTCCATCTTCTAGTTTGATGTCCAAAATGAACTCCTGCTTCTAAAAGTTGCTTCATAGAAATAACTGACATGTTTTCACCTCCTATTGTTTTATGCCTCCATTCTAATCAATTTCTTAAAGAACCCAAAATACTAAGGCACACCTTAAGAATCAAAGAATGTGTGTTTTTCATACCTTAAGTAGTATATCATAACATTATTTTTTTATCAATAATATTTTTGTTTTTTTTACAATTAATGATAATCTACATTATTTTTATAATTTCCATAAAATTAATATATATACAATATAATCTAATGTTTTATCTAAAAAAAGAAATAGCTTTTACTAATACAAGTTAGCTAAAGCTATTTCTATCTCGAAGTGCAATCATTTTTGATATAATATCAATTTCTCTAATTCCTTTGCCTAATTTTTTTGCAATCTCATGGTTTGAAAATCCTAATTTTTTAAGTTCTCTTACTTGATCATTTAAATCTTTTTTCTTGTTCTCGTATTTTTTTTGCATGATTTCATTATTTTCTTCTGATACGTCTTCAGTAATACTTATACTATCAGCTTTTTTTTCATCTTTTGAATTTTCAACATCTATTGTAGTTCTGCTAGAAACTTCCATGTTGTTCTGCAAAGCATTATGCTTATCTAAAAATGAGTCAATTAATTTATCTAAATTATCTACAATTTGCTCCATAGTATCAGAATAATCTTTTATATCTTTATATTTAATTAATATATCACTATAGATTTCCGTTTCTTTCTTACTATGTTTAGAAATAAATATAACTGCAAAAAACATGCAACCTAGACCTATAAGAATTAATATACTACTACCCATATTTTCGCCTCACTATATTTTAATATCAATACTTCTCCCTAAAATAATTTTGGGATTCTTATTATTATCTTTTTCTTCACAATTCTGTTTTTTTATTTTCTTTTTACTTCCTTGCTCTTGTTTTTTATCTTTATTATTTTGTCTTTCCTTATCAATTTTCTTATAACCAGTTTTTTCTGAATTATTAACTCTATTCAATTTCTTCTTTATGTGATTATTTTCACTTGCAACTTGATTATGCATATTATTTCTATGCATATTATTTTCAATTTGTCTTATCCTAGATAATTGCTGAGTTTTAGGAATAGTAGCCTGCAAATCAATTGGTTTTGCTGACATTTTATCACCTCAATATTACAGATTATATGGACCGACTTTTATTTCGCCATCCTCTTTATAAAATGTGCAGTGTTTATACTCTTTCTTAATAAACATTACGCTATTACCTATTACTATTTTAACTCCAGGATAAATTACATCTCTTACTACTACTTTTCCTTTTGATAGTGACTCAGACTCAGACTCTAAATGATATAAATCTAATTTCAAATTATTATAATTGTTAAATAAAACATTTCTGTCGTTTAAGCATCTAATTAAAATCTCTTTTTTATCTACAGTAAGTCTGTTACTTTGAGCCAATTTGTTTAATAAAGTAATAGACTTGTCTAGTTTTTCAATGTGCTCTTCAATCTCAGATATTTTACTTTTCATGTTATTGCATTCAGCTTTAATATTAGGGTCTACTCCTACTTCTATTTCAGTAAACGTAGACATTGAAGAACCAATGATCTTTGCATGAACTTCGTACTTAGCTTTACATTCTCCACCAACTATTAATCCTTTCTTTCCAGTAACTTCAATCGTATCCCTACTAAAAATTCTACTATGCATAATTGCCTCAGATTTTATCGCTCCATGTGAAAATAAATAAGCATTTTCTAAATATCTAGCAATAATATCACCTTTAGCTATTAATTTACCTCTATTATGTCCCTGCATACCACGCTTTAAAATAATATTGCTATAGCATTCGATATTAGCAGCCTCTACTACTCCACTAATTTCAATATCTCCCTCTGCTTTTACCCTAAAGCCAGTTCTTACATTTCCTTTAATCTTAACCATTCCTTTAAAATCAACATTACCAGTAGTATTATCAACATTACCATCTACTGCAAAAACTTCATGTACAACAACCTTTTCTCCTTCTAAGGTAACTTGTCCATCGCGATCTGCAAAAAGCTTCATTCTATCATCAGAAACAACTACATTTTTCCCATAATTGAATGTAGCAAATTTCCCTTCCTTTGGTTCTACAATTTCACCAATAACATTAAATCCTTTTTCACCTTTAATAGGAAGTGTCATTTCAGCTAAGACATCTCCCCTTTGAGTATTCTCAATTAAATTTAAATTTCTAAAATCAACACTACCATCTTCAAGTGTTCTAACCCTTTTCGATGATTTATTAGTATTGAAATGGTATTCTATATAACCGTCTTTTCCATCAACTGATTGTTTCCCTTTTGCAATCAGAATCTTTTTATTATATATCCTATTATAAATTATGTTCTCTACTTCCTCATCAACTAGTCCGAATATAATCTGTTGCTTAATGATACTAATTGCTTCATCATAACTAATATTTTTACCACCGAGAGGAGGGAGTAATGTCATGTATGCTTTCATGTTTTTATCAGTAATATCAATAATTAACTCCGCATCAATTAGATGCTCTTCTTGAGGAGGTGCAATCTTTACTAGTTCACAGTTTAATTCAGAAATTATTTGCTCAACTTTTTGAGCATCATAATTAACAATTTTCTTTCTTTCAATTCTATTTAATATTCTCTTTGCTAATATCTCACTTCTATATAGGCTATCATAAATAGTCAAATAAACTCCGTCATTTAAATATTTAATTTCAAAAGAATCCTTAATAGTTGAAATATCACTGATATTTTTCAATATTGTATCTACATTTACGTCTTCAGCTTTATCTGAATGATTTTCTTTACAAGAAACCTTTATTTTAAATTTTTTTGCAAATAGTCCTATGTCTTCTTGTATAATTTCAACATCTACTTCTTCTCTACTCTTATTTAACTTTTGCAGTCCATCCTCAATAAGACTATTTAAATTTTTCCCTTCTAAAACAATATAGTTTTCAGCCATAATATCACCTCCCATTTTATTGCCATCCACTAATACCAATTCCATTTAAGCTATTTTTCATTTTAATAATTGCTTTACTATGTATCTGTGATATCCTTGATTCTGATAATCCTAATATTTGTCCTATTTCTTTGTATGTAAGTTCATCAAAATAGTACATAGATATAACCATCTTTTCTTTCTTAGGTAAACTATCAATAGTTTCTATTAATAATCTTTTTAGCTCTTTGCTGCCATAAGCATCCTCAGGAGTTTTTTGTGTAGAATCCGCTATATAAAAATGCCCTTTAGTAATAAGTAATTCTTCAAAAGAAACCACATTAAAAGTAGAAACCTCAGCTAGAGTTTTTTGAACTTCTTCTATACTTTCACCAATGTGAGCTGCAATATCATCTTCTGTAACATTTCTAGATAATTTATTTTCAAGTTTACTAATTATTTCTTCATAATCCTTTGCTTTTTTTCTTAGTGATCTTGGAATCCAGTCTAGCTTTCTTAAATTATCAATAATAGAACCTCTAATTCTAATTTGTGCGTATGTTTGAAATTTTAAATCTCTACTTAAATCAAATTTTTCAATAGAATCAATTAAACCAAATATTCCAAATCCAAGCAGCTCTTCGTAATCAACATTACCTCCATAGAAGTTATACATCCTACCTGCAACAATTTTTACTAAATATACATATTCTTTAATTAATTCTTGCTTATAAGACAAATCATTAGTCTTTTTGTATTTTTGCCAAATTTCTTCAATAGTCATAGGATGTACCTCCAATAAGCTGAGTTTTAAATAATTTTTGAGCCATGTCCTATTGTGCGTACTAATAAAGACCCATCTTCAGTATTCAACTCAATAGTCCTTCCATAGTTACCCCCTATATCTTCAGAAATGATAGGGATACCACATTCCTTCAATTTTGCTTTTGTAGCTTGTACATTTCTTTGGCCAATTTTTAATACGTCACTATTGGAATTAAAACTAAACATTTGAGAGCCACCTGCAATCTTTGCTAGAATATTTCTTTTTTTTGCACCTGAATTTAACATTTCATCTAACAAAATAATTAATGCTGTATCAGCAAATTTTGCTTTATTAGAATTATTCTTTATCTCTTTACTTGATGGAAGCATAATATGTGCAAGCCCTCCAATTTTATTGATCTTATCATATAATACAATACCCACACATGAACCTAACCCTAAAGTTATTAAACTACCCGGTGTTTTTACTACTGCTAAATCTGCCATTCCAACCTTAATTGTGTTCATGATTACATAACTCCTAATTTTTGTAAAATTTTATTAAAAGAATCCATTTTGGGTATTAAAAATAAATCTCCAATAACCTTATTGTTACCTTCTTCAAACTGTGTCTCAATAAATAGAACATTGTCTGCTATTTGACCAAACTCTATAGCTGGAACACTTAAGATAGCTCCTGCCATATCAATACTTATTGATGGTATTGATATTTTTAATGTTAAGCTTGTTAAATTACTTAATGAATTAACATATGATGCAGCTAAGATGTTCCCTACTTCTGACAAAGCAGATAAGTCCATATCTTCCAATTCTGTTTTTGTATTTTCACGATTAAACAACATGTTAACCAAATTACATGCAGATTCTAAGTTAAGTATAAACATTATATTACCATCAATGTCACCACTCAATTCAAAATATATACCTGCTACTGGTATCTCTGCACCTCCAAGTATATCTGTCACATCTTTAAATTCTAAAATCTTTACTTGTGGTACTTCCATATCGATTTTTTTATCTATCATAGAAGCTAAAGCCGTTGCAGCATTTCCAGAACCAATGTTTCCAATTTCCTTTAAAATGTCTAATAGCATTGAATTAATATTATTTATATCCATATATTGTCACAACCTTTACATATCTTCTATTCGATAGTCAACACCAATTACTTTTTCTAAATCTAAAAGCATTATTAATCTTCCATCTTTTTTTCCTATCCCTTTAATAAAATCATCTGAAATTTGTTCTCCAATTTTAGGAGTATTATCAATATCCTCTTCTAATAAAGTAAGCACCTCAGAAGATGAATCTACAAGAAGTCCTATAAAAATATCTCTAACAGAAGTTATGATAATTCTTGAATCATCTCCCAAAGTATTAGTAGACTCAATATTAAAGCGTTTTAATAAGTCAATTACAGGAACAACTTCTCCTCTTAAATTTATAACTCCATTAATATAATTTTTTGTATTAGGCACTCTAGTAAAACTAGTTACTCTTTCTATCACCTCAACGTTATAGATATCTAAACCATAATCTTGACCAGCTAGATTAAAAATAACAAACTTGTTATCTGCAGCTGTATCCGTAATGTTCATAAACTCACCTCTCAAAAATTAAAATAATGAATTAACATCTAGAATTAATGAAATAGTACCATTTCCTAATATTGTTGCCCCAGCGATGTATTTAGTGCCAGATAAATATTTGCCTAATGACTTAATTACAATCTCTTGTTGTCCAATTAAATTATCTACAATTAATCCAGCTTCCTTATCACCTTTTCTTACTATTACAGCAATAAGTTCGTCGCTATCTTCTGTCTGCTCAACTCCAAGCATATTACACAATCTAATAATAGGTAAAGTTTTGTTTCGATATAAAACAACTTCCTGCCCTTGTACTTTTTTAATGTCTTTGCTAGATATAGGACTAATTTCCCCTACAGAGCTTAAAGGTATTGCATATATTTCATCTTTTAAATTAATTAATAATGCTTGAATTATCGCAAGAGTTAAAGGTAATCTGATTATAAACTTTGAACCTTTCCCTATAGTTGTCTCTACCTCCACAAATCCTGAAATAGATTCAATTTTAGTTTTTACAACATCAAGTCCTACTCCTCTACCTGAAATATCAGAAACTTTCTCAGCAGTACTAAATCCTGCTTTAAACAATAATTCGATAGCTTCTTCCGATGACAGTTCTTTTGCTTCAGCTTTAGAAATCAAACCTTTATTAATTGCATTTTGCTTGATTTTCTCAGAATCAATACCTTTTCCATCATCCTCGACCTCGATAACTACATTCTGTCCATCAGGATAAGCTACTAATTTAACAGTTCCCGCTTCATTTTTACCAGCTTTTATTCTTTTCTCAGGACATTCTATACCGTGATCAATAGAATTTCTTATAAGATGAATTAATGGATCTCCTATCTCATCAATAACTGTTCTATCCACTTCAGTCTCTTCACCAGACATTTCAAGGTTTATTTCTTTACCTAATTCCTTTGACAAATCTCTCACCATTCTAGGAAATCTATTAAAGACTCTTTCAATTGGTACCATTCTAACTTTCATCACAGCATCATGTAAGCTTGTAGTTATTCTTTCTAAATATTCAATAGCTTCATTCATATTTTGTTTTCTAGAAGATTCTCCTATATCTTCCATACGAGTCTTGATAATTATTAGCTCACTAACAAGATTCATTAAATTATCAAGCCTATCAATATCTACTCTAACAGTTTTACCAAATCTATTAGATGTTTTCTTGTTTTCTGTTGATTGAACTTTCAAATTATTATCATCTAAAGCTTCATCAACTTCATCTTCTATAATTTCAACTGCACTTTCTTCAAAAGCGTCTAGATTAATATCCTTTACTTCTACAGATTCAATTTCTGAAATTGAAATAATATCTTTTTCAATTTCCTGTTTACTAGCTTTTGATACTAAAACAACTGAAAAACCTTTGTCAAATTTTTCATCTTCGATATCTTCTACTGGTGGATTTGATTGAATTATCTCAGAATAACTTTCCAATTTGTTAAATACAATAAATGCTCTAGCTGCCTTTAACATACAATCATTACTAATAACAACATCAACCTCGAAAGCATGTAAGTCTTTTTCTTTTGCCTTTTTCAAAATGTTTAAAACGTATATGTTATAGTTACTGTTTGAAAAATTTTTGTCCTGCATAGAATCATCAGTTAAATCTTTATTAGATGTTGCTGCAATATCTTTACCATTTAATATATCATTCAATGTCTGAACTAAATGCTTACTATCTAGATCTCCTTCATTTCCTGTAGAACTAATATTAGTCACATATTCTTCAAGAGCATCAAAACATTCGAAGAGCAAATCAATAATTTCTGCACTAACTACAATCTCACCGTTCCTAATAATATGTAATAAGTTTTCCATTTCATGTGTTAAGCTAGCTAATTTAGAAAATCCCATAGTTGCAGCCATCCCTTTCAAAGTGTGAGACACTCTGAAAATTTGATTTAAGAGACTTTTATCTTTCGGTGACTTTTCAAGCTCTAAAAGGCTTTCATTCATGCTAAGTAAATGTTCTTTTGCCTCTTCAATAAAAACATCCATATATTGATTCATATCCATATTATACACCTACCTTCTCAATTAAATGTTTAGCTATTTTATTTAACGGTAAAATTTTCTTAATTGCCTCAAGCTTAACTGCTACTTTAGGCATACCATAAATTACACATGTTTCTTCATCTTGTGCTATGGTATAACCATTGTTTTGAAGTACCTTTTTAATTCCTTTTGCTCCATCACATCCCATACCAGTTAAAATAACTCCATAAGTGTTTAGTGTAGTATGTTTAGCAACTGACTCCATCAATACATCTACTGAAGGTCTATGACCTGAAACTGGTTCATCACTCCCCAATCTGATTGAAAAAATATTATTTTTTTCTTCAATTCTCATATGACAATCCCCAGGTGCAATATAACAGTAACCTCTCAGTAATTTTTCACCATCTTCTGCTTCCTTCACAATAATATTTGACATTGAATTCAGCCTATTAGCTAAAGATTTTGTGAAACCAGGTGGCATATGCTGAACCACTAATATACATCCATTTATATCTTCTGGAATAAATGGAATTATTTCTTGCAATGCCCTAGGTCCTCCTGTTGAAGTTCCTATAGCAATCAAATTAGATATCTTGGTATCTTTATTAGAATAATTTTTAGATGATAAATATTTCTTCTTGATGTTTATTTCACTATTAGGTCTAAAAGAAATACTATTAGATATCCGTGCATTTACTGCAGCCTTTACTTTATTTATTAATTCATCTTTTTTACCAGCGTTATTCATATCAAATATATTTGTAGGTTTGGCAATAAAATCAACTGCTCCTAGTTCTAAAGCTTTTAAAGTAGCATCAGCACCTTCAACAGTTATACTACTAAGCATAACAACTGGTATCTTATATTTTTTCATAATGTTTTCTAGGGTCTGTAATCCATCCATTATAGGCATTTCTACATCTAAAGTAATTACATCTGGTTTTAAAACTTCAATTTTTTCTAATGCATCTTTACCGTTTTTACTAATCCCTATAACATTTATTTCTTTATCAGCTTTTAACATATCACTAATTACTCTTCTCATAAAAGCTGAATCATCGACTACAAGAACATTCACTGACATTTATATCAAACCCTTTTTTCTTAATTTTGTTTGCTCTTCAAAAATAAAACTTACAATTTTATCTCTGTCGTTATCTTTTAAATCAACAAACCTAACTCCAATATTAAACTTATACTTTTGGTTTTTGCTGTCTGATATTCTAATGATTTCTCCTTTTATACAAATTTTTAATCCTTGAGAATCAATCTGAATATCAACAAAATCTCCACTATCATGAGGATAATTGCAGAAAACACCTATACCTCCACCACTAATGTCACTAATAAAGCATTCTTCTCTGATATCTTTTTCAAGATTATCTTCACATATATGATGAATCTTAATGGTAGGAATTCTACAAGCTAGTCTATAAAAATTTCTTTGTTGAATTTTTCTTATTTTAGTAGTTCTCTTGATTCTTATTTTATACATTTCTTTTTGAATTACTTTTGAAATCATTGCGCCAAAAGAATATCTACCTTTATTTTTTTTAAAATATACCACTTCAATAAAGTCATTTCTATGAAAAGGAACTAAAACTTTATTATGAATAGGACCACTAATAATTAGAGTTTTATCATCAATGATATCGAATAACTGACTTAAATATTTATTGTTTATATTTCCCGAATAATCGTATAATTCTATCTTATCTCCAATATTAGGCAAATCATTACTTAACATTTTACTATGTATCCTCCTTCATGAGCAGGCTTTTAAATTTTCTAACGAAATTACTAATCCCAAATTCTTTTTTAGTTGCTTGTTTACTACCTGATATTCTTAATGCAATTTCATTAATATTTTTTGCAATAGTTGAATTTGGATATGAAAGAATGAAAGGATCCTGATTCTTTACAGATTGCATAACCAATTTACTGTCATTAACATATCCAAGATTTTCAATCTTAATGTTTAAAAATTTATTTGAAACCTTGCTTAATCTACTAAATACTTCATTAGCCTCAACACTATCTCTTGCCTTGTTTATTACAACATTTAAAATATCGTGTTCTCGATTAGCCTTTAAGGTTTTTATCATAGCATATACATCTGTTAACGCAGTAGGCTCAGGTGTTGTAATTAGTATTACTTCATCAGAAGCATTCACAAAGTTCAATACAGTATTGGATAATCCAGCTCCAGTATCAATAATAATAAAATCCGCATAATTCTCCAGCTTCTGCAGTTGATGAATTAATACATCAAGCTTCTGCTTGTCTATATTAAATAATGTTTGAATTCCAGAGCCACCAGCTATTAATTTTATTCCATTTGGTCCTTCAGTTAAAATATCTAGAATATCCTTGCTACCATCCAAAATATCAGCTATTGTGTACTTAGGCACAACTCCAAGAATAACATCAATATTTGCAAATCCAATATCTGCGTCAAAAATAACAACTTTGTACCCAAGGTTACATAAAGAAATACCTATATTTATAGAAAAATTTGTTTTACCTACTCCACCCTTACCACTTGTCACAGCTAAAACTCTGGTTTTACTCTTAACTGAATCTTTATCATGAGATTTATTGCTCCCTGTTTTTGAATCCATGATTAATTGTCTTAATTTCTCAGCTTGATCTCTCATCTTTTGACTCCCCAATCAATTCATTACTTAGTTTTGTTATGTTAGCAATCTCAATATCTTCTGGTACATTTTGACCAGTTGTAAAATATGACAATGATTTTTGCGTATAAAACTTCGTATTAAGTATAACACCAGGACTGTGGGCTTCATCAATTTTTGTAAAAATCAGTTTAAAATCATCAATAAACTCATATTGCTTTAAAATCTCTTTTATACCTTCTAAATCTGTTGTAGCACTCAAAACTATATATATTTCCTTATCTTTTACTATTTCAAGCAATTCCTTGATTTCATTCATTTGAAAATCATCTTTATGATTTCTTCCTGCTGAATCAACAAAAACTAGGTCCTTATCTTTAAAATTCGATAAAACTTCATAAAAATCCTTTTTCTCGTATATTATTTTTATAGGTATATCTAAAATATCGCTATATGTCTTAAGTTGTTCAACTGCTGCTATTCTATAAGTATCAGCAGTTACAAGACCAATATTTAACTTTTTTTCCAAAGTATAATAAGCAGCTAATTTAGCTAATGTAGTAGTTTTGCCAACTCCAGTAGGTCCAATAAAAAAGACAATCTTTTGCTCTCCATTATATCTGATTGGAGAAGGATTACCTAAAAATCCAGTTATATTAAATTTGACGATTTCTCTTATTTCTTCATCGCTTTTATTATCTAAACTCACATGTTTATCAATATTGCCCAATATACTGTTAACAACTACTTCATTCACGCCATTGATTAATAAGACATCTTTATAATATCTAAGTTTTTCAGGTAAGTAAAAGTTTTTATAAAGCTTACTTTCAAAGCTCTTCATAAATCCTTCCATAGTGCCTCTAAGCTTTTTGATTTCTTTATTAATTTCCTCATTGTTACTAGTATTATTATTTTTCATATTATTAGATAATCTGCTCATAGTAGATTCTGAGGTAGTTCTAACATTCATATCTAGTGGTAAATCTTTCGTTGCATCTTTAACAGGGCTACTCGAAATATCTCTTGCTATATTGCTTGATGTACTTGAAGTACTAGATGTACTAGATGTATTTCTACTAATATCATTATAAGTATAATGTATTTTAGGAGTACGAGTTGTATTCTTGTTATTATCATCATCAATTGCAGCAACAATTTCAATCAATGATTTTTTTAAAACTCCAAAAAAACCAGATTTTTTAATCTTTCTAGTATGTAAAATAATTGCTTCTGAACCCAATTCCTTTCTCAATTTACTCATAGCTTCCTGAGTTGTAGTTCCAATATATCTTCTTATTTTCATTACATAGTCACCATCCCTATAGATTGAACCTCAACCGAAGAATCTATTTCATTATAAGATAATACAATCAAATCCTCAGTTGCTTGTTCAGTTAATCTTTTAAAATATATCCTTACAATAGGTGCGGTTAACACTATTGGTTGTTCTCCAATAGAAGTTAATTTCTCAATATTTAACAATAAGCTGTTTAAAACTCTCTGTACAATATCTGGAGCTAAAGATAAATATGAACCAGCTTCAGTCTGCCTGATAGAATCCATCATCAGTTGCTCTAGTTGTCCATCTAAAGTTATTACCTTTAAGCTGTTTGCTTGTACATACTTATTTGTAATATATCTAAACAATTTTTGTCTAACATATTCTGTTAACATATCTGGGTCTCTTGTAACAGTTCCATAGTCAGCCAAAGTTTCAAGTATAGAAACCATATTTCTAATAGAGATATTTTCTTTAATCAAATTAGATAATACTCTTTGAATTTCGCCAATTGAAAATAGTTTAGGAACAACTTCATCAACTAATGCAGGATACTCTTCCTTTACATTATCAATAAGCATTTTAACATCTTGTCTACCAAATAACTCATGAGCATTTCTCCTAATGATTTCAGTTAAATGCGTTGCAATCATAGATGGTAAATCTACAACCGTGTATCCTAATATCTCAGCCTTTTCTCTCTCTTCTTCTGTTATCCACTTCGCTGGTAATCCAAATGCAGGCTCAATTGTATCTATACCGTTGATTTCTCCTTGAGAAGTGCCAGGATCCATTGCTAAGTAATAATCAAACATTACTTCTCCTCTGCATATCTCATTACCTTTTATCTTTATTACATATTCATTTGGATTTAATTGTATGTTATCTCTTAATCTAACTATAGGTACTACAATACCTAATTCTAAAGCAATTTGCCTTCTTATCATAACAATTCTATCTAATAAATCTCCCCCCTGATTAGAATCAGCTAAAGGGATAATTCCATATCCAAATTCCATCTCAATATCTTCAACTCTTAATAACGACATAACATTTTCTGGTTTTCTGATTTCCTCAACCTCTTCTTCTTGTGAAACGATTTCTTGTTCTTCTTCTCTCTTAATATTAGACTGTAATCTATACCCTGATACCACTAATAAAGATGCAATTACAATATACGGTAATTTGGGGAGAGGAGTAAACAATCCAAGAAAAAGCAAAACCCCACCAATAATATACATAATTCTTGGGCTTTGTCCAAAAAGCTGCTTTATTACATCTTGTCCTAAATTCGCTTCTGATGCAGCCCTAGTAACCACAATACCAGTACCGGTAGAAATTATTAGAGCTGGAATCTGACTAACAAGTCCATCTCCAATAGTTAATAAAGTATACTTCGACATGGCATCAGCAAAAGCCATTTTATTGATGGCAATTCCAATAACTAAACCTGCACTAATGTTTAGAAATGTTGTTACAATACCAAAGATGGCGTCTCCTTTAACAAATTTACTAGCACCATCCATAGCTCCATAAAAATCTGCAGATTGTTGAATTTCTTTCCTTCTAACTCTTGCTTCTTCTTCTGTAATAAGTCCTGAATTTAGATCTGCATCTATAGCCATCTGTTTACCAGGCATTGCATCTAATGTGAATCTTGCAGCTACCTCTGCTACTCTCTCAGATCCTTTAGTTATAACGAGAAACTGAGCAATAACAATTATTAAGAAAACTATAATTCCAACTACAACATTGTCTTGAATAACAAAGTTACCAAACGCTTCAATTACCTTCCCCGCATCTCCTTCGCCTAAAATATACCTTGTTGTAGATATATTTAATGCTATCCTAAAAATAGTTGTAATTAATAATAAAGATGGAAAAATAGAAAACTGTAGAGCATCTTTAATGTACATAGATATTAATAATATTAATAATGCCAATGTGATATTTAAGCTTAGAAGGATATCTAAAGCGGTCTTTGGTATAGGGATTATTATAATTATTACTATAAGAATAACTGCTATTGCAACAACAACATCTCCAAATTTCATTATAATCCTCCTTGATTATCTCTTAGTCCAAATACATAAGCTAATACTTCTGCAACAGCTTGATACAAATCTTCCGGAATAATATCGCCAATTTCAACACTTTTATATAATGCTTGTGCAAGAGGCTTATTTTCTACAATTGGTATTTCAGCTTCTTTAGCAGTCTTTTTTATGTTCTCAGCTACTAAATTCATTCCTTTAGCTAATATATATGGTGCATCTGATTTATGTTTATCGTATTTCAAAG
Organism: Thermohalobacteraceae bacterium; assembly: GCA_030625765.1. GTDB lineage: Bacteria > Bacillota > Clostridia > Tissierellales > VENL01 > DAOUQG01. The sequence continues at coordinate 5,843 of DAOUQG010000001.1, read as the reverse complement.
CAATCGCGTAATGAGTAGGGTTTGTGATAATAACATCAGCTTTTGGTACATCCTGCATCATTCTTCTCATTGCGATTTGTCTTTGTTTTTCTTTAATCTTAGACTTAATTTGTGGATCTCCTTCATTCTGCTTATATTCTTCTTTAATCTCTTTCTTACTCATTTTTAAATTCTTCTCATGATCCCACCATTGATATAAGTAATCAATTATTGCTATTACTACTAAAACTCCTCCAGCTCTCATAGCAACCTGAAAAGTAATATCTCCTATGAAAGTAATTACTGCGCCTAAACTCATATCAAAGAGCTTGTAAATAATATTGATCTTTTTCATCAAATATGAAAAAACAACATACCCAATAACAAAAACTTTTATAAATGATTTTAGAAGTTCAACCAGAGATCTTGGAGAAAAAATTTTCTTAAATCCTTCAATAGGGTTTATTCGACTAAATTTTACTCCAAGTGTTTTAGTTGTAAATAAAAATCCAACCTGCATATAATTTGCAACAAGTCCTGCTAATATTGCAGCTAACGCAATTGGTGCAACAATTTGAGCAGTAATAACAATAATTTCATAAAACATATTGTTAATCCCTTTAATTGTAAACAAATCATCTAGAGTACTGAATTTGTTGAAAAAATAGTTAGTAAAACCATAAATTTTTCCATACATATATTTTCCAAATATTTTTAGACTTATAAAGGATACTATTAATAATAGTGCTGAATTAACCTCTTGACTTTTAAGAACTTGACCTTTTTCTCTAGATTCTCTTCTTTTCTTAGGGGTAGCTTTTTCTGTCTTTTCTTCATCCGCAAATAATTGAAGATTGATTTTATACTCAAGCTCTATCATTCATATCATCCTTTAGAAATTATCTTCATAAAAGCATCTATTTCCTTTAACATATTGCTAAATAGGCTTCCTAAAATCGAAGAAAAAATCGGTAATGTAAAAAATATAACTCCTATTCCAATAAAGATTTTTAACGGCATTCCTACTATAAATACATTCATTTGAGGCATTGTTCTTGCTAAGATACCTAATAAAGCGTTAGCTAAGAATATTGTAACCACAATTGGACATGCAATTTTAAAACCTAGTAGGAAAACTTGTCCAATAACTCCAACCATCTGACTGAATAAAGCATCACTAAAAACAAAATGTCCAAGAGGAATTAAACTATAGCTATCTACTAGGGCTTTTATTAATAAATAATGGCCATTAGTAGTAAGAAATAATAAAATAGCAATAATATAATAAAAATTTCCCATAATAGGTAATTGGATATTGTGTTGTGGATCTAAAACGTTAACCATTCCAAAGCCAATCTGCATGTCAATAATCTGCCCTGCAATATAAAGCGATGTGAAAAATATATAAGAAAGAAAACCAATTACCAATCCTATTGCTAATTCTTTAATTATTAAAATAACCATACTAATTTCAGAAAGCGTAAAATTCTCATTTTCTAGTATATTGAACATCAATAAAGAAATAAAAAAAGCAAACCCAATTTTTAAAATTTTAGGAATATTTGGTCTGCTAAAAATAGGTGCAATTACAAATATTCCTGTAATTCTAATAAAAATCAAAAGAAAAATTTGGTATTTATTTAGTATTATGTCAATTAATTCATCCATAATTTCACCCTAATGTTATTGGATATACTGATCCATATTCATAAAAATACTTTGAGTAAAACCTACAACTAGCTTTAATATCCATGGACCAAAAAAAATAAAAGAAATTAAAACTGCAAGTATTTTTGGTATAAATGCTAAGGTAGCTTCTTGAATTTGAGTAGTAGCTTGAAAAATACTTACTAATAATCCAACAAGAAGTCCAAATCCAAGCATCGGTGCTGAAGCCATCAAGATTGTTTTAACAGCTTCTTGTGCTATTTTTATAATTTCACCTTCATTCAAGATAATCACTCCTCAAATTATCCAAACTTAAAACTTTTAACTAAGGAACTTATAACAAAGTGCCATCCATCTACTAGGATAAAAAGTAATATTTTAAAAGGTAATGATATCATAACAGGAGGAAGCATCATCATACCCATAGACATCAGAGTACTGGCTACAATCATATCTATTACTAGAAAAGGAATAAACAATAAAAATCCCATTTGAAAAGCAATTCTTAATTCTCCTATTATAAAAGCAGGAATTAATACTCTATTTGGAATATCTTCTGCACTCATATCATCAGTAATTTCAATATGCGCGATCTCCATAAATAGTGATAAATCCTTTGTATCTTTCTGTTGATTAAGCATAAATTCTCTTAAAGGCTTCATTGCCCTCTCAATGGCTATATCTTGTCCAATTTCTTCACTCAAATATGGTTGTAATGCTTCATCATTAATTTCAGCAAAAATTGGAGTCATTATAAATAACGTGAGAAAGAGGGCTAGTCCTATTAACACCTGATTTGGTGGAGTATGTTGGGTTCCTACTGCATTCTTTATAAAAGATAATACAATAATAATCCTAGTAAAGCTAGTCATCATAATCACAATCGCTGGTATTAAAGCTAAGATTGTATATAACACTACTAATTGTATACTCGGAGCATAGTCTCTAATTTCAAAGGTATCAGCATATGTATTTATTGTAGAAAAGAGAAAAAAAATAATAATTAATAATGTAGTTTTTTTAATAATCTTTTTCATATTCTTCTTCCTTACTTTCCATCTCTTTATACTGACTATTTTTTAATTTTAGAACCTTCATTTTCATGCCTAATAGTTTTGTGTTTAGACTTGAATTTTGTTCATCGTCAGTAGAATTAAGTATTGAATCGAGCTGATTTTGAAATTTATTCTCTTGTTTGGACGATTCCACACAATTTAAATCAATTTCATTTTCATCAATCTTATCAATAACAGTTGTAGTGTTATTGTTAATAGCTAAAATATAAATTCTTTTATACATTTTGATAGCTAATATTTTATTATTATTTCCTAAGTTAAGATACTCAAGCGTCTCAATATTGTTAGTCTTACCTATTTTTTTTGAATGTTTGGCAAGAAACTTAGTACCATAAAACGTAAGTAAAATAACACCTACAAAAACTAACAAATAAAATAATAATTTAAATGTTAGTGATATAATATCTGGTTCTTCATTCGCAATATTATTAGAACTATAAACAAAGGATTTCTGTAAAAACATTAAAATAAGTGTACTTGTAAAAATTTTTACTTTCAATTTCATATTTACCCTATAGCTTTTTTTACTGCTTCAATTACTCTATCAGCTTGAAAAGGCTTAACAATAAAATCTTTTGCACCCGCTTGAATTGATTCTATAACCATAGCTTGTTGTCCCATTGCTGAACACATAACAATCTTTGCTTGTGAATTTATGCTCATAATTTGTTTAACTGCTTGAATTCCATCAACTTCAGGCATAGTTATATCCATAACAACTAATTCTGGATCTAATTCATTATACTTATCTATTGCAATTTTGCCATTTTCAGCTTCTCCTACTACTTCAAAACCATTCTTTGTTAATATGTCCTTAATCATCATTCTCATAAATGCAGCATCATCAACTATTAATATACCATTTGCCATAAAAAATTCCTCCTTTAAAGTTTTGAAATTCTCTTAGATGGATTAATAATATCTGTAACTCTTACTCCAAAATTGTCATCAATTACAACAACTTCACCTCTAGCAATGTATTTTCCATTTGCATAAATTTCTAATGGTTCCCCAACAAGCTTGTCCAATTCAATGATTGTACCAGGTCCATATTCAAGTATTTCACTTATTTTCCTTACAGTTCTACCTAATTCTACAGTTATTTCAACTGGAATTTCTTGAATCCTTTCAATACTTTCATTATACATAGAATTTTGATTATTATCAAATGACTCAAATTGAACTTTTTTGACATTAACAGATTCTTGTTTTAATTCTTGCGGTTTTGTTAAATTATCTTGATATTCATTATTTGCTATATTCAAATTTGTAACACTCTCAAGATTACTATGATCTTGATGATCTTGATAATCATTGTTACTCATTGGATTTCTATTTCCCATACTTGGATTTAATTCTTCTTTCATTAAACTAGGTTGATTTATTTGAGGTTGCGAATTATTGGTACTATTCTCAACTTCTTTTAAAAAAGAAAGCTTGTTAACCATGGTCTTAGCAAAATTATATGGAATAAGTTGCATAATTTCACTATCTATGATATCCCCAACTACCATTTTAAATGATATTTTAACAATAGGTTCTTGAGACTCAAAAATCTCAAAATCCCATTCTCCTTTATGAAAATTCACTTGAAAAGCCCTAGGTGGATCAATATCAATTTTGTTCAAAAACATCTCTGATAAAGACGTACTTGAAGATCCAACCATTTGATTCATAGCTTCACTTATTGCACTCATGTCCATTTCATTTATTTCACTATCAGTAAGTTTACCATTACCACCCATCATTATGTCTGTTATAACTTTTACGTCATCAGCCTTCAAGATAAGTAGATTGGTTCCCTCTAAACCTCTTTTATACTTAACATTTACTGCAATAAATGGTATAGGATATTGCATAGCTAACTCTTCAACATTAGTCATACTTACCTCTGGAGTAGTAATTACAACCTTTTGACCTAACAAAGTAAATAATGTAGTAGCAGAAGTACCCATGCTAATGTTTCCAATTTCGCCCAATGTATCTTTCTCATAATCTGTTAACATATTATCGAAACTATAATTGTTATAATCTTGACTATCGTAACTGCTATCATCATCGCCTTTTAAAAGAGCGTCTATCTCTTCTTGAGACAACATATCACCTATCATAACCTTCATCACCATCCTTTTTTACATCTGTAATCTTCACAGCTAATCTATTCTTATTAGTACCTGGAATCCCTTTAAACTTATTAATATTACCAACTAGAATATTAATTTTAGAATCCTGAGTATTATCAAGTCTTATAACATCTCCAATACTCAAATCTACAACATCCCTAATATTAGCTGTAATAGATCCTAGTTGCGCTTTTATTACCACAGCAGCTTTTTTTATTCTATTGGACATTAGTTCTTTGTCTTTATTATCTTCTCCCTCAATCTTCTGAGTATTTGAAAACCACAACTTTGTGCTTAACTTATCTAAAATTGGTTCTATAACCATATGAGGTATACATATATTAAGCATACCTTCTGCTGCACCTATAGAAACATTCATAGTTACAAGAGCTACAGTTTCATTAGGAGCAACAATCTGTGCAAATTGGGAGTTAATCTCAACCTTTTCAAGCATTGGTTCTAAAGCTATAACATTTTCCCAAGCATCAGCGAAAATTTCAATTATCCTTGATAAAACTCTATTTAGTAATGTTAATTCTATCTCTGTAAAGCTTCTTCCTCCTGAACTCCTCTCACCGTCTCCACCAAGTAGTCGCTCTATCATAGCAAAGGCAATTTTTGTGGAAATATCCATTATTATTTGTCCAGATAACGGTTTAAAAGCTATTATCGGTAAGAAAGCAGGGTTTGAGATTGCATTATTAAACTCACTATAGGCAAATTGGTCAACAGTCAGAACCTCAATTTTTACTGGTGCTCTTAAATAACCTGACAAGAAGGTCTGAAGAAGTCTTCCAAAATTTTCATGTATTATTTCCAAGGTTCTTAATTGATCTTTTGCAATTTTTTGTGGATTTCTAAAGTCATATTTCTTGACTTTCCTTTGCAAATCACCGTCTTCAATTTCATTGACATCCACTTCTCCAGAGCTTAAAGCTTCCAGAAGGGCATCGATTTCATTTTGGGATAAGACTTCAGCCAATTTTCTTACCTCCTT
>DAOUQG010000106.1 GCA_030625765.1 Thermohalobacteraceae bacterium | reverse complement strand
CAATTGCCTTATTTGTTATTATTCCTTCTTTTTTAGGAACTACTACTATATCAATTGCTGCTGCTCTTCTAGAATACATGGTTCCTAGATACCAGTTAATAACCCCTTTATTAACTGAGAAATATCCTTCGCTTGGATTTGCCAAAATATAATCTACACTTTCAGGTAAAGTATCAACTACTTTTACTCCTGTAGCTGTTACAAGTCCCTGATTTTCCACTACCACGGTGTATTTTAAATTGTTATCTACTTTTACTGGGTCTGGATTATCCTTTTTAGTAATTGTTAAATTAGCTTGTACATCTTTCGGAATTAAACCTATAGCAATACTACAAGGATTTGCCCCAATATATATTGTATCCTCTACTTTATTATTGTGCGTTTCAATCACAGATATGCTACCCGACCCACTATTTACTACATAAGTCCATCTATTTAAAGGTTCTCTTGATAATCCTATTGGTTTTTTCCCCACAGGAATTTTTGTCTGAGATGGTCTTAAATATAATAAATCTATCATCCTAACAAAACCATTAATATCAGTTACATATGCGTATCTGTAATTTTGAACAAATTCTATACCCTGAAAGCTATTACTATCAGAAACCACTAAAGGGTAACTCTTATTAATATTAGGTTGGATTATATAGAGTATGCCTTGTTGCCACTCATTCCCCCCAACAACATAGACTAGGCTTCCACTATATCCTACAACTATATCATTTGGATTCATTATATCGGGTATTCTATATTCAACATTATTCTCTAAATTTATTACAGAAACATCGCTTGTCCCATTATTGGCAATATAGGCAGTTTTCCCATTAGGTGCTATAGCAATAGACGTAGGATTTCCTCCAACACATATTCCCTCTCCTTGTACTTTATTCGTAAGAGTAGATATTTTAAATAATTTACCATTACCAATTTTATCTTCTGGAAAACATATTACATATGCATACTTATCACCAGGATCAATTGCTATATCCGCTGGAATATATCCCATGGGCAATGCTATAGGAGGTCCTATTACTTTGTTTTTGCAAGTATCTATACATGAAACATTTCTTGATTTATTATTTGTACAATAAACCCTTCTCCCACTATAGGTTATTGCAATACCTCCACCACCCGAAACATTCCCTCTGTTAATTCTATAGACTACATTTTTTCTCTCTATATCAATTACAACTAATTCATTATACAATTCATCCAAAATATAGGCATAAATCTTTGATTTCATTAATTTTCCATATCCCTTCTTTGTAAAGACTACCTCATTTTAGTTTATTCAGTAGTCTTAACGAAGGTTACTATAGGTAAGCTTAATTACAATTCACTTAACGAGCAACCTATTAGTTTTCCCAATAAGGAATGATGGTATTTCGTCCTTTAGTCTCCATTTTATACTCATTGGTTTATCACCTGAGTGCTCTATGTATGAAGCTTGTCCTAAGAAGTAATATGGTGATGTTGTTCCAAATTCTTTTTTGTATTCTCTCACAAATAAAACTACTTTACTTCCCATTTCTTTATGGTGTATGTATCTTTGCCCTGTATTTGAAGTGGATGATGTGGTACTTTGACTTTGCCAGTGAAATATTTTTTCATTTATTGCGTAATCTTCGTATAGTGTTGATGGAGAATAATCCTTATCAGATTTATTTAAGGTTATGAAAAATATGTCTAGCTTCTTATTTTTAATATATAGAACTCCCTCTCTCATAGCAGGCTTCTTATCAAAGGTGTAATAATCAAATGCACTTAATACTTGATCTCTAGAATATTTGCAATGTAAATCTAGTGGATAATCAAAACCTAGCTCCTGATGCTTATCTACGAAATCTATTTTTGAATAATTATATTTAAATATTTCTAATATTTCATGAAATAATGGTCTATTTCTATACAATTGACTTAGGCTATCCTCTATAGAATTAAAGCCGCATTTAATAGGAGCATCTCTCCAAATAGTATAATGTAGCATTAATAGCATTTTGTCTTTATTATTTATGCACTCTGATTTTTCTTCATTATTGAAAGAATCCTTACCCATTTCCATTGTTTCCATAACATCTATATAAAATTTCAGCAATCTTCTAGAATTCAAGTGAATTAGTCCACTTAAAGCAGAGGTGATTTTCTTCTCATCCTGCATTTTTTCATTTTCCACCACCCCAGCTTCTACGCAAAGTCTATAAAAGCTATATTTTCCAGAATAAATATGGTGAAGCTCTATCTCATAATATTGGACAAAATTAGCTAGATTCAGCTCCATATGAGTCTCCTCCACAAAGGATTTTATCTTTGATATGAGCATTCTCTTGCCACTGGTTATAGAGCTTTTGATGTTTTCCAATATATAATTTTCAGCCTTCTTTTCTAATTGAAGAAAGCACCCCTTTGGTATATTTGGAAATCCAGCTTCAATTTCCTTTTTAATAGATTTATTAGTCTTACCAAGTAAGGCTCTGAATTTATGCTCAAAATTGTATTTCTTATGTGCTTGACCTACAAAGTCTAGTATTGTGAGGCATTCCTTTCCTTCTGAAAATCTAAGTCCCCTACCTATTTGCTGTAGAAAAATCGTCATTGATTGAGTTGGTCTTAGTAGCATAACAGTATTAACCTCTGGAATATCCACACCTTCATTGTAGATATCCACAACAAACACAAATTTTATCTCTCCTTTTGTTAATAAACTCTTTGCTTCACTTCTAATGGCATTATCTGAATTTCCATCTAATGCACGAGCTTCTATTCCTTTTTCATTAAAGAAATCTGCCATAAATTTGGCGTGCTCCCTGCTTACACAAAACCCGATTCCTTTAACCTCATCTAAATCGGCAGTGTATTTAGCGAGAGCCTCAGCCACTAGTGAAGCCCTTCTAGTATTTTTAGAATAAACCTTGCTAAGCTCTAGTGAATCATAGCCACCCCTTGCCCATTTCACATGAGATATATCTACATTATCGGATACAGCAAAATACTGAAAAGGAGATAGCAGCCTTCTATTTATAGCTTCACCTAATCTTATTTCCGCTGCAAATCTATTATCAAAATACGAAAGCAATTCCTCATGCTTACCGTCCATTCTCTCTGGTGTTGCAGTAAGTCCCAATAGAATTTTAGGCTTATAATAATCTAATATATTTCTATAAGAATCCGCAGCCGCATGGTGAAACTCATCTATTATTATAAAATCATAAAAATCATTTGCAGTAAAATCAGTGAGATTCCTAGAATTAAAGGTCTGAACTGATGCGAAAAGGTGGTCTATATTAGTAGGTTTATGCTCTCCTACCCATAGGTTACCAAAATTCTCATCTTTTAGAATTCCCCTAAAGCAGTTAATGCTCTGCTCTAATATTTCCTTCCTATGAGCCACAAACAATAATCTGTTGCTAGAATTCTTATTTTTAATGCAAAACCTCTTATAATCAAAGGCAGAAATTATAGTCTTTCCCGTACCCGTAGCTGCAATTACAAGATTTCTATACTTGTTATGTACTTCTCTTTCTGCTTCTAATCTTTCTAGTATTTCTCTTTGATAAGAGTATGGATAAATATCAAAATTGAAACTCCCTTTACTCTTTTCTTTTCCCACATTCTTTTCTAGGTGTAATGCCTCTTTAAGCCTCGGCAAATCTTCTTCTCTAAACTCTTCGAATTCTTCATCATTCCAATAAGACTCAAAGGTTGCTATGAATTTATTTAATATATCCCTAGAATCATTTTCTGAAAGCTTCACATTCCATTCTAACCCTGTAGTTAAGGCAGATTTGGACATGTTTGATGAACCAATATAAGCAGTGGAGAATCCTGTTTCTCTATAAAAAAGATAGGATTTTGCATGTAGCTTTGTCCTCTTGGTATCATAGCTTATTCTAAGCTCTGTATTCGGTAGCTTTGATAGCTCCTCTATTGCCTTAGCATCCGTAGCTCCTATATAGGTTGTGGTGATAATTCTTAACTTTTTATCCTTAGTAAATTCCTTCAATTCCTCAATAATAGTTCTAAGTCCTGTCCATTTTATAAAAGATACAAGCATATCTATCTTGTCCGCACTCTTAATTTCCTTTTGAATTTCATTTGCAAGGGAAGGCTCTAAACTAGACCCAGTAAATAGAGAATTTTCAGCTATAGAAGTAGACGGTCGCTCCAATGGTTTTTTACCTAGAGCATATTTAGGATTATTCTTATCCATAATTTCTAAAAGAAGCTCACCTTTTTCATCTATCAAATATTCATTTAGCGATTCATCTCCGGTATATTCTGAAAACTGTTTTATAAACCCATTGCAAAAATCGATTTGCTTTTGAAGCTTCTCTTCTTCACTCCCCTTAATATAAGAAAGCCCTCTTCTAGTGACTTCTTCTAGATATGCAGCTAGAACTCTATTAGATTTGCTTTTATCTATCTTATCAGTTTTTTTATCCTTATCTTCACACCTTTGAAGATCTTTGTTTATAGCCTCGTTTAATAAAGCTTCATAAATACCCGCCTTCAAATCCATATCCTTCACCAACTTTGTTTTTAAATATTATTTTTCTTTTTTCTTAATAATACCATAAAACCTATAAATTGTTTTTACTAATTTCATTTATTAGACATCATAAACAATTGTTGGTAGTTAAACACCGATGAATTTTCAAATTGAAAACAAGTTTGTCCGCCAGTAGGCAGACTTTTTAAGCTTGTATATAGTTGACAAAAACCCTCGAGGGTAATAAACATTTCATTAAAATTATAAATATATGTTCATAACCCCCAAGGGTCTTTGTCTTTTTTCTCTTTTTGTGAGAAGTAACATTTTTTAAATTTAAAAATGTTTACCTATCATGCAATTATTCCTGTATATAAATTTTAGTCCCTTTTAATTTAAATTTTACAGATTTAAATCCCTTTACTTTCATTCCACTAATAATTTTTTTATCATTTATTACACTTTTTACAGTTGCTAAGCCACCAGGGCAACTCATTACTATTATAGTATCTTTTCCATTTGCGTTCTTGATAATATTTTTTCTCTTTCTTTCAGAAGAAGTACATAATCCTGTTATAGTGCAAGAATCCACTAAATAATTGTTTTTATCAAGTATACTTTTTATTCGCCTAATTTCTCTTTCAATAGAGAAAGGTTTCATTAAAACATTCATAGCAGGCTCATTTTTTCCATGATATATATTACAACTTATGTTTGCACATGCTGCACATCCTAAAATCAAAATTTCCTTTGTTTCATCAGAATGTTTTAAATTGCTTAATAAAATTTCATCTGATAATGGCTCTGTGTATATGGGCATTAAGATTACCTCCTAAAATAGTATAGCTACTAAACAATAATTGTAAAAATAAACTAATGTTTTTTATTTCTTATTTAACATTAGTTGTTTAATTGATTTTTAATAACTTCATCCAGGTTTGAAAATAATTTTGTTGCAAGCTCAAGTTGTGAGTCCTCTAATTCAATCAAAATTTTCTTGATATCACAATTACGTAGAGAACATCTTTTTAAGTGTTCAGTTAAAACAGTATTGCCCCTACTTGTTAAATGAAGGAATACTTCTTTTTGATTATGCGAATTTGCCCTTTCTATAATTTCTTTCTTTTCAAGTTTGCTAATCACCTGTGAAGCAGCACCTTTAGTCACCCCTAGCTTTTTTGCAAGTTCCGTAATATTGCTGTTTGGATTATTATTAATAATACATAATGCATGCACTTGCGATGGATATAAAAGTTGTTCCTCATTAAATTTCAGGGGCTGTTTTTCAAACTCATTAAAACAATTTAACATTCTAAAAAAAACTTCAATGACTTCTGTGTATTTTTTATCTCTATCCATAGAATAATTGTATAGATACTAAACAATTATGTCAATGATTAGCAAGGAACTGCTGGAGAATACTATGAACTATATTTCTGGTAAAGATAGAAAACAAATGGAACTTACTTGCTTAGAAGATTTTATTGAAGAGGCAATGAAGTTAGAGTAATTGATGCACTTATAGATGCTTTAGACATCCAATCCTTAGGATTTAAAATGGGAAACAATGATGTAGTAGAAAGATCACCTTTTAGCCCTTACCACATGATAAAAATTAATTCAAATTGATTATTTCCAACTGCTAATCCCTACAATAAACAGGTAAAATACTTGTTTTTCAAAAGAAAATGAAAGTTAACTCCTGAAACTTGCAAGCATTTTTAATTTATGCACAACCTGCCAATGCTACTGCCAAAGAAAAACTGTAGTAAAACGGAAGACTTTCTTTGGTTGCTACCTTGGTTGCTATGAAAGCTTTAATTCCTTAGAAAACATGAACTTGTCTCTGGAAAATTTTACACCCCAGGTGTTTTTGCGAGACCCTAAGGTTGAGCTTGCTATATAGTAAATCACCATATTAGTAAGAAAGACAATTCATTAATTTGATTTCTTCCTAATAGTCTATCAATAAAATTTAAGAATTGTTGCTAGAATGTTGATATCTAAATTTAATTTACTTCAATAAATAAACTCTATATTTCTTCTCTCCTTTAGTCTCTAACACTGTTTCTTGCACCATCTTATCTAAATTATATATCAACCTATTACTGGTAATATTTGGACCCCAGGGGTACTGCCAAAGAAAAGCTGTAGTGAAACGGAAGACTTTCTTTGGTTGCTCTTATTGAATAATTTCAACAAATATTTTTGCTATTCGAGGTTCAAATTGTATTCCTGCACATTTCTTAATTTCATCAATTGCTTCAGTTTTTGACATAGCTTTTCTATAAGTACGATCTTGTGTCATTGCATCATAAGCATCTGCAACAGATATTATTCGCGACAATAGCGGAATTTGTTCACCACTTAAACCTTGTGGATATCCACTTCCATCCCATCTTTCATGATGAGAAAGTATATAGTTGGCGATCTGAGATAGCTCTGGTGTAGATTGTGCTATCCGATATCCGATTTCAGAATGTTTTTTCATCTCAATCCACTCTTCATCGGAAAGCGAACCCTTTTTAAGAAGAATCTGATTATTAATAGCTATCTTACCTATATCATGCAACATTGAAAATAGTTTAATTTGATTGAGTTCATCTTCTGGTAGATTTAATGCTTTACCAATCATAATAGATATTTCTGTCATTCTAGTAGCATGTTCTTGTGTTTCGTGGCTTTTTTCATATAATGTTCTTTTCATAGATTCAATAATTGAATTATGCATGCTTCTACTTTCAAGCAACTTACTGTTATACATATGCCTCTCTGCTATTTTCATTGTTTCAATGATAGATTCATTTTTATTTTCTTTTGTTGCACATCCTAAAGAAATGCTATGTATGATTTCATCATTTCCTAAATCCAATTTTTCCTTTTCACATGCACATTTAATTCGCTTCTGGATTTCATTGACCATCTTTTCGCTAGTTTTGGGTAATAATAAAACAAATTCATCGCCTCCCCATCTCACAATAATATCTTCAGCACAACAATTATTCACAAATATATTTGCAATTGACTTAAGTAACTTATCGCCAGAATAATGTCCAAATACATCGTTTGTAAGTTTTAATCCATTTACATCACCCATAATAATTGAAATAGGTAAATTGCATTCATTGTCAATATCCTTTATGCCTTTTTCAAAGTATTCTCTATTGAAAACCCCCGTCAATGTATCATGATAGCTTAAATACTCAACTTTTTCTTTGCTCTCCTTTAATTCAGTAATATCAGTTAATACAATAAATGTATTACTTTCACCCATATAGGTTATCGTATCTGCAGATACTAATCCATAGAAATGATTTTCATCAGTTTTTATCTTAATAATTAACTTATCTACCTTGCCAGTATCCGATATCATTTTTAATATCTTTTCAGCTGACGTCATCTCATCTAAACTTAAAAAATCAATAAATCGCTTTCCGATAAATTTACTTTCATCAGCTTTAAAAATTTTTTTACATGCATTATTCACTTGTGTAATTGTCAAACTATCTGTTTTACATACCATAATTGGTGATGGATTACTGTCAAAAAGCTTTTCAAATTTATCTAATGCCGCTTGTTGAGCTGATAAATCTTTTGAAATACCGAACAAAACTTCTTCTCCATTCCAAATACCAGACCATATCCTTGTTTCAACTGGAATCAGTCTTCCTTTTTTAGACTGAAGTGGTAGTGGACAAGCATCCCTTTTCCCCATAATCATCATTCCAACTATTTCTTGTGCTTCTTCACGATATTGTTCTGGATGAAGTTCAAGAACATGCATACTATGTAATTCTTTTTCAGAATAGCCCAATTTCATTTTCGTTGCTTCATTTGTATATATGACATGTCCGGCTTTATCCAAAATTATCAGTAAATCATCTAATGTATTGAACAAATCACGAAAATTAGCTTCACTTTCAGCAATCTTTCTTCTAGCTTCATTAGTCTCAGTGATATCATTCATTACAGTGAGAAGGTATTTGTGGTTTTCTATATCTATAGTATCAATAGAAAATAAGCCATCTAAAATATTACCCGTTTTAGTTCTTACTTTGACTTCATAATTATTGACCTTACCATGCTTTTTAAAAGTGCTAAGAACTCTATTTCTGTCGTCAATGTTCACAAACAAATTCAAATCAGATGATTTTCTCCCAATCACTTCTTCTTTATTATAGCCTGTCTTTTCAAAGAACGATTTATTCGCTTCAATATACCTTCCCGTTTCAATCTCACTAATTGCCATTAATGATGAATTATCATGAAATGCTTTTGAGAATCGATTATTGGCGCTAGCTAATTTTGATACATCTTTGCATATTAAAAATATTACTTTTTTGTTCTGCCATATGCCTGATTCCTTCTTTGTTATAACAGGTATAACTTTGTCTTTTCTAAGACATAACATTTCTAAACAAGAATCATCCTGCCCTTCAACGTTTAAAAAATTGCAATCTTTTTCTCGTTCGTTAAAAGTAAGGAGAAAATCAGAAATTTTCATATCTATTAATTCATCTTCAGAATATCCTAAAGTAGAAATTGCATATTTATTTACAGCTAATATGTTTTCTTTTTCCCCTAATATAAAACATAAATCATCCAACATATTAAACAGTTGAAAAAACGAACTTTTATCCATACTCAACCTCCAATATTTTACACTAACGAATATATATTATCATATTAACATAATATATATGGTAAAACTCTTAATAGTTAATTTATTGAGTTATCCCTAGCCATTAAGACCATAGCTATATTTTTTCTAAATTGCTTCAACAAAACTCATCCTTTGTTGGTTTATATTCTGATTATATATGATTTTGGACGAAATTTATATATAATTTAAAAATTACTAATATTTTTACATTTTCCCCCTTTTATAGAGATTTAATATGCTATTTTTTTCCTAATTTCAACAAATAACTTATTTCTTTTACATCTATGAAATAGCTTACAATCATTTCTTTATCAACTATTCGATTAGATAACAAATTCGTCGCCCGTATCTTTGTCTGCCTGTAGGCAGACTTGCTAAAATAGATCTGTAAATAAAAATAATTCAGTCTCAAAGTTTTGAGGCTGAATTATTTAGGGTTTGAATTTATTTAAGATAACTTCTTAAATTTGTGAATCATTAACAAATTGTTCATGACCCTCGAGGGTACTTCTAATACTTTCTTGAATGGCAAGTTTCATAAAGCTATTTTAATTAATGCAAATTCATTATTTTCAACTGCTAATCCCTACAATGAACAGATAAACTACTTATTTTTCAAAAGAAAATGAAAGTTAACTCCTGAAACTTGCAAGCATTTTT
>DAOUQG010000083.1 GCA_030625765.1 Thermohalobacteraceae bacterium | reverse complement strand
ATTACATATTGTTTATTTTGCAATTCATCAATAGACTTTGTAATCTCTGCTGAATCCTTAACAGATAACTTAAATATCTCATTCATTATCTCTGGTAACGGTGCAAGTTTATCATATTGACCAACAATATAAATTAGGGCAATCGTCTTAACAATTTTTGTCTTTATATGTTTTTTATCTACACCATCATTAGCAAGTTTATTCAAAATATTAGTAGTTATCTTCCATATCTTATATGTCTCTGAGGTGTATACCTCTTTTTTAAATAAACTCTCAAAATAATCATATATGTAATCAGGAGTTAAAATCGGAAAACTCTCCGTTGCAGTTTCAATAAATGAGTACAATGTATTTTTTTGTGTTGAAGATAAAAATGTAAAAATAGTACGCTCATTCTGTGCAACCTTTTCTGAAATCCTAGGCAATATGAAGGTTGAAACAGGATGTAAAGGATAGCAATTATAAACTACAGTGTCTCTATCATCGTCACTTAACTCGCTAAAAGTAACCCCTCTAATTACAAATTCCCTCAAAGTATCGTAAGAGGCTTTATTCTTATTACAAAAAGACTTATAATCCCTATTGTACAAAATTACATTTGATATAATCTCATAGATTTGAGAAAAATTATTGTGAATTTCAACATTTTTAAATCTTTCAGAAACACCTCTCCAACCATCAACTTTTTGTTTTGGTAACTTATCAATGTAATTCGATATATTCTTATGAGAAACAAGCAATAAATGCATTTGGTTTTCTTTACTACGATTACATTTTTCAGCAAAATCTTGTAATAATTTAATGTCAACGGAAGATATTTTTGTTATTCCTGCTTCTAAAAATTTGCTAAACTCATCATAGACAACAAATATTCCATCATAATTTCTTTCTTTTAACTTTTTTATTACATCTGTATACAAGTTAACTACATCAAAACCCAAAAATGGATTAAATTCACTACCTGAAGTTAACGAAGGATACAAGTTCACAAAAGTATCATAAGCTTCAACATCATAATCACATAATCTATTTACGAACTCTGGTACTAATTCATTTATTTTAGTAGCAAAAGTTGAATATGTGTCAGGAAATTCAGTTTCCCATTTTTTTATAGCATTAACTGCTGCTTGATAGTGGGTATCAGGCATAACATCTTCTAATCCATTATCCTCTAATGCTTTCTTAATACCAGATAAAAGAGATTGGGTTATACTAGCATTACTTCCTTGTATTATAACAGGTAACAAACATCTTTTACTGTTTATATAAGAGGTAATATATTTATATAAATCAATGTTATAGTTCTTTATTTTAGCTAATAAATCTTTAAATATCGTTTTATTTTTACGCATTAATAAAGATAATAATACTAAAATTATATGAGACTTACCTTTTCCATAAGCTCCAACTAAAATTCTTGCACGATCATTTGAAGACGGATATGTACTAAGTAACATATCCTCTAATAACTCTAAAGATGCTATTGTAGGGATAAAACCCTTTATTTTATTATCGTCGCCTATATCAAACCCTATATTAACCGAGAATTGAAAGCCTTTTGCAATATCTATATATTTTCTTATTTCATTATTCATTTTATATTTACCTCTACTTCAATAAAGTATTGTTATTTATGTCATAATAATAAGCTGAAATACACTCATAAAAACTCATATCTGTATTAATATGTATTACATCTAATCCCGCTGTTCTAATTACTCTAATATACCCATGTTGCTGTAATTTATCTAAATAATAAGTAAGTGAAATTATATCAAGATTAAACACCTTTCCAATATTCCCAGCTTCATTGAGTAATGATGATATCCTAATTTCTTTTTCATCTTTTGCATTATCAACAATAATGGAGAGTAGAATCAATGGATGAAGCATATTTTTTGCAGGTTGACTTTTCTTGTATATCTTTTTTTTGCTATCAACAATATCTATAAGATTTAATTCACCAAGAGGACAATCAATATTACTTTCTGGGTCATCTTTTTTAGAATCTGACTTTACTCTTGAAATATATGTATTCATCAAACAATCAAAATCACTTTCATAGGAACTTTCTGCAACTCCTTCACCATTAATATCAGCATAATTAGAAAGAGCTGTAACAAAATCTTTTTTATCAAATTCAATTAGATTTAACCCATTATAGAAATAATACCATGCAGTTGCTTTATCTTTATTTGTTGCCAATTTATAATGTATCAAGCAGATTGTCCCTATTTCTTCCATGTAACGATCTCTTTCCCATATAATATTAGCAAGATCAGTTAGTTTTTGTTCCATTCTTTGATTAAAACCTGTCTTGCCTTCAGTTGTCAATCCTACAGCCCGTAACCAATATCTAAGCGAACGTGCCATGTTAGTACCAATTCCTAAATAATCAGTTGTCTTTAATTTTTTATTGGTAAATATATCTGGATAATCTTTAACATTTTTTAAACCTTTATATAACCATCCTTTTCTTATAAAAAAACTTTCATGTGCTCTAAATCTCATATTAGTCTCTCCTTGTTTAGTCTTTAACATAAAGATACTTCTTCATTAAGCACCCACCATCAAGATACTTTGCCGTTACACACATCTTACAGTGTTTGCACTTATCAGCGTCTATTTTATACGAATTCTGAGTAATTGTAATAGCTCCATATTTACATATTGATTCGCATTTTAAACATTTTCTACATGCATTATATTTACGTACTTGATATGATATCATTCTTTGTATATCATCATGATTTTTTATATTCATTGTTTTAATTTTTACAGCATATTCATACCCAGCTTGCTTAAAAGGTTGTATAGATATAATAGGAACATTAGATTTAATATCTAGAATTATTATTTCCCCTACTAGTTTTCTCCCAAGAGATGTCGATATTTTACCAAAAGGTATAAATAAGTTGTAAAAATTGTCGTCAATAACTTTATTTAATTTGTATATTTTTGAATTAGCTTCTGTTGTACAATTTGCAAAATATATTTTTATATCATTTGATGCAGGTACACCGTTTCCACCTTGTCGTGCTTTCCATTTCCCAGTATCAACATACACTTCAGCATCAGGTTTTCCAATCTTTTTAGCAAAGGTAATAAGAAATTTTCTCCATTCATCCGATCTTTCTGGCATGTAGATTTTAGATAAGAACTGTGTTCTTAAACCATTATTAGGGCAACACCAGCATCCTACCCTATCATATCCAAGTCTATAAGCATCATTAAAATCTATTTTTTCACCAAGTATATATAACCATATATCTATGTCTTTCCAGAAAAAAATTGGTGATGCTACAGTTTGTTTTTGAATTTTAACTGATTCTGCATCATCCTCAATACGATTATATTTACTCCTACTTACAGATTCACATTTTCTTATTCCATAGTAAGTTAATATATCACTATCTCTATAAAGATTATTTAAAACTCTTGTAATAGGACCTGTCTTAAACATAGAGCAACACCATCTCAACATTCTTGCTGGTGGACCAATATCTTCACATACTTTATAAAAATTTTGATCCTTATTTTTTGCAGTTTTTAAAATAACCTTTGGATTATCTTTTCTAAATCTTTTTACATATTCTATAGTTAATGGGAACTCTAATGTCGTATCCCCAAATATATGAACAATACTTGGATTACTCAAAGCTCTAACAACCAAATCAGCTACTACAGTTGAATCTTTTCCCCCAGAAAAAGAAACTACTAAATTATCCTCACTATACTTTTTACTAGACGACTGGATAAAAGAGTACGCTTCATTTTTTAAATAGTTTAATCTATCTTGATTAGCTTGAATAAACTTCTCTATAAACTCATTAAAGTATTCATATGTATTTGCTTCTTTATTATCATTCATTTTTTGTATTACTGTACTTGTATTCGCATATTCATATACTTTGCTACTGAGCATATGTGGCTTATTATTTATATAATAGCGTGAACCGTTTGCCCAAACTGATTTATCCTTTGTACAAAACGGTGTTCCAGTTAAAATTTCAAAGAGTAACCTTTCTTCTGGAAATACTGGACGTAAATCTGCACATAGATATGAAGTAGTACTTTCACATAAAGGACATATGGTTTTATCAACAGCATTTGAATTTTTAATAATAGGAATCTTACAACTATCGCACCAAAATATCTCAACTGGAATTTCTTCTTCGGTTTTACTACCACAATCATTGCAAATATTACTATATACTTCCCTATTACATGTTTTACACCACATGAGCGATTCACCTCCCTAAATCGATTAATTACCATAGAATTGTATAAAAAAAGTTATACTCCTATTTTCTTCTTGCATCTTTTGTTTTTTTGCAATTTTCGGTAAAAGCTATGTTTTTCCTGCTTTTACTGCATCTTTGATGCGTCCTTATTTACATAAAATAGCTACTCTTAGCTGAGAAATCGCCCAAAGTTTGGCAGCTTGTTTTGTTGTTAAAAAGTCTATAACACCACCTTATCACTATTTTTCTTTTATTATATTCTCTTATCTGAATAAAAGCAAACTATAAGAATACATGTATATCATAACTGAATATTCAAAATTATTTTCATACATAATATGTATTGTTTTTTTATACTAGCAAAATATAAAAGTAAAATAGAGATGCTTATTACTAATAAATTGAGATGTCTTATTTTACATATTTTACTATTTTATTAACTTATTTTACCACAAATTATATCAATATTCAACATTCTCAACCTAATACTAGTAAATAGTATTATACTCTTTCCAGTTCTCTCCTTAATATTAAAATAATTTTTTCATTTCTTTTTTATAAATTCAGTTATCTTGTCTATATCATACGTTCTTTATATCTCTTTTTTCAGTTGAACATATAAATACTTTACTTCTCAAAATAATTAATATTTGGTTATTATTTGTACCATTCATATATTCAAAATACTATCTTTCATTTTAAATAGATTTTTAAATATCTATATTGATTTACATTCTTTTTTAATTATGAATCTAAATATTAACTAAATATACTCCATTTATATTCTTTAATAGATCTTGTTATTTTTGCTTTCTCGTAATTTTAATGATGATCTGGAAGTATTCCTAATAATAAGATTAGCTTCTACGTCTTCACTTCTAAATTTCTTTGGAAAAAAATCCTTCACTTCTTATTTAATATAATAACTCTAACATAACTACCTGTAATTTTCTTCATACTTGTGACTATTTCATCATTTTTTTCACCAAGATCAAATGTCCATTACTGTATAATTTAATTAATAATCTTAAGCATTACTTAATTAATAAAGAAATATGTCTAATAAAATTTAATTATCATTCTCATTTACTTATCAAAAAACATCTTTTGTTACCAATAATAAAGGTCTTGTAAATCTAATTTCTGTACTTCTCATTGTTATACCTATATAAGTTATGCATTAAAATAACTCTCCAAAAAATAAAAAGCACCTACACTCCAGTAGATGCACTTAAATATAATAAATATAACTATACTTCTCACAACTTACAATAAAACATTCACTCCTACTCCCCCACAAAAAACTTCCTCTTCCTATCAACCATCTCATCAACCCTATCAATATAAAACTGTAGATTCTTCACATTTGGAACTCTTTCAAGTCTATTTTCATTTGGAAAGAATATCTTTGATATTCCTCCTGCGCCTAATGCAATGATAGTTTCTTTTTCTTCCATTATCAGCATGTTATATATGCATTCTTTGCCTGGTATAGAGTATCCGATGTTTTCATAATTGCCTAGTATCTGTTTTTGTCTGTACATATAGTATGGTACCATACCCATTTCCTTTGCGTAACTCTTAGTAATATCAAGCATTTCTTCAATAACTGCTTGCTTTGTTAACGAAAACTCATCTATGCTTTCCTTCAGTTTTGATGCCCTTTTTATAGCCATAGTATGTACAGTTAGATTTTCAGGAGAAAGCTTCATTATTTCTTCCATAGTACGCACAATCTCTTCTTTTCCTTCCTCAGGTAGTCCAACAATAACATCCATATTTATTGAATCAAAGCCAATTTCCTTAGCAAGATTATAAGCAGTTATAATCTCATCTGTTTTATGTTTTCTACCTATTAATGACAAGGTAGCATCATTCATAGTTTGTGGATTTATACTAATCCTATGTACTTTGTTTTCCTTAAGCATCATTAACATATCTTTATTAATAGTATCAGGTCTTCCTGCTTCTACAGTAAATTCGTTAAACTCATCTTTGCCAAATGCTTGATACAATTTTTTTATAATTTTATCTAAGTTTTCTTTTGGTATAGCAGTAGGTGTTCCTCCTCCTATGTAGACAGTATTCAGTTCTTTATTTCTTAACAATTTACTAACCATATCTATTTCATATATCAACTTATCAGTATACTCATCTACCATATGACCCCATCTATCTAATGAATTTGAAGGAAAAGAGCAGTATAAACATCTTGTAGGACAAAATGGTATACTTATATACAAACTAAACTTATTTTCATTCACAGGATAAATATACTTTCTCTCTCTGTTAGCAATATCTATTATCAAATCAGCTTTTTCTTTGTTTAGAAAGTACTCATTAATCAATACATTATATATAGTTTTTCTATCATACCCTTTATCATAAAGATCATGAACTATTTTTGTAGGACGTATCCCAGTTAATATACCCCAAGGCACATTTATATCAGTTATTTTTGACAATGCTTTATATATACTTTGTTTTATCCCTATCTTTATCTTTTTGTTAAAATTGTCTTCTTTAATATCTATCAAACTAACATCATCAATTACACTACTACTAATACAGCTATCTTCTCTAGTTACAATAGTTTCAACACTATATTTGTCATCCTTACAAATCAGCCAGTTTTCAATCAAAAGACTTTGGTTTTTAGCCAAAGTCTTTTCGTCTACCAACTCAATCTCTTCACTACTATAGAATAGTTTAACTAGCTCATGCACATCATAGTCATAATTATGACCATACAATTTAATATTTATCATACTTATTACCCCTTAATAATTCTTCCTAAAATCATTCCCAAGCTTATTTACATATGACTTAGGCACCCCTAATTCTTTGGATATCTCTGAGTCACTCAAACCTCTCTCTTTCATCTCAATAAAATCGTGAAAATCAATGTCTCTAAATCTTCGATTATTCTTATGAGCTGCATAATCATGTATATGTTTTTTCATAAAATCCCTCCCAATGTATCTTTAAACATAGTTTTCCACAAATAATTGGGAGTATGCGATTTTATTTAATAAATGGATTAGTTTGTTTTTCCTTGCCTAAAGTAGACGCTGTCCCATGTCCAGGGAATATTTTCACATTGTCATCATAAATTATTAATTTATTTTTGATTGAAGCTATTATATCTTTATATGAGCCTCCATATAAATCAGTTCTACCAATTGACCCAGCAAATAAAGTATCTCCAGTAAAAATATTATCCTGTACTTTCAGGCAGATACTTCCCTTTGTATGTCCAGGTGTATGAATAACTTTTAAAATTAGTTTGCCAACACTTAAAATTGATCCTTCATCTAAATATCTGTCAGGTGTAGCTTCTACATTGTCCATACTCATTTGTGAAGATAGATTCATACCTGCATCTACAAGCATCTCTTCATCCTCTTTGTGAATAAGAACTGGAGCCTCAGTTTCATCTCTAAGATCAGTTAACCCTCCGATATGATCGCCATGCCCATGAGTTAAAACAATATACTTTATTTTTAACCCTAAATCATTAGATTTATTTAAGATTTGTTCTGGCTCTCCTCCTGGGTCAATAACTAATGCTTCTTTTGTAATATCACATCCAACAATATAACAATTAGTACCATAGATTCCTAAAGGTAATCTTTCTATAATCATATCTGAACCTCCTAGAAGATTTTTTTACTATCAAGCATAATGGTTACAGGACCATCATTCACTAACTGAACATCCATATGTTCTCCAAATTTCCCTGTTTGTACATTGACGATTTCTTTCTTACATTCTTTAACAAAGTTTAAATACATTCCCTCAGCTATATCAGGAGAAGAAGCATTCATAAAGTTAGGTCTTTTACCCTTTCTTACATCTCCATACAATGTAAACTGAGATACGACGAGCAGCTCACCTTCAATATCAAGCAATGACAAATTCATTTTATTATTTTCATCTTCAAATATCCTTAATCCTAAAACCTTGCTCTTTATATATTCCAAATCCTTCGTGTCATCGTCATGTCCAACACCTAATAAAACTAATAGACCCTTATTTATTTCACCAATGACTGAATCTTCAACTTTAACTCTTGCTTCAGATACTCGTTGAACAATAGCACGCATATATACATCTCCTCTATGTTATGACTCTATAAACATCAATAACTCCATTAATTTTCTTGATTTTCTTCATTAAATTTTTAAGCTGATCAATATCCTTAATTTCTAAAGTCACATTAATCATAGCTAGCCTTTCCTTACTAGTTCTCGCATTTAATGATGTCAAGGCTAAATCCAATTGTGATACTAATTGAGTAAGCTCAGTTAACAAACCAGGTCTGTCAGTACCTCTAAGCTGAATTTCAGCTTGATAAGATGTTTGCTTATTTGTATCCCATTCTGCCTCAATAAATCTTCCATGTTCACTTAAATCAGAAATATTAGGACAATCTGTTCTATGAACAGACACACCTCTACCTCTTGTAATATATCCAACTATCTCATCACCAGGCACAGGATTACAGCATTTAGAAAATCTGACCATCACATTATCTATACCCTTTATTAAAACTCCCTGCTGAGGTTTGATTTCTTTCTTTACATTAGCTTGTTGATTTAATAGTTTTTCTTCTTCCTTTTCACCATAATAGTCCTTGTAATATTCCTTTAATCGGTTTATAATCTGAGGAAGATTGATACTACCATAACCAATAGCAGCGTATAAATCATCTGCATGACTAAAGCTTAGTTTGGCGGCAATCTTTTTCATCCAATCTTCTTTCAACATCTCAGTTAACTTATATCCCTGTCGTTTTACCTCTTTTTCTAACTGCTCTTTACCCTTATTGATGTTCTCATCACGTTTTTCTTTTTTAAACCATTGCCTTATCTTACTTTTAGCTTGACTACTTTTAACAATTTTTAACCAATCTTTACTAGGTCCATTACTTTGAGCTGAAGTTAAAATATCAATCCTATTTCCGTTTTTAAGCTTATAATCTATAGGAACGATCCTTCCATCTACTTTTGCACCTACGCAATTATTACCTACAGCTGAGTGGATTTTATAAGCAAAATCTATTGGAGTAGAGCCTGCTGGAAGATTTATTACATCTCCTTTTGGAGAGAAAACAAAAACTTCATCAGTAAAAACATCTATTTTAAGAGACTCCATAAACTC
This sequence comes from Thermohalobacteraceae bacterium, assembly GCA_030625765.1. GTDB lineage: Bacteria > Bacillota > Clostridia > Tissierellales > VENL01 > DAOUQG01. Next base: position 1,320 of record DAOUQG010000083.1, on the reverse strand, counting down.
AGTTGGGTCATTCATATCTTTTTGCCATTCTAATACCTGTCTTAACCAAGACAACTTACTATCAAATTCATCACTCTTTACCTTTCCCTCTTTATACTGCCAATGTGCAGCAATACCAAATTCAGCTATTCTATGCATATCCCAGGTTCTTATTTGAATCTCAAAAGGCTCTCCGAATGGACCAATTACAGTTGTATGGAGGGATTGATACATATTTGGTTTAGGCATAGCTATATAATCCTTAAATCTACCAGGAAGAGGCTTCCACAAGGTATGAACAGTTCCTAGGACACCGTAACAATCCTTAACATTGTCAACAATAACTCTAATAGCAGTTAAATCAAAAATTTGTTCAAAGCTTTTGTGCTGATAGACCATTTTCCTGTAAATACTATAAAAGCTTTTAGGTCTTCCATATATTTCACCTTCTGATACCTCAATACCCATTTCTCTTAGCTTTTTCTCTAAATCGTCTATAATATTATTTATATATTCTTCTCGTTCTTTTCTCTTTTTAGAGACCTTTTCAACTAAATCATAATAGCCTTCAGGATCAGTAAATCTCAAAGAACGATCCTCTAACTCCCATTTAATCTTGGAAATTCCTAATCTGTGAGCTATAGGCGCGTAGATTTCTAAAGTTTCCAGCGCTTTTTCCTTCTTTTTATGATCAGGCATATGATCTAAAGTTCTAATATTATGGAGTCTATCAGCAAGTTTAATAATAATAACTCTTATATCCTTAGACATGGCAATAACCATTTTTCTAAGGTTCTCAGCTTGATTTTCTTCCTTAGTTCTATATTTCAATTTTTTAAGCTTAGTGACACCATCAACTAGATTTGCAATTTCTTCTCCAAATTTCTTTACTATATCTTCAAACGTAACATCAGTATCCTCAATAACATCATGCAAAAGGCCAGCCACAATTGTACCAGTATCCATTTGGAGCTCTGCCAAAATCATTGCTACATTAAATGGATGCACAAAAAATTCTTCGCCTGATCTCCTCATTTGACCATTATGAGCAGATTCAGCAAAATAATACGCTTCAATAACCTGATCAAGGTTTCCCTGAGGGTTATATTCTTCAATTTTAGTGATTAAATTCTGCAACAATTCTGTCACCCTCTTTAAAATCTAGTATTTCTTAAAATAATATAATATAGTATAACATATTTAAAAAGCTATAAAAACAATAAATGCTTAATTTTTCAATCAGATTAACCAACATACCTTGCTCGTAAGACACAAAAAGATATGAAACTACACACTCAGAATTTAAATTATTATCTGAGTCGTGAATCATATACATTACTT
>DAOUQG010000038.1 GCA_030625765.1 Thermohalobacteraceae bacterium | reverse complement strand
TTTTCAGTATATGAATATCCCATTTTACCTTTATATATACCTCTAAAAGACAACCCTTCCTCATCAGCTTTTGTAAACCTATCTATTTGTTTATTAAACACCATTAATGAGAGGTCACTGTTTCTTTGAAGAAAAACCTCCATTTCTTCTATTCCAGACTCTTTTCCTTTTTTAAATAATTCAGCTATGAACTCTTTCTTTGTCATTCTCTTTCACCCTTTCTTCCACCTACAGTAATTGATTGTACTCTAATAGTAGGTTGGCCAAGATTTGCAGGTATAGTACCACTTATTGAACCACACATTCCTTGAGCATGAGCTAGATTATTCCCAACCATGTCAATTTTCATTAAAATATCACCACCGTTGCCAATAAGAGTTGCACCCTTAACAGGCTTATCTATCTTGCCATTTTTGATAATATATCCTTCATTAACTGCAAAATTAAAATCTCCAGTTGCAGTGTTTACTGATCCACCACCCAATTTTTTAGCGTACAATCCGTACTCAGTGTTAGAAATTATTTCTTCTTTTGTTGATTTTCCATTCATAATATATGTATTGCTCATTCTAGAAGTCGGAGCATATTTGTATGATTGTCTTCTACCTGAACCAGTTGATTCTACGCCCATTCTTCTACCATTTAATTTATCCACTAAATAACTCTTCAGTATTCCATTTTCAATAAGAACATTCTTTCTAGTTTTTGTTCCTTCATCATCAACGTTCTGTGATCCCCAAGCATTAGGCATAGTTCCATCATCAACTGCAGATACAATATCTGAAGCAATCTTAGTCCCCATTTTTTCTGCAAAAATTGATGTACCCTTTGAAACGCTAGTAGCTTCAAGCCCATGACCACAGGCTTCGTGGAATATAACACCACCAAACTCATTATCTATAACTACAGGCATTTTTCCACTTGGACAGTGATCTGCATGTATCATTGTACTAGCTATCCTAGCTGATTCTCTAGCATATTCCTCGATATTTATTTTTTCAAAAAATTCAAACCCCATATGTGCTCCAGGTCCATAAAAGCCTGACTGCATCTCACCATTTTTAGAAGCAACAGTACTTATAGCAGCTCTAGTTCTAACTCTCCTATCTTCTACTAATAGCCCTTCTGAATTAGCTATTAGAACATCTTGGATATTATCCATATAATTAACAGTAACCTGTGAAACAAACTTATCATAGTTTTTAGCAGTATTATAAGCTCTCTTCATTAACTCTACCTTTCTTGCTTTATCAACAGTATTAGGTAGAATAAAAATCGGGTGACAGGTTTCAATATGGTTTCTCATTAGATTAAGATTGATATCATTCTTACCCTCATTTATAGCCATAGCTGCTTCCTTAGCTACTCTAACTAGATTGTCCTTTGATGAATCATTAGTATATGCATATACACTATTTGTCCCACTAAACAATCTTATTCCAACTCCATAGTCTCTTCCAGATATTGCTCTTTCAATTTTGCCTCCCATTAGGATCAAATTCGTATTTATTTTGTCTTCAACAAAAATCTCTACAAAATCTCCTCCTATAGACAAGGCAGCTTCCATTACTGTTTCAATTGTTGACTTATTTAGCATATTTAGAACCTCCTCGTTTTAAAAGCTAAGTAATTACTTCTATATAGTAACTAATATTCCTTCAAAAAAAGATACTCCTCTGCACAAAATGCAGAGGAAAAATAACTTTTAAATTTACTTATTTATTACTTCATGAATAAATTGCCCATTTTCATAGAATAATTCACCATCTGCATATACTTTTCCACATTCCTTCATATCACATAGCATATCCCAATGGATACTAGACTTATTCTTTCCTCCACTTTGAGGAATCGCCAATCCTAATGCAGCGTGAACTGTACCACCCATTTTTTCATCAAATAACATGTTTTTAGTAAATTTAGTTATTCCATAATTTGTTGCTATAGCAATTTCTCCAAGTGTTCTTGAGCCTTCATCTGTATCAAGTATTGCATTTAATAACTCTTCACCTTTAGCTGCACTTGCTTTGACAACCTTACCTTTTTTAAACTCAAGTTTTATATCTTCAATCTCTTTACCCATAAAAATTCCAGGATAGCTAAATCTAATATATCCTTCTACTGAATCCTCTATAGGTCCTGTGTATACCTCTCCATCAGGAAAATTAACCTTTCCACAGCAGTTTACCCATTTTCTACCCTCAATTCTCATTCTTAAATCTGTATCTTTTGAAATAATGTGTAATTCCTTCTTAGTATCTAGATAGTCTACAACTTTTTGTTGTTCTTCATCAACTCTTTTCCATTCTGCTGTAGGATCATCTTTCTCTAAACAACATGATCCAAAAACAAATTCTTCATATTCTTCTAAAGACATATTTGCTTCCTGAGCATCTGAATATGTAGGAAATTGAGTACCACACCATCTAAATTTCCCTTCTGCCTCTCTTTTCATTCTTATTTTCATTAATTCTGTCATTCCTTGCGCTCTCATAGAAAGCTTTGCTGGGTCAACACCTGCCATAGATTTTGTATTTAAGCCGCCTAATAGATATATAGCTGCATCATATTTCTCCATGGCGGTCTTCATTACTGGAGAAGCAAATTTAATTTGATCATCATTACCCTCTTTTAATAATATTTCTTTAAATTCATCACTCATAAGAGTAACCTCAGGATGAGCACCAACCTTTAAGGCTTCTCTGTATAATTCTTTCAATAATGGTTGTGTAACAGGACTTCCTCCTAATTGAACATATTCACCTTTTTTTAACTCCACTGAGTAGTTAACTAATAAGTTTGCCAATTTTTGTAATCTAATGTCTCTCATGATATCTCTCCTTATCAATAAATTTTACTTAATTTTTAAAGGGATAGTAAAACTATCCAATTAAGTATTTTCTACATAAATCTAAAATATCCTTCTTTAAAATCAAAAAAATACATGAAAATTTAATTGATAAATTCAAAAAATCAAATTATCAATTAATAAATATAAATATACATCAACCATAATCAGAAGTATGTATAAAAATATTTTCCCTGTAATATGTATATATTCTTCTATGCGTTGCAAAATAACCTAAAATGTTCGGAATTTTAAATAAGTGAATTGTTATTCTAAAAATATAAGTATTCTAAAAAAAATAAACCAGCTATATAGCTGGTTTAATAAACTAAAATTCATCCTCAGGCTTTTTAACTATTTCTAAAACCTTTTCAAATTTTGTTATTTTCTTCTTGTCTTTTTCATTAATAATTGGTTTGAAACATTTAATTATATCTAAAAATGTATCTACTTTACTAAGCTGATCTTTGGAAGTAATCTCATTTTGATTTGATAATCTTTCGTTTGCTTGCTTAAACCTTTTTCTAGTTTCAATTATTCCATTAGCCATTTCCCTGCTTCTTCCGTTCAAATGCTTAGATATCTCTACTAAAATCCTTTCTCTTTTTTCATCATTAGAAATTTCATCAGTTAAAGCAAGTGCCTCATTATTATAGTTTGATGTCTTTATTTTATTAATCTTATTAAGTATATCTACTATGTCTTGAACCTTATTTAATGCTCGCTGCTCTTCAAAGGAAAAATATGGCTTAATATTATCAATCAACTCACTTTTCCCTTCCCAATCCTCATCTAATTTAAGATTAAAGTTCATAAAATTCAAACCTTTTTTATTACTAATTAATAACATCAGAGGAACCGCTAACAGCGAAATGTTTCCTAAGTAACTATTTATTGACTTATAATCCATATTTTGCCCACCTTTACATCAAATTTGACCTACATACATCAAATATTCCTTACACTTATGATAAGTAAAAACTACATAAAAAAAGTACAATCAGAAATTTGAATTATTACCCTAGTCGTAATTTTTTACTACCTCTTCACTAAATTTCAAATCAAAGAAATATAAAATACCTAAACTGCCAGAGTAATAATTCAAATTTGCTCACAACTTATTCTAAATTAATTCTTATATTATCTTATGCAAATTTGAAATATTGGTGAGTACTTCTTAATAATTAGAGGTCTGTAAATCCAATTTCCATTCTCAATTGACCTAATGATTTTGAGGTAACATCATTTTTATTTAAATCTAATAATCGTATCGCCTTATCTAAATCTTTTTTATCTGTAACTTCTATTTCCAGATATGGATAAGGATAAGTGTCGTTGTCCCATGTATCAATATCAAAACGAATATTTTCATATATATATGAAATTCTATCCTTAGTTCCTTTATGTTTTATATCAAAGTTTAAATACTGTAAAATTTCTGTTAAAGCAATTTCATTTTCTATCTCTGTTTCTATTTCTATGTTCTCTCTTAACCCTTCTTTTGAAATATTTTTTTTCAGAGTAAAAATGTATTTTGATTCATTTTTGAGAAGATCTCTACTTTCTCTTATTCTCAAATATCCATTTATCGCATTTTTTATCATTCTATCACTAGAATCAAATATTGTGTTTATTTGATATTCCTTCTTAATAAGCTTTGCACCTAAGTTTATTAGTTTATTCTCTATCTCTTCTTTGTTAATATTTAAAACCTTTACTTCAAGCTCTTTTATCATTTTAACACCTCTCATCATAATAAATTAAAATTGTAAAGTATAGTTTTTCTGATGTATAAGTATTTTAAAAAGTCAAAATGCTAATCCTTATAGATATATACAATATCTATAATAGGAGGTAATATCGTAATGCAAATAACAATTTTAACTTTAATAACCTACATTTTTCTTACATCTCTCATGTTTTATATCTTCTTTAAAATAATCGAAACCATGAAAAATTTATTTTTATACAAAAAAATAGGATCAAGTAATAAAGTAAAATACAGCCCTATAACTACTCTATTGGGTGATATTAATATTGATAGCTTAGAATCTAAACAAACTGGTTCATTTTTCAATTGCATACAAAAACAGACTATCTCTCTGCCATTAGATTTGATATTAGATGGTCTTATAATCTACAAGAATTTATATGCACTTAAAAAAGACTATAATTGGTTAGTAAATTGTTTAAATAAAAAAGGATACAAAGATGTCAAAAATATAACTCATGCTTGCTTAGACTCAAATGGAAAAATTAAAGTTTATGAGTAATTATAACAAATAAAAACTCTTTTAAAAATCAATATATTCTTTTCAAATTAAAATCCATAAAATCGCATGATAAACAGTGAAATTCTATACCATCTATATTCCCTTCCACAGCAAATCTATGTCCTTCTGCGTGCAAATGCCCATAAACACATATAGAAACATCAAATTTTTTCATAATATCAACAAATTCATTTGGATCTTGTGCTTCAATATTAAATGGAGGATAATGAAGTAAAACTATCTTCTTTGTTACATCTTGTTTAACAGATAAAAGTGATAGCTCTAATCTTTTTAACTCCCTATTAAATATTTTTTCGTCATGTATATCAAACTCTTCACTATCCTTTGCAGCCCAACCTCTTGTTCCGCAAATTGCGATATCATTATAAATATAACTATCATTATGTAAAAAATGTATTGTCCTAAGCTCTAAATCATCCAGCTTTTTCTTAGTTTCCCACCAAAAATCATGATTTCCCTTACTTATAACCTTTAACCCTGGCATTTCATCAATTTTCTTTAAATCCTCATAAGCTTCATTGATTTTTAAAGCCCAAGATATATCACCTGGAATGATAACTAAATCTTCATTGTTCACCATCTCTTTCCAATTGTTGTAGATTTTAAATTCATGATTAATCCAATTAACTCCGAATACATCCATAGGCTTTTTACCAGTTGAATCCAAATGTAAATCACCTATCCCATATATCGCCATATACTCACCTCAATATTGTTAATGTTAATGTTGAACTTTAAGCTTAAAACGTTTGATTTTACAGTTTTTAAAGAGTTAAAGTAAAACATTAACTGTTTAACTTCAACCGACTTCTAAAGCTCAATATAATTATATCTTACTTTCATTTTATCTAAAATTTCCTTTTCTCGTATGTGACATGAAAATAACAAAATCTGTCTCTTTATACCTTCATTAGCTAAATAAACTAAAATATTTTCAAGTCTTTTTATGTCGTACTGAGTGAAGCAATCATCAAGTATAAGAGGAAAGCTGCTATGTCCACTAATTATATCAATAATTCCAAGTCTTGTTGCAAAATATAATTGATCAATAGTTCCTCCACTCAATTTGTCTATCTCAATTAGTTTCCTACTAAGAGAATCTATAACCTTAACGTCAATACTTTGATTGATTTTTACATTAGAATATTTCCCATTTGTTATAGATTTAATTATTCCTGATACTTTTTTATTTAAATTTGGTGCGAAATCTCGTTGTATTTCCTTGGAAATATTATTAATAGTATCTTTAGCTAGATTAAGTGCATCAAGCTTCCTCTCATATTTCTCCATCGTATTAGTTGTTCTGTTAATATCTTCATCAATTTCAACAAGAGGTCTAACTAATAAAAATAAATTTTTAACTTTTTCTTCTAATCTAGTAAGCTCGTGACCTCTTTCTTTTAATTTCTCATCGATATCCTTTATATTATCATTTAACTCATCTTTATTATAAGCATTTACTTCATCCATTTTTATATTATCATATTGATTAGATTTTTTCCTTAAAAACTCTATACTGTTCTCCCCTAAAACCTTTCTTAATAGCTTTTCTTTACTTTCTCTCTGTTGTAAAATACTTTCATACTCCTTTTTCAGATCTAAACCTTTTTTGAATTCTTCTAAATCCTTAACGTGATTTTTTTCTAGAATTTCTTGAAGTTTATTTTGATATAACCTATACTTTTCTTTTAATTTCTCCTTTTCTATTTTTATTTGTGTGATTTCATTTTCAATCGTAGTAAAATCCTTGTTAAGCTCGATGTACTTATTATATTTGATCTTAAAGTTTTTGATATTTTTTAAGTTTATTTCCTTATCAGAGCCTAAGTATTTCTTAATAGAATTTCTATAGTAACTTATATCATTTTCTAATTTCATTATTATCTCATTAAGTGATTTTAAATTGTCCTTTTTATCTTTAATTAGAGCACAATCCATTGAATATTCGTTAACTAAAGCTCTAAATTGACTTTTTGACATACAATTATACTTTTTAAGTATTAACTCCATTTGATTGTTTAGTATTTGAATTTTTTCATTCTTATTATGTTCATCTAACTGGATTTCTAAAATTTGAGTTTCTAGCTTAGTAATATATTTTTTTAACTCCTTATAAGAATATAGTGAATAGGAACCTATTACAATGGGTATTAACATTGTGGCGTATAATAATGGTTCAATTAAATACCCAATTATTATTGATGATAATGCTCCGATAATAGACAATGCTATATAAGCTTTATATTTTTGAATTCCTTTTGCTTTTTCCACTAATCTCATCTTTAAAAAGCTTTCATTGGCATAGTTCTTACCATATAGTAATCTATTCTTTTCTTCATCCAATTTTTCATATTGATAATTATCTTTATTTATCTGTAATAAAGTCTCTTCATCTATACTGTTGATTTTTTGCTTCAGCTCATCCGCCTTTATGTTATGCTCTCTTAAATCTCTCTCTTTTTCTTGCATTATTGTAAAACAACTACTAATATCTGCAACCTCACTATTATTCTTAAATTCGCCAAACTTTCCCAATGCAGATATTTCACTGTCTAACTCTCTATATCTACTAAGGAGCTTGTCATGTTTATTTTCAAAATCATTTAAAGAATCATTAACATTAGATATTGCACTATTCTTCCTTATAGCTTCCATATAATCATTTAACTCAATATGGGAATATCCCTTTAGATCTTTGAGCTCATAATCATGTTTTCGTATTCCTTCTGATAACGTATCAGCTTCTTTATATCTCTGTTTAATATTATGGACTTCTAGTATATCCAAATTACGTTCTAGACTATCTTTACTCAACTTAAGTTCTTGAATTGCATTTTTTACATCATTTAACTCCATCTGATATTCTTTTATTTCTTCATAGATCTTAACGGTCTTTTCTTTTTCTAAGCTCAATTTTTCCAATTCCTTTACTATTTTTCCAAGAGGCGAAGTCTTAACCCTACTTTTTGTACCAATCAGATTGATTTTTTCATCTAATTTTTCAATGGCTTTTTTTACAGAAATATCTTCATCTAAACTTCCACCCAAATTAATTAAGCTATCTTTAACCTCCTTGGCCAAATCATCTTCTGTTTTGTTATTAAGCTGCTTTATACTAATCGTATTGTTATATACTATGGAATTAAATCCATAATGAGCTGACGTAGGCTTATGAAGCTTTATAATGTTATCATACTCAAACATATGAATCAAATTTTCACCTGTTTCATCATCAAATATCTTTACTTCATCGCTACCTTTAATGAAATTTCTTTCAATCCTATAGCTATCATTATCATTAGCATATTTAAGAACACCACAAAAATCATTTTGACTCCATGGTAGATACTTATTATAATCATCAGTATATATCCTTCTCTTAGTATATGGCTTAAAAAAACCATACAGCATCCCTTCTATAAATCTATGAACAGTAGTTTTTCCAGCTTCATTCTCTCCATAGATAATATTTATTCCTTTATCAAAATCAATTGTTTTATTTTTAAACTTCCCAAAAGAAGTTAATGTCAACTGTTTAAAAATCATTTTTTCACCTTCTCACTTAGCAGGATTTCGAGACCTTCATATAGAGCATCTTTAATAATGGGATTTTCTAATCCCTTTTCTTTCATTTCCTTTACAAAATACCCTATAATGTTATTTTCATTTTCCCTTACAATTCTGTCTAAATCATAATCACGAACGGTATTATCAATCAGTTCAATGTAATAAAATTTATTCTTCAATTCTTCCTTTATATCTGCCAAATCTAAATCTATATAGTTGTCTCTTATTCCTTTTAGTATGATTCTATACATATTTTTCTCTCTGTTCATATGTGAATCACTTTCAATAATACAATCAATTATCTCCTGATATCCCATATCCTCGTTAACAGCTATATCTTTGATTATAAACTGTCTTTTATTAAATGGCATAAAATTAGCTTCAATTTTCTCTGTTGATAGTACCCCTTCAATTATGCCATGAATACCTGTTTCGCCAAAATCTAATGGTTCTGGACTACCACAATAAGCAATTCTATTTGATATAAACTGTGGCTTATGAATATGCCCTAACGCCACATAATGAAAGTTTCTAATCTTATTTTTATCGATCGGAAGATAATCTGAGTCTTTATTGAACACATCTCCATGCACTAGTAAAATATTAATTTTTTCAGTATCATTTACTATGATATTATCAGCTAGGTTTCTTTTTTCTAACTTTTTATCCCAGCTAAGCCCCCATACAACTATATTTATATCTTCAAATGAAATATTGTCAACATTATTATCCTCAAAAATATAAACATTGTCTGGCCAATCTACTAGTTTATATAAGGATTTTTTCCCATTATTATCATGATTTCCAGCAGAAATGATTATTTTAGTAGGTGATAGCTTTCTAAAGCTATCGTTAATTCTTTTTATATCTCCAATAGAACAATATTCATCTTCAAATAAATCACCTGCTATTAAAAGTAAATCTACCTCATTTTTCTTTGCTCTTTCAATTATTTTATCAAATGTCTCCCAAAGCTCTCTTCTCCTTATATTTGCATGCTCTGTATTAAAACTTGCATTTTTAAACTTCATACCAAGATGTAAGTCACCTGTATGTATAAATCTTGCTGCCATAAATTCACCTCCACTTACTAGAACATACATTCGACATCGAAGCACCGTTTTCCTTCTTTAAAAAATATTTAAAAAACTTACCAGATTACTGGTAAGTTTTTCCTTAATATCTTCTCTTTTATTTTCACATCAGCTTCTAATAAATCATATTTAGTAATATTATTTAAGCTAACCCATTCAAAATCATTACATTCTATAGCTCTTACTTGCCCTGACAAGTATTTACATATGTAGCATAAGAGTAATATCGTTTTATCTTCATATTTATGATAAACCACCTCAAAAACATCTCCTACTTTTACTTCTATTCCGAGCTCCTCACTAATCTCTCTTTTCAGTCCTTCTTCAGGTGATTCTCCTTTCTCTAGCTTTCCTCCAGGAAATTCCCACTTCAAATTCTGATTACTATTTTCTTTTCTTTGAGTTATAAGAAATCGTTCATTGTTTATGATAATTCCAGCTGTAACAATAATAATGTCCATATTGATCACCTATTTATTTTAGCAGTATGATATCCATAAAGATGTATTAATATACTCATGAAATCTAATTCTTTTCTTCATATTAACTGACATGTTTTTGCACGCTAAAACACAAGATACTTGGATTTAGATGATTACACGATAAGTATAAGTATAAGTAGGGAACAGAAATCTCTGATTTCTTGTGAATCACTTAGTAGCTTCATCAGACAACCAAAATCTTGATTTTAAGTAGAGCACCCAAATTTTAATTTGGTGTAAATCACTTAGTATCTATATTAGGGGGAAATTTCAGATGGGATAAAAACACCATCTGAAATAAGTTTCACTTTATAGCTTAAATACAACTGCAGCCACACTAAAACCAACTCCCGAAGCAACAAACATAGCTACGTCTCCTTTTTTAACCCTTCCTTCTTTTATTGCTACATCTAATGCCATAGGTATACATGCTGAACCGGTATATCCATATCTGTCCATTATACAAGTCGTCTTTTCCATAGATAAATTATTTGCCTTCATAACTTTTTCAATAACGCTTTTGTTTATTTGTGTAAAGAAAAAATGATCTATGTCTTCGTATGTTAAATTGATTTTATCTAAAACATCTTTCATTAGTGGAAGCCATAATTTTATATTTCTATCTAGTTGTACTGGTTTAAGAAATTGCAGTAGATGCTCCTTATTATTAAGCCTTTCTTCGTTAATTGGTTTCTTAGTTCCACCTGCAAATATACCTAGAAAATCATATTGAGTTCCATCAGCTATAAGTTTTGATGCTATAAATCCAGTTTCATCATCTGATGCTGTTAATACAATAGCTCCTCCACCATCAGCAAATATTGGAAATGCATTTTTATCAGTCTTATCAATAAACTTAGTCATGTTGTATACACCAATTAATAATATGTATTTATATCCACCACTCATAATCATCCTTGACGCAACATCCATACCTACGACAAACCCTGAGCATGAAGCATTAATATCAAATGTTCCAGCATTAAATGCTTTTATTCTTCCCTGTACTACAGTTGATGTAGCTGGACTAATATATTCGGGAGTGTCCGTAGCAACTATTACCAAGTCTATATCTTCTGCACTAATTCCAGCATCTTCGATAGCTTTAAGTGCAGCGTTTGCAGCTAAATCAACTGTACTCTCATCATCGCCTGTAATATATCTTTGTTTTATTCCTAACTCACTTTCTACACTTGGTTTTAATTGTTGTCCTAAAAGTTTCTCCATATCTTTATTTGTAACTAAATTATCAGGCACATATCTCCCTGTACCTACTATCTTAGCGCTTAACATTTTTAGGCCTCCTTTTTAGGAATTTCCACCTTACCAAATCATAAGTTCTTCTGCTTCTTGTCTTAATTTGTCTCTAAAATCAGGATGCGCAATACTTATAAGTTTTTCAACTCTTTCCCTAATGGAAGTTCCTCTTAAAGATACAACTCCATACTCTGTAACAACATAATCAACATCATTTCTTGATAATGAAACTGCTGCACCTTTAGTTAAAGTTGAAACTATTTTCGAAACAACCCTTCTTTCATCACTCCCCGGAACTCTGACGTTAGCAGTAGAATAAAGAGCTATTATTGATTTACCACCTTTTGAGTTTTGAGCTCCAATTGCTGTATCAGCTTGACCGCCTGTACCACTAAACTGTCTCGTTCCAATAGACTCTGAACAACATTGACCTGTTAAATCTATTTCTAAAGTAGTATTTATTGAAACCATCTTATAATTTTTCCCAATAACATATGGATCATTAACCCAATTTCCATTTAGTATATTAACTGCTGGATTATCATCAATAAAGTCATATAACTTCTTAGTTCCTAGTGCAAACGTAGCCACCATTTTTCCTTGCATCAAGGTCTTTTTCTTCCCTGTAATTACTCCGGCTTCATATAAATCAACCATGCCATCAGTTAACATTTCTGTATGAATTCCTAAGTCTTTTTTATTCATGAGTTCAGCTGCAACTGCATTAGGTATACCCCCTATACCTAATTGTATTGTTGAACCATCCTCAACTAAATCCGCTATGTACTTTCCAATTATTTTATCCTTTTGTGAAGGCTCAATTATTGGTAGTTCTGGTATAGAGTAATCCACCTCAATAACATGGTCAATTTCGCTTATATGAATATTAACATCTCCAAAAGTTCTTGGCATATTTGGATTAATCTCTAAAATAACTAAGTCAGCATCTTGAATTACCTCTCTTTCATATGTTGCACTAAGAGAAAGAGAAATGTATCCATGCTTATCCATTGTAGATGCTGTACCTATAAAAACATTAGTTTTCCTTTGGAAAATTCTTTTTGTAGCTGCAAAATGTAAATGATTAGGAATAAAAGATATGTTTTTATTCTTATGATTTTTTCTCATTGCTGGGCTATAAAACCAACCTTCCATCAAAAAGCTTTCACTATTCTTGGAATCAATAAAATACTCATAATTTCCCATAGGAAGGCATGTAGTAACATTTACATTTCTAACTCTATCAGAAATGGTATGTAGATTTGATAATATTTCCCTAGGTTCAGCTGAAGATAAAGCAGATACAATATTATCTTCAGATTTTATCATACTTAATGCTTCCTCTACTGTAATAATTTTTTCATTATATAATTTTTTGATATCCATTATAAATCCTCCCAATTAACCCCATTTTATTACATTAGCAGCCCATGCATATCCAATGCCTGCAGCTATCATAGAAATAACTGTTCCATCTTTAACCTTACCTTGCTCTAAAGCTAAGTGTAGGGATAATATCTGATCTATTTGCCCCATATGCCCAAAATCACTTAAATAAATTGATTGTTCTTCCGTTATTCCTAATAGGTCTATCATGTATTTATGCATAGAGTATTTAAAATGTAATACTGCCAAATATCCTAGTTTATCTTTAGAAACACCTGATTTTTCAAAAGCTTTATCAATACAGTAAATCCAATTTTTCATTGATATTTCATTTAATCTATCTTTCATATGTTTTTCATCAAATAGTCTAAGTGATTTATATGCCTTATCTATATTTTCAGTTGTAATTGGATTTACAGTTCCTCCATATTCTACACCTGCATCTCTTGCAAGAGAACCATCAGATACAATATGAGTTCCTAATAGTAAGTTTTTATTATAATTTTTCTTTAATATAATTGCTCCTCCACCTGCTGATAGATTATACATCATTGACATAGCTTTATCTTCATAATCAACTAAATCGCCATTTCTATATCCACCAACTACCATAACTGTATTTATTTCTTCATCAGCTATCATCATATCTTTAGCTATTTTCATTGCAGCTACTGTCGTACAACATCTTTGCTGTACATCAATTGCCCATGCATTTGTAGCTCCAATTTTCTCTTGAATATATATGCCAGAAGTAGTTAATGGATATTCTTTCCACTCTTCTCCCATACATATAATTAAATCAATTTCCTTAGGATCTACTCCAGTGCGTTCTATAGCATCTAATCCAGCTCTAACTCCCATCTCTTGTGTACCATCGTCTTTACCTGGAATAGGCTTTTCTATTATTCCAAGTTTGCTTTTTATAGCATCTTCAGACCAAACTCCTTTAGTTTTCTCAGATATTTCTTTTGCTGTCATTCTTTCTTTAGGTATATATATACCTGTACCTACAATTCCTACATTTACATTTTTATCTATCAATATTTCCTCCTCCTTAATTTAAAATATTTTTTATAATTAAAAATTAATTATCTACATCTTCGCTAAGCAGCCTAGCCTGCTTTTTTAATTGTTCTGATATTTTATTTATATCATGAATAAAATCATATATATCTCTAATACAATCAACTTGTGTAGATGTACAAGCATTGATTTCTTCTATTCTGCCTTTCATTTTATCTGTTGCATCCTTAAACTCACTCAATACACTATTAATCTTCTTAACATTTACTTCTGTATTTTTTGCAAGCCTCCTCATTTCTTCAGCTACTATACTGAATCCTCTACCTAGCTCTCCCACACGAACCGCCTCAATAGCTGTATTTAATCCTAATAAATTAGTCTGATTTGCTAAATTACTTATGATATTTAACACTTCATCTGTTTTAACTACACTTTCATTAAAATTATTAGTAAATACTTGTAGTAGCCTTCCTGATTCTTTAAGATTATCTGCATTATCTGTAATGATATCAGCAGAACTAATCATCTGCTGCATTCCAGAATGTAAGCTATCAGCAGTATTTACTAACATTTCTTGTTTATCAACAATTTCTGAGAAGCTTACAGCTCCAATTACATTACCGTATTCATCAAATAAAGGAACTGCAATAACTATATATGGAAATCCAAATACTTTTTTTTCAACTCTAGTAACTATCCTCTTCTTTTGTTTTATACATTTATAAGTTGCGGCGTTTTCATTGTGTAAAGAACCTTTTCTTAGATTGTGATTAATATTTTTACCTGGTATATAACATAAACATTTTTTAAGATCACAAACAGAAACTGCAAAATCAGAACTTGTCAGCATATTAATATAAGGCGCAACATCTACGAAGCTCTCCAATATCTTATTCATCTTACTACTCACTCCATTTTTTTAAATCAAGAAGCTACTCGATTGTATAGCTAATCATCTTTTTTACTTAAGAAATTCTATTACTAGACTGTTCGTAATATCAGGTCTCTCCATAAAAAATATATGACCTGCACCTTCTATTACTTCATATTTAGAATTTACGATCTTTTCATTCAAAAGTATAGAGTTTTCCCAAGGTACAACTCTATCACCTTTACCTGCTAATATTAAAGTCTCTGCTTTTATTTTGCATAATCTATCTTCAGAATTGAACGATGCTCCAGCCATCAACTGCCTTTGATATGCATACTTTGGCTGAGGATTTTCCATCTTTTCTTTTATTATCTTATCAAGTACATCATGATGCTCATCTAAAGTATCTTTATCCAAAGCTACTCCTGTTACATTTCTTATTTCCTCTAATGATTTATTTCCGCCCCCACCTTTAAACATCATATTCAATGTTTCTTGAGGAATCGGAACACTGTTTGGACCTCCAAATGACGTAGAACATAATAATAGCTTATTAACATTCTCTGGATACTTTATTGCAAATTCCTGTGCTATAAAACCACCCATAGAAACACCTAGTATATGTGCTTGATCAATATTCAGTCCTGACAATACTTCTATTGTATCGTCAGCAAACATCTCAATAGAATATTCTACGTCTGGCTTATCAGATAGCCCAACCCCTCTATTATCAAAAATGATTAATTTAAAATGTTTTGAAAGCTCTTCAATCTGCTTATACCACATCCACGAAGAATAGCCTAGACCTTCTAATAGTACTAATGGTTCTCCTTCTCCATGTATTTCGTAGTATAAATTAATTCCATTCACCTTGATATATCCCATTTAATCACCTCTCTTTAAAATTTACTTATTATTGTTAAATGCAAATTTTGTGCCAACATCTAGAGTTCTATTTATGAATTATAGGTATTACTTTACTTTAATAATACTCTGGTTTAGTTTGATGTCACTTCCTTCAAATGATATTAATGACTAAAGTAAAATCTTACTTATTGTGTATAATTATCCTACATGTATAAACTTCAAACATGTTTCGGTGATAATTACTTTTCATTTATACATAACAATAATAATTTGTTAGTATTAACATTTTAGATACCAACAACTAAAAAATAAAAACCAAAAGGATGTATTAATACATCCTTTTAGTTTTTTATTTTTTTCTTCTCAATAATTACTTCTCAAAAGTGTTCGTTATTCTTACAATGTTAACCTTTTGAACAATCAATATATAACTTTTTGTATACAATTTTTATCATGCAAGTACGTATCTTATAAAATATCAATTACTTAAATTCATTAAAATCAGTTATTGTTTCAAATGTATAAACATCTCCATCCTTCACTACTTTACTAACAGCCATCTTAGTAACGCCTTCTCTCACACCTTTTGAATATGAAATTTCTGGTGCTAGCCCTTCTGTAAAGTTCAGATTGTTCATAGCATTTATATAACCTTCCCAAGAAAGATTGTCTCCAGCTTCCTTAAGACCTGCTACAAATGTTTCAGCTGCAACCCAGCCAGCCATTGTATAAGCGTTTACTGGAGCATCTGCAAAATATTTTGCCATAGCATCATTAAGCGGCTGTAATTTTGCAGGAGTTACTTCTAACCATCCCATAACATGCAAATTCTCTATTACATTAGGTGCTCCAGGTGCTGCCCCTTGTAAGAACGAGGAATCTGCATTAGAATATGTTGTTAACATAGGTACATCAAGACCCATTTTGTCTATTTCTTTAAGTACGCCAGCAGTACCTCCGCCTAATCCATATATAATAACTAAATCAGGATTTAGACTTTTTGCTTTTTGTACTTGAACTGTAAAATCAGTTTCGCCTGCGTTATAAGCTAATTTTCCTTCTTCAGTTAGAAAATTAGATTTCCCAAGTTCTTCTAAACCTTGAACAATACCTTCTAACCCATCTTTTCCAACATCATCATTTCTGTAGATAACTACTATTTTCTCAGCTTCAAACTCATCAATTGCATATTTTGCCATTAGCTTTCCTTCATATACATAGTTTGGTTGTAC
>DAOUQG010000254.1 GCA_030625765.1 Thermohalobacteraceae bacterium | reverse complement strand
TTGAATATTCCTCTAAGATTTCATAATGTTCTTTATCTAATCTTATTGTAAGACGTATATCTTTAGGATTTTCAGAAAAAGGTCTACCAACTTTTTTAGATATAATAACCACCTCCCTGAATTTGTTGGCTGACAATTTTACTATAATTCATGTCTGCCATTTAATCAAGTATTTTTTATATTTTTTTATATATAAATAGAGCTAAAAAATTGTTAAAATTCCATAGCTTTAATTTTCTAGTTTATAATTTGTAATAATTGTATACTTTTTTCACAATTTAGTCTATATATTAGCATCTTGATACTTTGTCTATTATTAAACCCAACCATAGTCGGATAAAATAAGGTATAAATACCCAAAATAAAAAAACACGACAAAATTATTGAATGTTACGAATATATATGCTAATATTATATACGTTGTTTGCAAAATAAAAGAATTTTTATACACAAGTGTAAATTAATTGCAAATATCTACCAAAACTTTTGAAAGGCGGAGTATTAATATGAAATTTGGAAAAATCGTAAAAGCATCAATTTTATCATTATCATTAATTGGTATATTGTCAGGACCAGCAGACGTATTTGCTGCAGATAACACCATTATACCTGATTATGTATTAAAGAAAGTAGAAGCAGAAATTGAAAAAAACAAACAGGAGATACCTAAATTACGAGCTTGGGAAGAAGATTCAGAAGGTAATATTAAAGAAGTAACCCCTTTGAGCAAAAGAAATAACAATAAAGCTTTCATGTATTCTTATTTCCCTAATGAAGATGAGTATGCTTACATATATGATACTTACATTGCATACAATCCTAATAAAAATTGGAAGTATAAAAGTGCTGGAACTTGCAAGGTTACAAATGAATATGATAAGCCAGTCAAAGCATCTTATACTCAATCAGCATCAAGTTTAACCACCTGGGAAGTTAGTGGTAGTATATCTGCAAAGGGTGAAATAGGTGTAGATTTTTTAGCTAAACTTGAACTTGAGCTAGGAGGATCATATAGTAGAAGTAAAGCTTATTCTAAGGGCTGGTCATATTCATTGTCAGCAACTGTTGATCCATGGGAAGTGGCATATATAACTAATTATGTTGTAGGTGGTTATACTGGAGGTCAAATAAAATATCATAAGGTCCATAAGCAATTAGGTACTGTCACCTCTTATTATGAAAATGCAGGAGGAACAGCAGTCAGCAAAAATGATACAAATGTGGTTATAACAGCTTCTCAACCTATACTTCATTAATAAACATATGGGGCTTTTCAGTCCCATTTTTCACAATATTATGCATTATTAACAAAGGAAGTGTTTTATATGATTAAAAAAAATTTCATTGTTATATTAATGGTTATTAGTTATGTAATTCTATTAACTGCATGCTTTAATAATAATGATAATAATAAACAAGGTAGCAAAAATGAGCTTACAAACAATCAAAATGATGAAGAACTAGAAGAATCAGGTAGAAATGAAAAGATATTTGACTATGAAGATTTTAGGCAATTATATGAAAATATGGAAGATAATTTAAATATAGAAGATTATAGTCTAATTTATGGTTCTAACGGGGAACATACCGTAGCTATAGGACCAGAACTGACATTTGGTAAGGGTGTTTTTCTTACACTATCTGGTGATACTATTAATGACCCAACTCAAGATGTATTATATTTTGAAAGCAAAGATATGCAAACATTAATAAGCGTAAGTATATCATATACAGAAAATTGTATCGGAAATGATTGCATCTATTATTTACCAAGTAGTGGTGAGGATGCATTTGAATCAGAACTAAAAGTCCTAAGTGATTTTATGATAATATCATATAAGAATTTAGTAATAACCGTACATCAAACCAATAAAGTAAAGGTAGACCGAGAAATCACAAAAGAATTCATGTACAAAATTAGAGACTTGCTATTAGAATGTAATGCTTAAATGCTTTTTACTCATAGTAGTTAATCGCTTTTTACTTACGTAAAAATTTTTAAGAAAAATATGTATTTTATAATGACAAATGAAAGATATTATTAATTCCCTATTAATTAAATTACTTATTAAATCTGTGAACTCTAAAATTTATTTATCAAATAAAAAGAGTAGATAAAATGCATTCTACTTTTTTTACTTTTATCAAATCAACTATTCAATATTTACTTCCTTCCATTTAATGATTGTTTTAAAGCAATTACACCTAATCTATTTCAGTCACACACCATTTTTTCTTATACTTTTAAATCCCGCTATAAGTTTCAATCGTTTAACTTCCACCCAAACAAAGCTACAGAATTGTTAAAACTCTATAGCTTTAATAAACAATAATTTTATTTATAAATCCAACTCATTAAGCAACTCTTTAAGTTTTTTCAATTCATCTCTAGAAAGAGTTACTCCCTTACCCATCTTTTCATGTTCAGGACCCCAATCTCTTAAATCATACTTGGGTTCTCTATCATTCCAGCTAATTAAATTTAATTCTTTTGCCCATCCTTTGTTATTTTCAGATAAAATACCTACTGTTTCTTTTATTTCATATTTGATGTTTGGCATATTGTTTCCCTCCTGCATTTTATTTTATACTAAATGTATTTCAATGTTAAAAATGCTTTTACCAGTATCTAGATATTTTTTAGAATCATTTATTATAATTTATCCTCATTGTTGGATATGCTAATTCAATATCTATTTCGTTACCAAAAGCATGAAGAATATCTTCCCATATATCGTTTATTGTATTCCTCCTTAGACGTGGCACACACAAGTATCTTATTGTTAATTGTACTCCACTTTCTTTAACATCTGTATACACAATTGGTGTGAGATTCTTATAATGAATCATATATTGTTTTTTGGCTTGTTCTACCATTCTAGCTGCTTTTTCTGATAAATGCAATGAGTGTTTATTGCCGATATCAGTCAATATTGTTTTAGCTTTTTCCCAATTACTTTCAAACGTGATAAGTACGTTAATTTCATTCCAAATATATTTAAATCCTTTATCATAGTTTACTATTCCATGTATAAATATAAAGTGATTTGGGATAATCAAGATTCTCCCTGTACTTTG
>DAOUQG010000014.1 GCA_030625765.1 Thermohalobacteraceae bacterium | reverse complement strand
CGCATATATCAGACATGTTTTTTCGGATAAAACAGGCAAAGAAGCTACACTGCTTATTAATAGACTGACAACAAATCATACTTTTTTTATGAGAGAGCCGAAACACTTCGATTATTTGAAAGATGTAGTACTTCATTATCTGGAAAAAAACATAGGAAACAGAGATTTGCGCATATGGAGTGCCGGTTGCTCGAGTGGAGAAGAGCCATATACAATTGCAATGATACTTCAGGAATACTTTGGAAGCCAAATAACTTCCTGGGATACAAAAATACTTGCTACGGACATTTCCGTCAAGACATTGCAAGCTGCACGAAATGGAATTTATGAAAAGGAAGTAGTGGATCATCTTCCTGTCATGTGGAAACTAAAATATTTTTCTAAAATGGAAGATGGAAATTATAAAGTAGCTGATATATTGAAGAAAGAGGTTATTTTCAGGGTTTTTAATCTTATGGATGATGCATTTCCTTTTCGTAGGAAGTTTCACATTATCTTTTGCAGAAATGTAATGATTTATTTTGATCAGGAGATCAAAATGAAACTGGTTAAAAAATTTTTCGAGAATACTGAAAAGGGAGGATATTTGTTTATTGGGCACTCAGAATCCATACCTAGAGAAGAAACCGGATATAAATATATTTTGCCTGCAATTTACCGGAAGGAGTGAAGGTAGTGAGAATAGGCAGAAAAATTAAAGTTCTTGTTGTTGATGATTCTTTATTGTTCAGAGAAACCCTTGTGCAGGGGATTAAACAGGATTCAGGCATTGAGGTTGTGGGCACGGCATCTGATCCCTTCATAGCTAGAGATAAAATCTTGGAGTTAGAGCCGGATGTTTTAACACTTGATGTAGAAATGCCTAAAATGAATGGTATAGAATTTCTTAAGAGGCTAATGCCTCAATACCCTTTGCCAGTTGTTGTGGTAAGTGCAGTGAGCACAAATGTTTTTGATGCCATGAATGCTGGTGCTGTTGATTTTGTAACAAAGCCCGATGTTACAAGACCAGGAGGATTACAAAGTTTTATAAATGAGCTTGTTTTAAAAATCAAGATTGCATCAGTAGCAAAAGTGGAATGTATCAAAAAATATTCTCACACAGTCACAAGTGTCTCAGGGAAAAGTGCTAAAATTAAGGATGCTGTAATTGCAATTGGAGCTTCGACTGGAGGAACAGAAGCAGTATGTGAGATTATAAAGGCATTTCCAAAGGAAATGCCTGGAGTTGTTGTAGTGCAGCATATGCCTCCAGTGTTCACACGAATGTATGCAGAGAGACTTGATAAAAACTGTGTTATGGAAGTTAAGGAAGCTGTGGATGGTGATGAGGTAAAGCCTGGCAGAGTAATTATAGCACAAGGGGATTATCATATGAAGTTGGTAAGAGAGCATGGAAACTATTATGTAAGAATCTATCAAGGTGAAAATGTGAACGGACATTGCCCTTCCATTGATGTTTTGTTTGATTCGGTGGCTGATGCAGCAGGAAGAAGGGCTATCGGAATTATTTTAACAGGGATGGGAACGGATGGTGCAAAAGGTCTGCTTAATCTGAAAAAAAGAGGAGCTTATACAATTGGTCAGGATGAAAAAACAAGTGTAGTTTACGGTATGCCGATGGTTGCTTATAATATAGGTGCTGTAGATGTGCAGAAGCCTTTGAATAAAATACCTAAAACAATTTTTGAGTATTTGAGTATTAAATAGTAAAAGGAGTGAGCTTATGAGAATTCTTATTGCAGAAGATGATATGGCTGGAAGGAAGCTATTGCAAATATATTTATCAAAATATGGAACATGCGATATTGCAGTTAACGGTTTGGAGACTTTGGATACATTTCTTTCAGCAATTAATGAAGAGAAACCGTTATGGGAGCTTATGATTTGGGATGTGAAGCTTATGCATGGAAGCCAATTGACCTTGCCAGATTCAAGGAGGTTTTAATAAAGCTACGACTTATCAGTGAATAATATAGGAAGTAAATACTTCTTGCTATAGTTTATTTTTAATAATATAAAGATGGTTTTTAGAATGTAGATAGGACAGACAGGGTAGATATAAGGAGAGAGTCTATCCTATAGCACAATCAATATGATTAATGATTTTCAGGTTTCCGATTACTTACAGGGGATAAGATAATTATTCCCTTATTATTTTTTTTGAAAATTTTGCTAAATGAGAGGAAAATGGAAGTAATATTATTGTTGATGTGGTATTAAATATTGTATGAGCATTAGCTAATTGTCTGGCTGGATTATTTGGAGATATAAATATAATAAAAGCATAAAATTTTTCTATTATTAAATAAAAAATTGCAGTTCCAATTATGTTAAAAAACAAATGTATAATTGCAGCCTGTTTTCCTGCTTTATTTGTAGCTAAACTTCCTATTATCGTATTGACGCAGGTTCCAATATTTTGACCAAGCATAATAGGTATTGCATTGATAACTGGAATCATTTTAGTTGAAGCCATAATTTGAAGCATAGCTATTCCTGTACTACTGCTTTGTATTATTGAAGTTATTAAAATACCTAGTAGGAAAGCTATTTTTTTATTGTCAGACAATTTTGCTATCAAATAAGGTAAAATAGATATAGTTTTTAGAGATGACATTATAACTGATATAACTTCAAGACCAGAAAAAATTAATGTTAAACCTAATAATACATTTGAGAAAGATTTATATTTTTTTTTAAGCATTATTATTAGAACTAAAACTATAATTATAAAATACTGAGTAGTCATATTTATTCTAAATGCAATTATTTGAGCTGTAAGAGTTGTACCAATATTAGCTCCCATAATAATAGGAACAGCATTATTAAGATCTATAAGACTTCCATGTACTAGACTGATTATTATTATTGTTGTGGCACTACTGCTCTGTAATAAGCCTGTCATTATTATTCCTAAAGCTACCCCTAATAGTTTACGCGAGGACAGTTTATTAAGCCTTGATCTAATTTTAATAGATACAATATTCTCAAAGGTATTAGACATAATCTTTATTCCAAGTAAAAAAAGCAAGAGTCCAAATAAGATTCCTAGTATATATATAACATTTATTAAATTAAAACCAAGTGTCATTTTATATTCCTCCACTAAAGATTTTCAATTCTTACATCTTGTTGTCTATATCTATTGATATATATGCGTATTTAATTAAACTAATTCTAAAGTTTTATAATATGAGTTTCATATTTGCTTTATCTAGCTTAAGAAGTAGATACGCTTTCTTTTTTGTAATAATAAAAAAAAAAAAAGAATAAATTATATTAATATTAGAATTGCAGGGGGGGTTAAATTGAAGATATTATTAATTAATAGAAATAGCTTTATCAAAATTAGTGTTGTATTAACATTAGCTATTATAGCTGTAATGTATACTCAAGCAATACAAAATGATAATATATTAGGAGTATTTTCACCGAAAAGAGACTTGCCAATTTATTATGTAGATACATTAGAAAAAAAGGTAGCAATAAGCTTTGATGCTGCATGGGGTTGTCAATATACAGACACTATTTTAGATATACTTGATAAATATAATGTAAAAACTACATTTTTTCTTGTCGGGTTTTGGGTAGATAAGTATCCTGAAAAAGTAAAAGAAATATATAAAAGAGGTCATGAAATTGGAAATCACTCAACTAATCATCCACACATGACTAAATTAAATAAAATGCAAATAACTGAAGAGTTGATGAAAACTCATGAGAAAATAAAGCAAATTACTGGTGTCGATTCTATTTTATTTAGACCACCGTTTGGAGATTATAATGATTTACTTGTTAGTACATGTAGGGAAAATGGTTATTATACGATACAATGGGATGTTGATTCATTGGATTGGAAGGAAATGGGAGTGCAGCCTGTGGTTGATAGAGTGACAAAGAATGTTAAGAATGGATCAATAATACTTTTTCACAATAATGCAAAATACGTCATGCAGTATTTACCCATAATCATAGAAAAGCTTCAAAGTGAAGGATATGAGATAATACCTATATCAGAAATAATCCATAGAGAAAATTTCTATATTGATAATACGGGAAAGCAGATTAAGAGAAATTGAATATATATATTTGATTTATCAGCCTTATGCTTTTACTGCTGTAAAGCATATTTTGCAGAATAGAGAAGACTAAATTTGTCTTCTCTATTTTTTAATATTATGATCTACCTAAATCTGTAAACATCTTTTCTGCTTGTTCAACTATTTTTTTAGTTGAAATATTATTTTTAGTATTTAAATCTAAATTCATTTCTCGAGCTAACTCTTCTTTAAAATTTTCAAATGCTTCTTTTGCATTCAAAGAAATATTTTTTTTCATACAAATCACCTCAATATTATTGTATCTATTTTAAAATCTATTATAATAGTAAATAATAGATTTAATTTTACATAAAAAATCTTTAGTAGGCAAATTATAAACTATATATAATAAGTCCTCTAAAAAGGAGAGTTGTACTTATGATGACTGATGGAGTTAATATTTCTGGGATAACATGTGATTCAAGAAAAGTAAAACAAGGATATGCCTTTGTTGCTATTAAAGGTAGTAAATATGATGGAAATGATTATATAGATATGGCAATAAAAAATGGAGCAGTGATTGTTTATACAGAAAAAAATATAATAAACAAAACTGTACCAGTTAAAAGGGTTAACAATACAAGGGTTAAACTTGCAGAATTACTAAATGAATTCTATGATTTTCCATCTGAAAAAGTTAAACTAATTGGTGTGACAGGAACTAATGGAAAAACTACAACTACCTATTTAGTTGAAAATATTTTTAGAAAAGCAGGGTATAGAACAGGAATTATAGGAACTCTAGGAGTAAAAATTGAAGGAGAATATTTACCTTCATCGTTAACAACGCCAGAGCCAGAAATACTATTTTCATTATTAGATCAAATGGCAAAAGAGAAAGTAGAAGTAGTTATTATGGAAGTTTCATCTCATGGTTTGAAATTTGACAGAACGTATGGTCTTGAATTTGATATAGCTATACATACAAACATATCGCAGGATCACATGGATTTCCATAAAAGTTATGATGATTACTTTCAGTCAAAGAAAAAACTGTTTGATTCATTAACTAGAAATAAAATAGCTATATTAAATATTGATGATAATAATGCGACTAGGCTTGTTGAAAATAATGATAAAGTTTTAGTTATATCATATGGGCTGAGTAAAAAATCTAGTATTACAGCATCTAGTTTAAATATTAAAAATAACATTGAGTTTACTTTATGTATTCAAAGAGGCATAACATCAATATATGGAAAAGAGATTGAGCATGCTGAGTATCCAATAACTCTTAATATAAATGGCAAGCATAATGTATATAATTCATTAGCGGCAATTTGCGCTGCATTATCTTTTGGAATTGATATTGAAGACATTAAGAAGGCTCTTGTTGATTTTAGTGGTATTGATAGAAGACTAGAGAAAATTCATGATGATAACTTTATTGTTATTGATGATTTTTGTCACAATCCTGCAAGCTATGAAGCTGTGTTTGAAACAGTACAGGCTATGGATTACAATAATATAATAATCGTTAATGCTATTCGAGGGAACAGAGGTATTAAAATTAATGAAGATAATGCAAAAACCATTTCAGCATGGGTTCCAATATTAGGGGTGAAGAAAGTGATATTATCCTTAAGTAATGATATAGTTACAGAAAAGGATGAAGTAAGCAATGAAGAAATTACTACATATAAAATGAATTTTGATGATCTAAATGTAAATTATGAAATATGTGAATCACTTAATAAATCGATTAATGAAGTTTTAAGAATAGTTGGCAATAATGACATTATATTACTATTAGGAGCGCAGGGGATGGATAAAGGAAAAGAAATATTCAACAATATTTTAGAACTCTATCTCAAGAATATAGGATAATATTTAACTAGGTATTAAAAGACCTAGTTTTTTTATGTTTATATAGCATTAATGTACTTTATTTTAGGATTATACAGAAGGAATTCTAATAAAAAAGTCAAATATTATAACGATGAGAAATTTTTGGGGGAGTACTTATCAATAAACAAATGAAAAAAATAATAATACAATTATTCAAAAAAAGTCATCATATTATTTTAAATGCTTGAATAAGTATTATTGTAGATTAGTCCAAAATGAAAAACATAAGAATAGAAAGGGGAGTGGGGACTAAATGGTTGAAAAAGTAATTGATACAAACAATGTATCTATTATTGGAAAAATTGTTAGTGAAAAGGAGTTTAGCCATGAGATGTATGGAGAAGGGTTTTATGTATTTAACTTAGAAGCTCCTAGATTAAGCGAGTTTTCAGATATATTACCTGTAACTGTTTCTGAAAGATTGATGATGAATATTAACATGGATATAGGTACTTATCTAGTACTAGAAGGCCAATTAAGGTCATACAATAGGTATCAAGAAGGCAATAATAAACTATTATTAACTGTTTTTGCAAGAGATTTAAAGGAGCCAGAAGATGAACTTGAGCTAAAAGAATTATTAAAAAAACCAAATGAAATATTTTTAGATGGATATATATGTAAAAAACCTATTTATAGAACTACTCCTTTTGGAAGGGAGATTACAGATATATTATTAGCAGTAAATAGACCTTATAATAAATCTGATTACATACCATGTATTGCATGGGGGAGAAATGCAAGATTTTGTGAAAAGCTAAAGGTTGGAGATCATATTAAAACATGGGGTAGAATTCAAAGCAGAGAGTATCAGAAAAAGTTATATGATGGGAATGTACTCAATAAAGTTGCATATGAGGTATCTGTTTCAAAGCTTGAATTTGTTGAGGATGATAACAATAGAGAAGAGAAAAATGAAAAATGTGAAAATAATGAATAAAAATTGTGCAGACTGCCTATAGGCAGTCTTATTTTTTGGTATAATAAATTAGGGGTGTGTATTAATGACAGAATATAAAATTATATTTGGAGTAATTTTGTTTATTGTTCTAATAAGCATTCAGTATACTTTAAATAGAATTCTTTTTGAGCTAAAGGAAGTTAAAAGAGTTTTAATCCATCTTAAGTCTGATAGAAAAATTTAATGGGGAAAACGCATGAGAAAGATTATAACTACTATTAACGAAATTTATATAAAATTTGAAGATAGGTATGGAGAAGATAACTTAGAAAATATAATTTTCGACTCTATTATTGTTTTAGCATGTAATGATATTAAGTTATATAGAATAAAATCTCTGAATTTGACCAAGGAAAAAATTAATAGAATACTTAACGAACCAGTTTATCGTTTTCTAAAAAATAATTTACCAAAAGAATTGTTAAAAATGGACAATCTCTTACCAACTATATATGAGTATATCATCAGAAGAAGAGATATGAAAGAAAAGTATGGTATATATTATACCCCTAAATGGCTTGTAAAATATATAGTGGGCAATTCAATAGAAAATGCTATAAGAAATATCAATAGTATAAATGAAATGAAAATACTTGAGCCTGCATGTGGTGCAGGTATGTTTTTAATTTATATTTTTGATATATTATATGATTGGTCTATTAGAAATACAGAATTAAGTAGAGAGGAAATAGTTAGAGCAATTATAGAAGATAATTTATATGGAATAGATATTGATCCAAAGAGTCTTTTATTGTGTAAATACACATTGTTTTTGAAAATAATAAACATTACTGGTAAGTATCTAGATGTAAATTTTAATTTATATAATCAGGACTTCTTAAAGGAAAGTAGAATAGACGCTGTTAAATTTGACTTTATTATTGGAAATCCTCCATATTTAGAAAATAGAAGAATAAATAAATATTTTAATAAAGAATATTTAAAGAGTAAATATATCACTGCTGTAGGTAGATTCGACATCTATAGCTTGTTTGTTGAAAAATCTATAGATTTACTAAAAAATGAAGGCATTTTAGCTTTTGTTTTACCAGGCAATTTACTTACGAATAACAATTTTACAGCAATAAGAAAACTTATTCTTGAAAAAACTTGCATAAAACAAATCGTAGATTTAGGAGAAGGCATATTTAACAATGTAAATATGAATATGGCAATTATTATTCTAAAAAATAAGTTAGACAATAAACACAGCAATTTAATAAAGTGCAAAAATGTTAGAAATTGTATAAACATAGAATATGAAATAGTTGATTTTAAATATAGACTAATTCCACAATCATATTATTTCAATCTACTAAAGTATGTTTTTGATATAGATTCATCTGAGATTACCTTTAAGTTAAGGAATAAGATATTTTTAGAGAATCAATTCAAGATAAATGATATATGTGAAATAGTAGCTGGTATAGCAACTGGAAATATAAGGACAAAGCTGATTACAAAGAAAGCTTCTAATGAAAAGGCAAAAAAAGTGTTAGAAGGTAAAAATATTACTGATTACTACCATGAATGGAAGGGACTATTTATAATAGATGATAGAAGTATTATTGATAAATCAAAAGGAGAGTATGCAACCTTTATGAGAGAGGAGTTTATAAATGAAGAAAAGATTTTAATTAGGCAAACTGCAGATAGATTTATATGTTCTTATGATAATGAGAAATATTATCTATTAAACACTTTATACTCTTTAAGAGTGAGAGAAGAATATAAGAATGTTGTTAATATAAAATACATATTAGGAGTTTTAAATTCAAAATTCTATAGTTTTTTATATAAAAGTCTTGTTAGAGAATCAGGGAAACTATTTCCACAGGTAAAAATATTCCATATTCAAAATAGCCCAATCATAATTCCATCTTTTAGAGTACAGAAGATAATTGTTGATAAAGTTGATAGGGTAATAAGTGCAAAAAAAGAACTTAAGCACAGTAAAAATATGAATTTGAAAGAAAACAACTGCCTAATAAATGAAATTGATGACTTAAAGAGAGAGATTGATTGGCTAATATACAAAATTTTCAATTTAACTAACCAAGAAATCTTAGAGGTTGAAGACATAAAAGGATACAATTTAGTATAAGATACTGATTATTAAACTAAAGACTATAAAAATTTAAGTTGATTACATATGGAATTTATTAGAATACATTTTTAAAAATCTTAAACTGAATTATTTTTCAAGAAGTCCTTTTTTAAAGCTATAAACTTAATGTATTCTTCTTCTGTTATGATGCCTTCTTCTCTATATGTTTCTAAAATATTAATAAAATCTATACAAAGTTTTTCTAGATCTTTTTTGATAGTTGACTTTTCAGTTGACATTTGTAAACCTCCTAACTTTAATTTTATTTTGATTTAATAATATTGTACCTTTACTTAAAAGAGAAATTATTAGTTGTTTTATAGAAACTATACTAATGCTATAATGTAATTACTATTATATTCTATAAATACTATAAAATACCTTTTATAAAAAACTTTTTCAAAAAATGGAGTTATTTTTGTAATTCTTATGATTATGTAGTAAAATATTATAATTGTATAATATTTTATAATTATTAGAAGTAACTCATTTACATATAACTATTATTGCATTTCTAAGGTTTTAGTAAATTATAAGGTGTTAAAAGCAAAATTATAATTTTTATGAAAATATGCCATAATAGTTAAAATCATAATAAACAAGGGAGGTGATTTTGGATGGATAACAACAGAAAAACTAAGATTCTTTTTTCTGAGGAAGAAATCAAATCTAAGAATAAAGAATTAGGTAAAAATATTACAGAAGACTATAAAGATAAAGAGATTTTAATAGTATCTTTATTGAAGGGTAGTTTTATCTTTACAGCTGATTTAGTAAGAGAAATAAATGTTCCTGTTCAAATAGAGTTTATGACAACATCAAGCTATGGACATGGACAAGAAAGTTCAGGTGATGTAGATATAGTTAATGACTTGAAGGTTGATATAAATGGAAGAGATGTTCTTATAGTAGATGATATTATGGATTCAGGTTTAACTATGAAGGTAATTATTAATCATTTGAAAAGATATAATCCAAATTCAATTAAGACATGTGTTTTTTTGGACAAGCCTGATAGAAGAAAAGTTGATCTAAAACCTGATTATGTTGGATATACTATTCCAGATTTATTTATTGTTGGTTATGGACTTAATTTTGGTGATTATTACAGAAATATACCATACATATTTTTATTTGAAGATAATTAATATTTTCTAATTTTTTATTGGAATGAGCATATCAAAACGCAATAGTATACTCATTCCAATAAAATTTATTATAATCAAAATACTGTTCATCCTCTTAAGTCTTCTAGAATTTTCACCTTATCCATAGTTTTTTTATCTTTTTCTTTAATAATCCTAGCTGGAACTCCTGCTACTACAGCATTAGAGGGTACGTTTTTTGTAACTATAGATCCCGCAGCAACAACTGCTCCTTTTCCAATTCTTACTCCTTCTAATAGAACTGCATTTGCACCAATAAGCACATCATCTTCAATAATTACAGGTGTTTTACTAGGAGGTTCAAGTACACCTGCAACAACTGCTCCAGCGCCTACATGACAGTTTTTACCTATTAGTGCTCTAGCACCTATAACTGCATTCATATCAATCATTGTATTTTCATCAATCTCTGCACCGATATTAATAATAGCTCCCATCATTATAACAGCGTTTTTTCCAATAATAGCCTTATCTCTTATGATTGCACCAGGCTCAATTCTTGCTTGAATTTCTTTAGTGTCGAGTAAAGGAATTGCAGAATTTTTTCTATCATTTTCGATATAATAATCTTCAATTTCATTTTTATACTTTTCTAGCAATATTATTAGACTGGTATATTCTCCAATGATAATTCTAAAATTACCTTCACCAAATACTATTAGACTATTCGTATTGAAATTGATATTCCTTATATTACCTTTAATGTATGCCTTCACAGGAGTACTTTTTTTTGCATTCTTAATAAATTTAGCAATTTCATAGGGATCATTAAAATTGATTTTTTCTTCTGAATTTGGTATTACTTTTGATTGTTTATTCATTAGTTTTCATCTCCTTTAATGATTCTATTATCTAATTAAATCTTGCATTCCATAAAGGCCATTGTCCTTTGTTAAAAGGAATTTGGCAGCTTTAATGGCTCCAACTGCAAAAACACTTTTTGATGCTGCACTATGTTTAATCTCAATGATTTCGTCTAACCCTGCAAATATAACCTCATGCTTTCCTACAACAGTACCCCCTCTAATAGCATGAATTCCTATTTCATCTTTTTTTCTTGTCTGATTTTTGGCATGTCTTCCGAACACAAAGTGTTTTGAATTTTTCAATGTTTTATTAATCTCATGAGCTATCATGTATGCTGTTCCACTAGGTGAATCAATTTTATGACTATGATGCTTTTCAATTATTTCAATATCGAATAAATCATTGAGTATTGGAGCGGTCTTTTTTACTAGATTAATTAAAACATTAATACCTAATGACATATTTGCAGAATGAAAAATAGGGATATGTTTTGAAGCCTGCTTAATATTTTCTATATCCTGTGGTGAGAAGCCTGTAGTGGCTATGATTAATCTAATTTTGTTTTTAACTGCATAATCTAATAAATTGGTTAAAGAATT
The DNA here is from genome assembly GCA_030625765.1 of Thermohalobacteraceae bacterium. Lineage (GTDB taxonomy): Bacteria > Bacillota > Clostridia > Tissierellales > VENL01 > DAOUQG01. The sequence continues at coordinate 10,656 of DAOUQG010000014.1, read as the reverse complement.
CGGATTTGAAAAATCAATAATAACATCAGCTTTTGTATTATTACTATAGATTTCTTTAAAAACTGGGAATTTATTATTATATTTTTCAGAATTTATATCTATTCCTGACGTAATAGTCATATCTTTATCTTTACTAATTTCGTTGACTAATACTTGACCCATACGTCCATTACATCCATTAATTATTACATTTATCATATTAACAATCATTCCTTTCTCGTGTGCTCAAGGCACAAGAAGTTATGAAAGCACAACATACTTGAATTTGGATTATTATTCGATAAGTATAAGTAGATTACCAAAATCTTTGATTTTGAGTAAGTCACTTAGTAGCTTCATCAGATGTGCTGTATATCTGAACAGCGAGGATAATAATCCAAATTCTTAGTCAGCATTTCTTTCGGATTACCACTTTCTCAATATTAATTGCTTTCAGATCGCTACCTTTTAGGTGAAAGACCGTATGCTTTCATTTCATTTATGAGAATATTTAAATTAGCTTCAGATATATTAGTAAGAGGTAATCTTAATTTACCTACCTTCATACCTAATAGATTCATAGCGGTTTTGACAGGGATAGGATTTGTTTCAATAAATAATGCATCAATTAATCCTTTCATTTTAAGCTGTAATTTTCGTGCTTTTTCAATCTTACCCTCTAGATAGTACTTAACTATATTGTGTGTATCCTTTGGTAAGATGTTTGCAACAACAGAAATAACTCCCTTACCACCAACAGATAATAATGGAACAATCATATCATCATTACCTGAATATAAATCGAAATCTTCTGGTAGTAGCCTTGCTATTTCAGATACTTGACTTATATTTCCACTAGCTTCTTTTACAGCAGTTATATTTTTATGCTTTGCAATTTCTGACAATGTTTTTGGAAGAACGTTTACACCTGTTCTTCCAGGAACGTTGTAAACAATGATAGGAATATTTACATTGTCAGCAATTGCAGTATAGTGTTCTATAAGACCTTTTTGAGTAGTTTTATTGTAATATGGAGTTACAATTAATAGTCCATCTGCTCCATTTTCTTCAGCATACTTACTCATTTGCAATGCATGCTGAGTGTTATTTGAGCCCGTACCTGCTATTACAGGGACTCTATTAGATACTTTTTTTACTGCAAAGCTTATTGCTTCTTTATGTTCATCTTCAGACATAGTTGATGCTTCACCAGTAGTTCCACATATGATTATCGCATCTGTACCTTCGCTTATTTGCCAGTCAATTAAGTCACCTAATTTGTTAAAATCAATACCATTTTCCTTAAAAGGTGTTACAATTGCTACTCCTGAACCTTTGAATAAAGTCATATGATTTACCCTCCTTGCATAATATTTTTATTTTTTAGATACTTAAATAAAATACTCTTTACATAGTAACTCTGCAATCTGGACTGCATTTGTTGCTGCACCTTTTCTTATATTATCAGCTACAACCCAAATATTAAGACCATTTTCCACACTAAAATCTCTTCTTATTCTTCCAACATAAACTTCATCGGTTCCTTCAGTACTAAGAGGAGTAGGGTAGATATTTCTAGAGACATCATCCTGTACAATTATTCCTTTAGCTTCCTTAAATATTTTCATTATCTTAGTGACAGTAAAAGGCTTTTCAAATTCTAGGTTAATTGATACGCTATGACCAAATTTTATTGGAACTCTCACAGCAGTTGCAGTAATTTTAACATTATTATCATTTAAGATTTTTTTTGTTTCATCAATCATCTTTATTTCTTCTTTTGTATAGTTATTGTCTGTAAAAATGTCAATATGTGGTAGACAATTAAAAGCAATTGGATGGGGGTATTTTTTAGGTCTAAGAGATTTAAGACCGTTTTCTAAATCATCTATACCTCCGACACCAGAGCCTGAAACAGATTGGTATGTAGAATATACAATTCTTTTAATTTTAAACAAATCATGAAGTGGTTTGAGTGCAACTACACATTGTATTGTTGAGCAATTTGGATTTGCAATAATCCCACTATTCCATTTAATATCTTCTGGGTTTACTTCAGGTACAATCAAAGGTATATTCTTATCCATTCTCCATGCGCTACTATTATCTACCACCGTGATTCCATTTTTTTTCGCTAGAGGTGCATACTCTTTACTTATTTTACTTCCTGCTGAAAAAAGTGCAATGTCAATATCTCTATTGAATGAATCCTTTTTTAGTTCTTCAACTACATATTCATTTTCATTGAAAATGATTTTTTGTCCTTTAGATTTTTTAGAAGCAAATAAAAACAAATTATTGATAGGGAAATTTCTTTCTTCAAGAACTTTCAAAAACGTTCTACCAACCATTCCAGTAGCCCCAACTATAGCAAGATTAACTTTTTTCATATCTAACCTCCTTTAAAAATTACTCTATAAATATATATATTAATTTACTCATAAAAAAATACAGTGAAAGAGACTGTATTTTGAGTTATTTATGAGAAACTAGTTCACTCTTTCTTCATGATGAAAGTAGTTACTATAACTTTTGTTTAAAAATGAACTTTTGTTTGTATTGAGTTGACAAAAAGGATAGAATAGTAATATAAATTTATTGGAGGTAGTGATATTATGAATGGTATTTTAGAAAGGATATATGACAATATAATTGAAATAAGAAGATATTTACATTCGATTCCTGAATTGGGATTTAATGAGTTAAAAACTTCTAAATATATAAAAGAACAGCTAAAAAGCTTTGGGTTTGATATTCATTCAGTAGCAAAAACTGGTGTAATAGGATTCAGAAAAGGAGATTCTGATAAAGGAGCAATAGCTTTCAGAGCGGATATGGACGGTCTTAAGATTATTGAAAGAACTAACTTAACTTTTGCTTCGAAAGAAAAAGGTATGATGCATGCTTGTGGGCATGATGGTCATATGACAATTCTTTTAGGATTAGCAATGTATTTGTCGCAGATACAAAACTTGAATAGAGATATTGTGTTAATATTTCAACCTGCTGAGGAAGGGCCAGGAGGTGCTAAACCTATTATTGATGCAGGTGTATTTGAGAAATACAATATTGAAAAAGTTTTTGGACTTCATATACTTCCAGATATTGAAGAAGGAAAAATTGGCTGTAAACCTGGAGCATTAATGGCTCAAACAGGAGAATTTGATATAATAATTAATGCTAAAAGTGGACATGGAGCTATGCCACATACAGCAATTGACGGAATATATGTTGCGTCTCAATTGATAAGTAATTATCAAAGTATAATTAGTAGAAATATTGAGCCTATCGAGGGAGCTGTACTATCTATTGGAAAAATAGAAGGAGGTAAAGCTCGTAACATTATTGCTGATAACGTAAGACTTGAAGGCACTATCAGAGCTTTTGCATCTAATGTTTATCAAAATATAAAATCAAGAATGCATGAAATAAACAAGGGGTTAGAGAGAATGTTTAATGTAGAAATTAACATGGAGATAAGGGATATGTATCCTGCTGTAATAAACGATAATGAATTATTTAAGGTGTTTTATGAGCTGTTAGATAAAGATGAAATGGTAAATATTAAGCCTATGATGATAGCCGAGGATTTTTCATATTATCAACAGGTTGTGCCAGGTCTTTTCTTTATGTTAGGTTCAAGAAATGAATCATTAGGCTATGTACATCCTTTGCATAGTCGCTATTTTAATTTTAATGAGGGCATATTAATGCATGGCATAGAATTATATATAAAAATATGTAAAAAATTTAATGTTATTTAAGCTTACTTATGTGGTAGGAAATTGATTGATAAAGGGTATTTTTAACTAGCATAGTAAGTTAGATAGATTAGGGGGATATTTAAATGAAAAAAAGATTAAGAAAACCAACGATAATAGAGGCGAATTATTTTTATTTATTTAGTGCTTTTCTTTTATTAATTGTAGGATCAATGGCTCAAATGTGGGATATTAATAAGGGAATAATAATAACAGAATACCTTCTTATTTTGCTTCCAACTGTTCTATATCTTGTAGTCAGAGGATTTAGCTTAAAGAAAGTATTACGATTAAATAAGCTTTCAATGAAACAGATTGTACTTATTCCTATTATAACAATTTTTGCATACCCTATAGGTATTTTTTCCAACTATATAATGATTGTATTCCTTAGCTTGTTAGGGAAAATCAGACCTACACCTGTGCCTATTCCTAATACTGGCATGGAGTATGTTGTTGGATTAGTAATAATAGCAATATCAGCTGGTATATGTGAAGAAGTTATGTTTAGAGGATTAATAATGAATTCATATGAAAGACTTGGTAAATGGAAGGCAATAATTTATTCAGGCATTCTTTTTGGAGTTTTTCATTTTAATCTACAAAATTTGTTTGGTCCTATTTTTCTAGGAATATTGTTTGGTTATATACTTATTAGAACAAACTCTATTTTTGCAACAATGCTAGCACATGCAACTAATAATGCTGTAGCGTTAACAATAGGGTTTTTAGCTAATAAATATCTTACATTAGATTTACAAAATTCTTCTGAGACAATTGAAATGATGAATAATGTACCTAAAATTGCTCAATTAATATCTTATAGCATTTTGTTACTGATTTCAGGTGTTGTAGCAGTGATATGTGGATTTATTCTGTACTTTTTGTTCAAATTTCTACCAAAGAATATTGACGAGAAAGAAAATGATTTAGAAGTGATATCTAATGGTCAGCATATTAAAGATATAAGTATTTCTAAAAAGGTAGTAGCTATTTTTCCATTGATAGTTGCTACACTACTATTCATATACAAAGGATATCAGTTTATAACATACTAGGAATTTTAAATAAAAAAATGACCTACTGGGGGGAGTAGGTCATTTTTATTTTTAATTATATTTATAAAAAATGTTAAAGGGGAAGTGGGAAAGTGTTAAATTCTTTAACATGAATTAGTTTAACATCAAATAAATATTAAATCAAGAGAAAATAAAAATATTTTACATATTCTTAAAAAATGTATTACTATTGAAATAAAATAGTAATATTTTTTTAACCTTATGAGGAATAAATTATCTAAAAATCCACATAATAGAAGATAAGAGGAGGGTAACATATGGCTAATAAGAAAAAGAAAAAAATTGAAACACCTAACGATAAAATGAAATATGAAATAGCTACTGAGCTTGGATTAATGAATAAAATAAAGGAAAAAGGTTGGGGTGGATTAACCGCAAAGGAATCGGGTAGAATTGGAGGAATAATGACTGTAAGGAAAAAAGCAAAAGCTAAAGAAATGAATAATGAACAAGTAGTAAAAGATTAGTTTATATTATTCTTAAAGAACGAAGTGGTATCTTCGTTCTTTTTTATTTACTATAATGAATTCTATATGTATACTATAAATATAAATTTCATTTACATAGTAGGTGTTAAAGGAGTGATAAGGTGATAGATAAAAGTGTAAAAGAAGCTTGTGAGATGATAAAAAAATCTAATAATACTTTAGTTCTTACTGGAGCGGGAATTTCTACTGAAAGTGGCATTCCTGATTTTAGAAGCCCAAATACAGGTTTGTGGGAAAAAATCGATCCAATGGAAGCATTGTCAACATCAATACTATTAAATAGACCAGAAAAATTTTATAAAAAAGGATTTAAGATGCTTTTAAGTATGTCTGATGCAAAGCCCAACAAAGCACATATTGCTCTAGCTAATATGGAAGAAATGGGTATTATAAAAGCAGTGATAACACAAAATATTGATAATCTTCATCAAAAAGCAGGTTCAAAATATGTACTGGAGGTACATGGAAATACAAGAACTGGGAGTTGTATGATGTGTGGTAAAAAGGTAGATCTGAAAATTTTAGAGCAAAAGAATCAGAATGGAGAAATACCTCCAAAATGTAATTCTTGTAATGGAATACTAAGACCTGACGTAGTGATGTTTGGGGACCAATTACCTGAAGATTTTAACACTGCATGGAATATTGTTAATAAATGTGAGCTTTTAATAGTTGTTGGATCAAGCTTAACAATTGCACCTGTAAGTTATTTACCTCAAATGGCACCGAGAGTTATAATTATTAATTTAGGAGAAACTTCATTTGATAGGTATGCAGATGTTGTTATAAAGGGGAAAGCAGGTAAAGTCTTAACTAAAATATTAGACGAATTAAGAAAAGAGGTATAGATATGAGTTCTTATAGAGAATTTGCTAAGCTCTATGATGATCTAATGAATGATGTTGATTATGAAAAATGGTTTAAATATATAAAGAAAATACTTATGAAGCATAATTGTACACCTAAAAATGTGCTAGAAATGGCATGTGGAACAGGTAATATTACAGAATACCTATGTGATGAAGTAAACTCTGTAACTTGCTTTGATCTCTCTGAAGAAATGTTATCTGTTGCATATGATAAGCTTAGAAAGTTTAAAAATGTTAAAATATTAAATCAAAATATGATAGATTTTCATCTAAATGGTAAATATGACTTAATATTATGTGCATGCGATAGTATTAACTATATATTGAACTACAAAGATTTACAAAAAGTGTTCGTCAACGTTTATAATCATCTAAATCATGGTGGATTATTTATATTTGATATTAATTCATATTATAAGCTTAGTAATATTATTGGCAATAATACTTTTGTTGAAGATAGAGAGGATATTTTTTATGTATGGGAAAACTATTTCGATTATGAACTATCTTTATGTGAGTTTTATTTAACTTTTTTTGTTGAAAATGAAGGTGCTTACACAAGATTTGATGAAAATCATACTCAGAGAGCCTATAAGCTAGAAGAAATTACTTTAGCTTTAGAAAAAGCTAACTTTTCTGATATAAAAGCATATGATGGATTCACTTTTAATAATGCTATACCTGAAAGTGAACGTATAAATTTTGTTGCGTTAAAAGCCGAAAAATAAGTATTTTGAATATTTTAAAAAAAAATGTATAAAGATATTTTATTTGGAAATATTATTTGACAAAAGGGAATTAATTATGTTACACTAGATACAATTGTAGGAGTACATAGTACAATCTGCAAGGTAAATTTATTTTTTTAGGAGGAATGTTTTGCATGGCAAAAGGTACAGTTAAGTGGTTTAATGCTACTAAAGGTTATGGTTTTATTTCAACAGAAGATGGTGATGATGTATTCGTACATTATTCAGCAATTAATACTGATGGATTTAAAACTTTAGACGAAGGACAACAAGTTCAATTTGAAATCGTTGAGGGAGATAAAGGACCTCAAGCTACAAACGTTGAAAAACTATAATTTGATAATAATATAATTTGATATATAGTTTAAACTGTAGCAAGTAAAGCCCCATAATAATGGGGCTTTGAATTTTTTTGTTAAAATAATACTTTTTGTTATAAAATATACTATAGATTAAAAATGATTATAATTGTATTAGGAGGAACAGTAATTATGAAAGATTATGTTATTCGGGCTATAGATAAAGACAAATCAATTAGAGTATTTGTAGCATCTACAACAAATATGGTTGATAATGCAAGGAAAATACATAATACGACAGCTGTTGCAAGTGCAGCATTAGGCAGAACATTGACAGCTACAGGAATAATGGGGTTAATGCTAAAAGGTTCTAAAGATAAGATTAGTGTACAATTCAAAGGAGATGGACCAATAGGAACAATACTTGCAGTTTCAAATAGTAATGGAGAAGTGAAGGGGTATGTAGATAACCCTCTTGTAGACTTGCCACTGAAGAAAAACAGAAAGCTAGATGTAGGAGGAGCAGTTGGGAAAAAAGGAAGATTAATTGTAATTAAAGATTTAGGACTTAAAGAGCCTTATATCGGACAATCTCGCTTGACTACGGGTGAAATAGCAGAGGACTTAACTTTTTATTTTGCATCATCAGAGCAACAACCTTCAGCAGTGTCACTAGGAGTACTTGTTGAAAAGGATTTGAGTATTAGAGCTTCTGGAGGATACATTGTGCAGGTACTTCCAAATATTTCAGAAGAAAATTTAAATAAATTAGAAGAAAGAATTAGTCAATCTGAATCAATTTCATCATTGATAGACAAGGGATATACTCCTGAAAATATACTAGATGATATTTTTGGAGAGTTTGATATGGAAATAAAAGAAAAGCATGATATAAGCTTTAAATGTGATTGTTCGAGAGAAAGAATCGAAAAGGTTGTTATTAGCTTAGGAGAGGAAGAATTACAGAAAATAATAGAGGAAGATGGGCAAGCTGAAGTATCATGTCAATTTTGTAATACGAACTATGTGTTTAATAAAGAGCAATTGACTGAGTTTCTTAGAGAAGCTAAAGGATAGAATAAAAAAAATACTATGATATGATTTTTATATTCATTGCTATATGTAAAAACTCTTCTCAATATGAGGAGAGTTTTTATTATGCAGAAGTCAAATACAATTAATTACAAAAATATTATAATTTACTAAATCCATATTGAAACTATATTACATCTATGATAAAATTAATAAAGATAAAATTTGTTAATAAATGTAAAAAAAAGAAAAAATTAACTAAACATTTGGGATATTTTTTATTAATTGCTAATTGATTTTTACAATCAGTGTTGAGATGATTTAATCAGGGTTTTGAAATAGCAAGGACAAGCTTTTGCACTAGTAGGTAATATATTAGCTATTTATATATATAAAGTTTTGAAAGGAGGTAAAGCCAATGGTGAGAACAAGAAGTCCAAATAAAAAAATAACCTTAAAAATTCACTTCTTTAGCCGGAAAGCACATTAAGTAAATTAGGAAGGTTATAAAATTTATTATACCATTTTTCATTATATAAATGAAGAAATAGTTTACCAGTTAAATAAAAATTCACAAAGATAGTTATTGTAGGAGGAATTAAAGTGAAAAAAGCTAAAAAGATAATATGTTTTGTATTGATTTTTTTTCTAAGTCCAATGCTTGTATATGCTGCTAAGTATAAGTTGACAGGAGATCAAATTTTGCCTGACCCTCAAATAAGTTTCAAGAATGAGTTGAGTAACTCATATTTAACTACAAGGGCAGAAAATGCATGTTATGCGTGGTGGGATTCTGTACAAACTGATACAAAGTTGAACAATGGAGTATTAGACATAGATATTTCTGGTACTAACAACAAATATGCAATAAGATGCTACACGGATACAAGCCCAAGTGCACCGTATGGATTTACAGGTTTTATGACCGATGACGGTATACTAATTTATTTGAATACTGCGTCAAATATTAGTTATCCTCAAGATTATGTTGGAAAGAATGCAGAAGCATGGATTTCTGTAATATCACATGAATTTGGTCATGTTTTTGGATTAGATGATTTAGGCTTCTTTGATACACGTGATGCTATTATGAGTGAATATATTGATAGAGAAGATTTTTATAATCCTACTACTAATGATTTAGATGGTGTTAAGGATGCATATGATTTATAATTTTTATTACTAGGGGGATGATCTTGTGAGTAAAATAAATAAAATTATGCTTATTATTAGCGTGGTTATAACTTCAATATTTTTTGCTTCGTATATTGTACCTAGAGTAGTTGATGGAAACAGTACTGTATCGTTGCATAGTCTGGGGAAAATGTATAAATCAGAGAAGGATTTAGTGAGGAGTTCAGATGTAATAATAATAGGTACTATTTTAAACGTTGATAATGAATATTGCGAAGAATTATCTTCAAGTGGGTCTGAACCTTTGATGAAAATAAGCGAAATAAGCAGTGTAGAGATTCATAAAAGCTTGAAAGGAGATTTGAGTAAAGGTGATATAATTAAAGTAAAAGAGCCACTGGGATATAAAATTAATGAAAATGAATTTTATGAGAAAGAAATTGTAAGAAGCAATGCAAAGGATAGGTTTATTATTTTTTTAGTAAAAGACACTGATGAAACACTATATCATCCAATAAGTGTTATTCAAGGCAAAATTAAACTTGATGTAAATAAAGTGAAAATAGACAAAAACAAATTTCCTATGTTTAAAGATTGTGAGAGTATTGAGGACATTGAGCGTAAAATAAAATAACTGAAGCATGGTTGCTGGTTAAAACAAAGTGATGGTTAAGACAAAGCATAGGCATTTGCGAAACACCTCAAAAGTTTCAAAATAAATACTCAAAAAACATAGTCTCATGCAATTATGGTTAATTCGCATGGGACTATGTCTGTTTCAAATGATACTCCATTAATTTTGGTTACACTTAATAAACCTTTCATTCATAATTATTTGTCTTTAAAAGATAAGGCATTTTCACACAGCCTGACGTTTCGTTTGACACGAAATGTAGTTGAAACACCCGAAACCACTGAAAAAGTCATACTTTTTTTGATTTATTAACCCCTATCCTGTATTTTTTCTAGGCTAAATTTTCAGAAAAAGGTACTTTTACAAAAGTCTCAAAACGTGTCTGCATGACACAGCGCACATGACACGTCCTCATGATGCGATTTTTCATGACATGACTCAACTACTTTTAATGTGGCATTTCATTTTTCAATCCGCCATGCCAAATTAATCACAGAAAGCTCAAAAAACTTGTGTCAAGTACTTTTAAAAATGTCCCATAAAATTTAAATTATTAGCACCAGCTTTTGAGTTGGTGCATTGTTATTTTAAATAAATAAATTGATTTAGTTGATAGACAATTAAAATCTTGA